>JAHHSI010000015.1 GCA_020025275.1 Oscillospiraceae bacterium | reverse complement strand
TCTGGAATAGATCCGGATACCCCGATACCAGAATATCTCTGCAATCGTCCTCTATATAGCTGGTGTCATCGGCTTGCAGCCTTGCGATCGCTGCACCGAGATCTGGGAAAAATACCGGTGACGGCACCGGTGATACGCAAAGACATCCTGTAGCTCGTGGAATCGTGACAGACTTTCGCCGCTCCGTTCATCCGAAACAAAATACTGATAAAAGGCCGCAAGCCCGTGCAGGAGTTCCTCCAGTTCCAATGGATCATCCCCGAGGGCAGCGTCCGAATCAGCCGCTGCCAGAAACCACCGCAGGCATCCTCTGTCAGATTTCCCTCTGCGACACAAAACTCTTCACCCTGCTTGGACGCATGAACGATGTCCCGAATGTTCGGCCCGTATCCCAGAATCGGATCATTTTGAAGGAATTCATCCAGTTCCTGAAATTTTTCGTTGTCGGTGGTGTGACCTGGAACGATCATCGCATGGGAGATCTCATAAATCAATACATTGCCCCGCTGGGGGAAACGAGTTTTTCGGCACGTTGCGAAAGAGACTCCTTCATTTTTGACCATGCAGCATCAAAATCCAGCTTGTTGATAAATTTCACGGTTAAGGTGGCATGCTGCATCTGCGCCGGTTCCGGCACAGTTTTTCTGGTGCGCAGAACACCGCAGTCACCGCAGTAGCCGCATTCCCAACGATTTGCATATACCATCACAGGACTGCCGCAGTTTGGACATCTCATAATCGATACACTCCTTTTTCAAAAACAAAACCGGACCTTCGGTTAGGATACCAGGTGAATCAGCTGCTCGAAATCGCTCACCACATCATAGACGATTTGGTCATTGCTGATTTCTTTGAAGTGTTCTTTAGCACAGTGAATTTTGGCATTTTCCACACCCCTCAGCTCCATCTGATCGGTGCTGCCCTTGGTTTCAGCCACAAAGTATACATGCTTTACAGCGCCTTCATGGAAGGCAATCGCCCAGTCTGGGCTGTACTTGCCCACAGGTGTGGGAATAAAGAAGGACTTGGGAAGCTTGACATAAAGGGCGACCTTTTCGTTCATATCCAGTGCTTTGGCGAATTTACGTTCTCCGTCGGAATCATAGATCAAATAGTCATAAATGCTGTGTTCCACCGCCATGGCATTGGTGTCCAACTTTCCCTGAAGATTTGCCGTGGCAAAAATTCTGGTATCGTAGGTGGCATCCAGTTTGTTGTAAGCAATGTGCTCAATCACAAGATTTGCCTTTTCGTTGTTGATGATTTTTGCAGTTTTTACGATAAAATCCTCGGGATTGATGCGGAACATTTTAAACTTGAATGGCGATATTCCCTGCAAAATTGTGGCCACCGTAGCACGGGTCAAACCGGTTTCGACGACCAATTTACCGATCAGATCATATTTTACCGAGCCCAAAACAGAGCGGTCGGCTTTATCCTGATCCTCTTTTTTCTGCTTGAAGCCCTTACCTTCGTTTAGCTGCTCCTTGGATTCAATCCTGTCTGCTTGTTCGCCGTATTCCTTTTTGACAAAGATCTGAGAAACTTCCAGATGTGCATCCAGCTGAGCGATTGCTTTTTTGATCAGCTCGTTTGTATCAAAGGACACCGAGTAAACGGTTTTTCGATTGATTTTCTCCCAAAGTGCAAGAAATTCTTTTCTTTTCAGTTTCTCTTCATCCAGTGTAGCATGAACATTGTTGCCTGTGGCATCCTCCGGCTTCATAGAATGGCTGTCATAGACGGAAGAAAGAATCTTCACAACGGATTCTGCACAATCTCTTACTTCCTCTGCAACCTGAACCGTTCCATTGTCCTTGTCCTCATAGTATTTTTCGGTCAGCTCTCCACGCTTCACATAGCCGCAGCTGATTAGATCCTCGAAAATGGCGGCGGCCAGCTCCGGAGTTACTTTCACTTCTTGGCCGTTGGCATCCGTGAGGATGCGATCGGTAAAGAGTTTTGCATCCACCTTCTTGGGACGGTCTGCCATCGACTCTGCCAGACCATTCTGCAGGGCTTCTGCAAATTTACCGAAGGACAGGTCGGTAATCAGGGTCAGCTTGTTGATGCCTTGCACCTCTTTGCCCAATAGACTTTCATCCATGCGTTCGCCTTTCTGGTTGACGCAAAGGCGCAGTCCACGGCCGATTTCCTGACGGCTGCGGATATCCGACTCGCTTTGCGGTTTCAGCGTGCAGATCTGAAACACATTGGGATTATCCCAGCCCTCCCGAAGGGCTGAGTGAGAGAAGATAAAGCGGACGGGTTCCTCCAAACTGAGCAGACGCTCCTTGTCCTTCATGATGAGATCATAGGCATCGGAGTCAGCAGAGGTCTGGTTCTTCTTGTCATTGATCTTGCTTTCCACGAACTGTGCTTTTTTGCCCTTTTTCTTGTCGATGGAGAAATATCCCTGATGGGTTTTGTGGGGGTCAATGCGATCCAGATATTTGAAATATTCCTCGTCGCCGAATTCTCGCTGAAGGCTGCTCACGATATTTTCGTATTCTTCCTCAAACATTCTGGCGTATTCGCCGTTTCGACCGTCCTCGTGATCTCCGTCATAAAGGCGGTATTTTGCAACTTCGTCGATAAAGAACAGGGACAGCACCTTGATACCCAAGGGATAAAGCTCCCGCTCTCGCTGAATGTGCGTGCGAATGGTCTCCCGAATCTGAACACGGCGCTGCAGGGCGGTCATCTGTTCGTTCCCCTGAATCTGCCCCACATACAGCGTCTGCCCGTTGAGGAATGTAACGGAGTTGTCACGAGCGTCAATTCCCGTGATGATATATCGGTCGGCATACTCTTCCAAACCGTTGGATTCTGCCAGAAGATCCGCCTCCTGACCGAGTTTTTTCACCACGGTTCGAGTGCCCGAGGCGCCTTTTACTTCAAATCCGATCCGTGCCGTGGGTGCCTTGTTTTTGTAGGTGTCAATGCCCTCCAGGTACACATAGCTGTTGGTGGCAGTGGTTCCCGTGAGTGTGACGCCCAGAGCGGCAATCTTTTTGACCAGATGCTGATTATAGGCATCCATGGCATCCAGACGGTACACCATGTCATATTTTTCCTTGTGGGTGGCGGAGTAGCGAATGGTGAACAGGGCATTGAACTTTTTCAGGCTCTCCTTGGTCTGCTTGCCCTCGACGCTCTGGGGCTCGTCAATGATCAGAATGGGATTGGTTTTGGCGATCATGTCGATGGGGCGGCGGCTGCGGAAGGCGTCCAGTTTTTTGTCGATAATTCTCTGGTTCTTGCTGGAGTTAAAGGCCTGCATATTGATGACCATCACATGAATGGCACTGTCCGATGCAAAGCGGTCAATGTCCGTCAGACGATCGGAGTTATAGATAAAGAAACGGATTTTCTTGCCGTAGTCCTCGGCAAAATGCTCTTGCGTGGTCTGGAGGGACTTGTACACGCCCTCACGAATGGCAACCGAGGGAACCACAATGATAAACTTGCTCCAGCCGTAGCGGGCGTTCAGCTCATACATCGTCTTGACATAGGTGTAGGTCTTGCCGGTGCCGGTTTCCATTTCGACCGTCAGGTTAATGCCGGGGCCGGTCAGTGCCTCAGAGGGCTTCAGACCGTTCCTGCGCTGAACCGCCTGCAGGTTCTTTAGGATCGCTGCGTTGGTCAGCTCCGGAACCAGAGGCTGATTGCGAAAACCCGTGTCGCTCATATCCATGTCCTGCTGAATATTGAGCATATTGCCCATGTCCACACGGAAGGTGGTGGTGCGCTTGGGCTGTCCGTTAAATACATCACAGACAGCTGCGGCGGCATCCTTCTGGAAGGGTTGGTGCTTAAATTGTAGCTTCATGGGGCGCCCTCCTTACAGAACCTTCACACTGGTGTCGGGGGAGAAGTTTTTGAAGGTCTCCGTCACATTGATCTTTGCATCGTCGGCGGTGAAGGCGCTGTCACGGAACACGGCACGGAGGGGGTGCTGCTGCGCCATAGATTCAATGACAGAGGCAGGAATCTTTTCGTTAAAGCAGGCGATCAGCGCACCGTTGTCCACATTGTGAATGGTGCAGCCGTCCAGCTCGGTGCTGGTGTGGGGCAGATTGATCTCCACGCCCCAGTCCAGCAAGCATGCGTAAAGCAGATCCATGTCGGTGCGGTCATCCTTGATATTGGATACCATATCTATCAGGGACATCTGATCCAGCTCGTCGGGATGATAGTACACATCCTTCATGTTGCTCTCGTCCACACGGAACACACGGAAACCGGTGTCCAGATCCTTTGTGCCCAGAGGATTCTCCTCTTTGATTTTGTCACCGGCACGGCGGATGCGCTCTTTGCCGATTTCGCAGATGTTTTTGTAACCGGCTTTGAATGCCTCGCTCTTTTCGTCACAGGGCTCAGGAAGCTGTACCATGATGAACTTGCGGTGTCCACCATCATCGGCATTCATCTGCATTACAGCATGGGCGGTACTAGCAGAACCAGAGAAGAAATCAAGCACAAATGAATTCTTATCGAGATTAGCAATTTGCAAAATACGATTCAATAAACGTACTGGTTTAGGACCATCAAAGTAGCCTTGACCTTCGAAAAGTGTCTTTACTTCTTGGCGCCCTTCTTGATTGTGACCAACTTCTTGAAATTTCCACAAAGTTATGGGTGTCATTCCTTGCTGAACATCAGACAAATATCTTTTTAATCGGGGCATGTTTGTACCATCAGCACCAAACCAAACTCTTCCATCAGCAATTAATTCTTGCATCCGCTCTTTATTGGTAAACCAGCAACGTCCATTGGTTGGAGTAACGACTTTTCCTGAAGGTGTTGTAATCGGATAATCGTAAGCTGCGCTATATGTTTTTACTGTAAGGTTATCTGCAGTCCACGGCCCTCGTGGATCATTATCTGGATTTTTGTATCTTGCGTTTGCCTCTTCTGTTCTTGGTAATTTGCCAATTGAAAAAGAGTTGATTTCTTTTGCGTATACTAAGATATAATCATGACTTGCAGAGAAATATTTTGCGTCATTTTTCGGAGAAAATGCTCGTTCCCAAACTACTGTTCCAACATAGTTTTTCTCACCAAAGACTTCATTTCCTACATTCTGCAAATTTTCCATCTCATAATCATCAATAGAAATGAAAATAATTCCATCGTCCTTTAGCAGGTTTCTTGCCAAAGTTAATCGAGAATACATCATACTGCACCAGTCGGAATGATATTTTCCGGCATTAGCACTATTTTCACGGGCGAAATTTACATTGCCCTCCTCGTCAAAATAGCCCGTTCCGGCGCTGTATTCCTCATTGTCCATTACAAAGGAATCGGGATAGACAAAGTCGTGACCGGTGTTGTAGGGCGGGTCGATGTAGATCATCTTCACCTTGCCCAGATAGCTCTCCTGCAGGATTTTCAGCACTTCCAGATTGTCGCCCTCGATATACAGGTTTTCTGTGGTATCCCAGTCCCGGCTGTCCTCCTTCACGGGGCGCAGGGTCTTGGTGGTGGGTCTTGCCGCCTCTGCCATGGCTGCTTTCTTACCCACCCATGTGAACTCGTAGCATTCGTCGCCGTCCACTACATCCCGGCTCAGCAGCTGTTTCAGCACCTCAAAGTTGATGCCTTTTTTCACCTTGCCGTTTTCGTCCTTCATCTCCGTCACGGCACTGGGAAACAGCGCCCCGATTTTTTCAATATTTTCCCCTACCATATCCGGGGTTTCAAATTTCATATGTTCCATATGGATTCCTCCTATTCTATCACATCTAGGCTATTTAAGTACTTACGCACGACCATTATAATGTCATCCGAACGGACTGTTATATCCTTTTGGATTTTTTCAATTTCCTGTTTAGCCGTAGACAAATTATAATTAATTCCGCCATATTGGAAGTTCATATCAGTTTTGCCTAGCAAGCGTGAGTCGTGCATCGCCAAAGACAATCTGAATATGTCGGTGATTTTTTTGCCTAGCTCTTTATACTTTTCATAGATTTCTTGAGAAATAAACGGTGCATATTTTTTTAGAGAAATCTCGGCATCGTTAAGAGAATTACAAACTCGATTTGTAAATTCATCGTAACGATTCATATCAGAACCATACATTCCTCTTGCCACGAGGACTGCTTCACCTGCGTTGTATACAGCAGATATATGTTTTTCTGACAATTCCTGATATATTTTGAATTCCGTATCAAATCTTGTCTTGCTGATGTACTCTTTCTTACCAAGCTGAGCTTTGCGGGATTCTAACCGCTCACTCATTTTTTCATCATATCTTTTATCTAAGATATCTACCGTTTTATTAACTGCAAATTTTCCGAATAGGAGAGCGACTACGGTTGTTCCACCTGCTATCTCTAGTACATTCTTTAGAAAATCCAAGATTGACTCCATCATTCTTTTTTTGCCTCCAACCTCTGTATTTCTCTCCTGATTTCCATTTGCTTTGCAAGCCGCTTTTCCTTCTTCATTTTGGAGCGGAGTTTTTCGATTTCCCGTGCCAGTTTTTCTCGCTCTTGGGTCTGCTCCACGGCTTCTTTCAGGCTGTCAGCTTCCGGAGCCGTAATCGCATTGCCGGCAATGCTGCGGACGATCGTTTCGTAAAGCGCATCCAGATCCAGTCCGTCAAGGGACAGCGACAGCGCATCCTGCTCCATCCACTCTGTGTGATAGCTCTGCTTCAGCTGAAAGGCACTGCTGCCGGTCTGGCTGGCCTCTTTATAGGTGACCGCCATCTGATACAGGCCGTCTGACCGCTCCAGAAGGAACAAAATGTGGTACGGGATTTGCTTGTCCATCAGCGTCAGCACCCGTTGATCCAGTGCCATTCCCGTCAGCTTGATATGAAACACTTCAATTTCCGTGACTTCCGCTCCGGGGGCGATGTTCATGGTGTTCACAGACAGCTTGTTCGCCCAAGTGATCAGCCGCACCTGCTCCACGAAGATTTTTCTGATTTCTCCGCTGACCTCCAGATGCTCATAAAACTTCTGCTTGGGAATCCGCCGCCCAAACACGGTGGATTTTGGAAAAGTTAACATAAGACCGACGCTCCTCTCTTATCGGATCACAAGGAAACAGATCAGCTCAAAATCATCCAGGCCCGACACCTGACTGAGCAGGGCAGAGGTGCCGCCTGCCCGGAACAGGCTGTCCAGATCGCTGTCCTCTTTTGCATCCAAAATGGACAGAACGGCATCCTCCAACAGTCCGGAGTAGACCGCCATATTCTTGCCGCCATCGGTTTCTTCATTGAACTCCTTGCATAAAGTAGTCAGGGGAGCGCTCTTTCCACGGCACAGCTGACGCATGGCATCCAGTGTTTCCTTCGGGGAAAGATGATCGTGCAAGGTGACTCCATCCTCGGAAAGATAGACCAGATAGTAGGGGTGCAGTCTGTTTCGGTTGTCGATGTTCACCTCGTTATGGACATTTTTCAGGACAAAAACCACTCCGGCAGGGGCATCAGGTGTTGCCGCCGCTACTGCACTAATGCCACCGGGACAGGTTTCCAATTCCGGATGTGTTTTTGCGTATTCCATCAGCTCCATGCGGAACTCGTTCAGACCCAAATCGGTAATCGACACGCCGGTTCCCATTTCCTCCAAGTCAACAACCTCGGTTTGCAGGCGCTGGAGCTGGGCTTTGCGGTATTCCAGGTCGCCCTTTTCCTCCGGACTGAGCAGGTTATCATCGCCGGTGGAGGTCATGACCAGTGCCTTCATACGGGTCTCCACTCGGCTCTTGAGATTGATATAATCATCCAACTCCATATCCGGCCAAAAGTTGATCAGCTGGATCACATCGTTTCGGCTGCCGATTCGGTCAATTCGTCCGAAACGCTGCACCAGACGAACCGGGTTCCAGTGGATGTCATAATTCAGCAGGCAGTCGCAGTCCTGCAGGTTCTGACCCTCGGAAATGCAATCAGTTGCAATCAGAATATCAATATCCGGAGCACCGGGCATCAGTGCTGCTTTATCCTTTGAAATGGGAGAGAAACAGGTGAGCACATTGTTGAGATCGGCAGAAAACTTGGGAATTGTGGTTTTTCCGGCGGTGGAGCCGGTGATCAGGGCGGTGTTCATGCCGTAACGCTCTTGGGCATAATGACTTACATGCTGATAGAGGTATTCAGCCGTATCCGAAAAAGCAGTGAAAATAATCATTTTCCGATTGCCGGGATTGATCGGATTGTTCATTTTATTCGAGAGAGTATCCAGCAGCATTTGCAGCTTGGTATCGTGTGCAGGGGTGATATCAGCCACCATATTGGTCAGAACATAGAGGGTGTTGAAGTCCTCCTGCAAATCCTGCTGCCAAGTGACATAATCCATATCTTCCAGCGCAATTTTCACCTTTTTGCCAACGGTAAACAGATCCAAATCCTGATCATCTGCGTCAAAATCCACAGTACTGGTCAGGTCGGTGAGTTCCATTGTCGTGGAAGGATCATAGTGCGCAATTTTATCCAGCGTAGAGCAAATCAGATCCTGAATTCGCTTCAGTGTCAGCTGAAACGAATGGACGGAGCTTTCCAACCGTTTCAGCAGGTTGATGCTCATCAGCCGGCGGATGCCTTGCTCACGACCGACCTGTGTCAGGCTGTTTTTTCCCTCGTGATTCAGGGACGCATACTTTTCCAGTCTACTGGGCTGAATGTAATTGGAGGGGGTGTAGATACTCAGAGTCAGACTCAGCAGCATCTCATAGATTTCGCTGTATGTAACGGCCCCACCCAAATCTGTGAGGGGAGGACGCTTTGAAATGACAGGAAGCCGAGTGGGGAATTTTCCGATTTCACTGACATTGTAGTATTTTTCAATATGCCGACGGGAGCGTGCAATGGTTACAGCATCCAAAATTCCAAAGAAATCAAAGTCCAGCATCCGCATGAGTTGATCGGTACTGCGCTGGTCGGGATCTCGCTCGCTCCAAGCATTGAACTCCTTCTGCGCATTGCGGAAAATTTCTTCTACGCTGCGATCGGTATCTAATTTTCCACTCCAAGCCTCACTGTTTCCTTCGTATGCTAAAGCAAGCTGATTGCGCAAATCGGTGAAACGGTTATTTACAGGAGTAGCAGATAGCATCAGCACACGGGTGCGTGCACCCGGACGGATTACCTTTTCCATAAGTGCATCATAGCGATTGAGCTTTGCGTTTTCCTTATTGCTATTGCCACCATTGCGGAAATTGTGGGATTCATCTATCACCACCAGGTCATAGGCAGCCCAGTTGATTTTGGTAAGATCTAGTTCTCCGGAATGTCCTTTTGTTCTGGAGAGATCCGTGTGATAAAGAACATCATACCGCAACCGGTCGCCGGCAATTGGATTGTTGAGGTAGTTTGCCTTGTAGGTCATCCAGTTGTCACTCAGCTTTTTGGGGCACAAAACCAATACACGAAGGTTACGGTTTTCATAGTATTTAATAATAGCCAGTGCGGTAAATGTTTTACCTAATCCGACGCTGTCAGCCAGAATGCAGCCGTTGTATTTTTCCAGCTTGCTGATGATTGCGAGCACGGCATCCTTCTGAAAGGAATACAGCTTGTTCCACACCTGGCTGTCCTTAAATCCGTTGCTTTCACTTGGGAGCTCATCCTCACTGACATTTTCCAAGAAGTCGCTGAAAATATTGTACAGGGCAAAGAAGTAGAGAAATTCCGGGCTGTTTTCATGATAAGCTGTGGAAATCCGTTCCAGAACCTCTTGAGTAACATTCTCCATACGCTTTTTATCATTCCAAAGCTGATTGAACATATCCAGATAGGCTTTACTTTCCGGGGCATCCAACTGCTGAATCATATTGAAGAGATTTCCACCACGCTCGCAACCGAGATCCACACGGGTAAATCCGTTAATAGGTGCATATGTGGTGGGTTCGGCACTATCCACAATCATAAACCCTGGCATTGTTTCATCGGTGTTGATTGACTTGAAAACAGCTTTTTTACGAATCCATTCTGCACATTCTTTAGAAATTGATTTTTGGCTGAAATCATTGCGAAGTTTAATCTCAAATTCACTTCCGTGAAGAGTCCTCTCCCGACTGATCCGTGGAATGTAAAATTCTCGCTGCGATTTTTCTGGTTTTGACTGCAAAAAAGTCGGAGATGAAAATAAAAAGCGAAATTCCTCTACCTGCGCTAATTCTTTTTTCAACTCCTCATAGGCATATACAGAAAAGCAGGCGGCTGCAATAGCGATTTTACTGTTAGGACGGATATGACAGCGTAAGTCATCTACCAATTTCTCGGTAATATTATTGATAATTTTCATCTGAACCTCTTTCGCCTTACATCTTGTGTTATTTATACCTGCTAATTATATTTTACATCTTGATATGTCCGAAAAAACGGATATATCAAAAGCTGGTGTTTTGTTTTCTCAAGGGTTTTAAACACATAGATAAAAGCTCTGCCCGGAGGCAGAGCCACAATCACTGCCGAGTTTCACTCAACATCGTATGATACTTATTATATAATAGCATAATCGATGCAAAAAAGCAATTTATGAATGATATTTTGCATTTATTTTTAGATTTGTCTTATCTTTGGTTATGGATTTTACTCTGGTCGATAAGCCGATGATGAATAATTCAGGGGTAATCCCAGAGGCTCACCCCTGATAAATGGTCATGCGTAAAACATTTCGGCGTTTACGATTTCAAAATTGCGTTGCAGGATCCTACTATTTTGAATGATTTTCTCCGCTGAGAGAGCCTCTACAACGGCTATGGTCTAATGCACGCAAAATATGGTGATACATCTAAGGAGCAGGTGAAGGCTTCTTTAGATGAGCTGCGAGAGAATTTGGAGCTTACCGAGATGGAGCTACAAGGTTCTATGGAGATACTTTAATTTAATATGTAGTGAGTGAATTTACTGCCCTGATAGCAGGAAAATGTGCTCAAAATGTACTCACAAAAAAAGAAAACCCGAAAGCTGTTGCGCTGCAACGGTTTTCGGGTTTTTATTAGGTCAAATCTTTATTCCCACTCGATGGTGCCGACGGGCTTGGGGGTCAGATCGTAGAGGACGCGGTTGATACCGGGAACCTCTGCCGTGATGCGATCGGTGATCGTATGCAGCAGGGAATAGGGGATCTCCTCCACAGTGGCCGTCATCGCATCGGTGGTATTGACAGCACGAATGATGGCAGCCCAGCCTTCGTAGCGCTTGCCATCCTTGACACCGACGCTCTTCATGTCCGGCACGGCAATGAAATACTGCCAGACCTTGCCGGCCAGACCGTTCTTATGGAACTCCTCACGGAGAATGGCATCGGCCTCGCGGAGTGCATTCAGACGATCGCGGGTGATGGCACCCAGGCAGCGGACACCCAGACCGGGGCCGGGGAAGGGCTGGCGATAGACCATGCTATGGGGCAGTCCCAAAGCGTCACCCACCACGCGAACCTCATCCTTATACAGCAGGCGCAGGGGCTCCACCAGAGAGAACTGCATGTCCTCCGGCAGGCCGCCCACGTTGTGGTGCGCCTTTACGCCGTCAGATTCCAGAATGTCGGGATAGATGGTTCCTTGTGCCAGGAAGGAAATGCCCTCCAGCTTTGCGGCCTCTTCATCGAAGACCTTGATGAATTCGCCGCCGATGATCTTACGCTTCTGCTCGGGGGCAGACACACCGGCCAGCAGATTCAGGAAACGATCGGTGGCATCCACATAGATGAGATTGGCATCCATCTGCTTGCCAAAGACCTCGATGACCTGTTCGCTTTCACCCTTGCGCATCAGGCCGTGGTTTACATGGACGCAGACCAGCTGCTTGCCAATGGCCTTGATGAGCAGAGCGGCTACGACTGAGGAGTCCACACCGCCGCTCAGTGCCAGAAGCACTTTCTTGTCACCCACCTGTGCACGGATCTGTGCGACCTGCTCCTCGATAAAGGCGTTAGCCTGCTGGGGAGTGGTGATGCGTGCCATGTTTTCGGGTCGAACATTATTAGACATACAAAAACCTCCATAAATCCTGTGTGTACAGAATATCACTGCCTTGATCTTTTTATTATACCGCAGAAAAGAGGAGATCCACAAGAGTTTTCTCACTGCTGCGGCACAGTTTTGTCCGAAAAAAGAAGGGGAATTTTCGGCAAAATGCTGTCTTTTTTCCGGACGAAGGCGTAGAAAAGGAAAGTGCACGGCAACAACCGCACACTTTCAATCGATCACTGATCGTCGCGGAAAACGATGTGGCCGGGGGTGGCATCTTCGATGATGGCCAGAGAGTGGATATTATATCCCTTCGCACGGAAGGAATCACCGCCGCCCTGGAAGCCCTTTTCGACAGCGACACCGATGCCCTTGAGTTCGGCACCGGCCTTCTCCACAATATCGACCAGACCCTGCATGGCATAGCCCTTGGCCATGAAGTCATCAATGATCAGGACCTTGTCCTCCGGACCCAGCCATTCCTGAGCTACGATCAGCGTGACCTTCTTCTTATACGTATAGGAGAAAATCTCACTTTGATAGAGGCCTCCCTCGATGTTGTCGCTCTTGGCCTTCTTGGCAAAGACCATCGGGACTCCATAGTGCTGAGCGCAGATGGTGGCCAGAGGGATGCCGCTGGCCTCGGCGGTCAGAACCATCGTAATATCGTTGATATCAAAATGCTTGGCAAATTCGTCGGCGATGTCACTGAGAAGTGCGGTGTCTACACGGTGATTCAAAAAACCGTCCACCTTAATAATATTGCCGGGCAGCACTCTGCCCTCACGGAGAATTCGTTCTTTGAGCTGCTCCAAAACATCTCACTCCCTTTCCTTTATTGTATCCATCATGCACGATTTTCGCAAAAAAAACAAGAGGCAATCCGCCGAAAATATGGCAGATTCCTCTTGTAATTTGTTTTTTAATGTAGAACGCAGGGGATCACTGGGCCTGCACGACGCGATCCTTGATAAAGTCGGCGAAGCGCTGGGCTGCGGCCGTCATGGGCACGTCCCGCAGGATGCACATATCGACGCTGCGTGCCGGGATCTCGAAGGCGGTTTTCAACTCCAGCATTTCGCCGCTGTCCAGCTCCTTGCGGACAAACTCACGGGTCACGCCGGCCACGCCAAAGCCAATCCGTGCCAGATCCACCAACAGGCTGCGGGCGCCCAATTCAATCTCCGGGTTCAGATGCTGGCCGTTTTGCAGGAAGAACTTTTCTAAGAAGAGACGGGAGGAGGCCTTTTTCTCCAACAGGATCAGAGGAAACTGTGCCATCTCGTCCAGTGTATAGATGTGATCAAAATCACAGTCGTAGTCCTTAGAGGCAATAAAGACGGAGTGGGTCTTGAAGCAGGGGTGCGTTTCGATGGAGGAACTCTCCGGCGGGGTACTGGCAAAAGCGATGTCCACCTTGCCGGACTGCAGCAGACCCAGTACTTTATAGCTGCGACCGCTGACGATCTGGATATGAATGGCAGGGTACTGGCGGTGGAAGCTGTCCAGATAGGGCAGCAGGAACTGACTGGTGACCGTATCGCTGGCGCCGATGGTCAGCTGACCCATTTGCAGCTCACGAGTCTGGGCCAGTTTCTCTTCGCCTGTTTCCAAAAGCCCCATGGCACTGCGGACGTATTCATAGAGCATTTTTCCCTCGCCGGTCAATGTAACGCCGCGGGAATTGCGGGCGAACAGCCGTGTGTGCAGCTCCGACTCCAGCTGCTTGATGGACTGGCTGACGGCAGACTGGGAAATGAAAAGGGCCTGTGCGGCGGCAGTGATATTGCCGGCCTCGGCCACTTCCTTGAATACTTTATATAATTCCAGTTTCACGGACATAGGGCACCTCGATGCGTAAGCGTTTGTATTAATAGGACTTCTACCTACGATAATTATAGCAAATCTCAGAGCGATTGCAAGTGTCGATTCAGGAAAAAATAGGTCGGAGGAGGAACAAGGCGATGGGGAACACGGAAAAACCGCTCTCCTGCGGTGGGGCAGAAGAGCGGAGGGGGATTATTTTTTCAGGCGATCCCACAGGATCACCCGGCCGGCGGCCAGTGTTTTTTTGAGGTCAATGACACGCTGATTACGGCTGCCGCGGAACTGGAGAGAGATATCCTTCAGCTCCTGCATAAAGCGGCCGTCTACCAGAATATCGATACAGGAGAGAAGCCGGTCGGTGTCGGGAGTGCGGGAATAGGAACCGTCTTGCAGCAGCTCGTCATCCAGACGAAAACCGGTAAAGACCCAGATATTTTTCTCCGGGTAGCGCTGCCGGACGGTTTCCAGCAGCGTGAGAAGCTCGGGCTGGTTTTGGGGTTCAAATGGTTCGCCGCCCAGAACCGTCAGACCGGTCACATAGGACTTCTCCAACTCGGCGAAGATCTCTGCCGCCGTCTCCTCCGTAAAAGGCTTTCCGTAGCTGAAATCCCATGTCTGCGGCTGGAAGCAGCCGGGACAGTGGTTGGTACATCCGGAGACAAATAGGGTGACCCGGACGCCGATACCGTTGGCAATATCACATTTCTTCAATTCACCGTAGTACATGGTGCATATCCTTTCCTTGTAAGCAGCCGATTATTTCACCCCAAAGGCGCAGGCCCTTGGGGTGAGACTGTTTTACAGATGCAGCACGCGATCCTTGATCTCCTGCGTACGGCCCTGATTCCAGAACTGAGTGCCGATGTAGCCGCAGGTACGGCGGGCCACATTCATCTTGTCCGGATCCGTATTGCCGCACTGGGGGCACTTCCAGATCAGCTTGCCGTCCTCTTCCACGATCTGGATCTCGCCATCCCAACCGCAGACTTGGCAGTAATCGCTCTTGGTATTCAGCTCGGCGTAAATGATGTGGTCGTAGATGAACTGCATCACATTGAGCACCGCGTCCAGATTGTTCTGCATATCCGGGACCTCGATATAGCTGATCGCGCCGCCGGGGGACAGATGCTGGAACTGGGCCTCGAACTCCAGCTTCTGGAACGCATCGATGGGCTCGGCCACGTTGACGTGGTAGGAGTTGGTGATATAGCCCTTATCGGTGACGCCTTCGATGATGCCGAAGCGTTTTTGCAGGCACTTGGCGAATTTGTAGGTGGTGGATTCCAGAGGGGTACCGTAGAGACTGAAATCAATGTTGTGCATACTCTTCCACTTCTGGCAGGCATCATTCATCTTGTTCATGATGCTCAGGGCGAAGGGAGTGGCAGAGGGGTCCGTGTGGGACTTGCCGGTCATGTACTTCACGCACTCATAGAGGCCGGCATAGCCCAGAGAGATGGTGGAGTAGCCGCCGAAGAGCAGCTTGTCGATGGGTTCGCCCTTCTTCAGACGGGCACAGGCACCGTGCTGCCACAGAATGGGGGCGGCGTCGGACAGGGTGCCCTTCAGACGCTCGTGGCGGCACATGAGGGCCCGGTGGCACAGCTCAAGACGCTCGTCGAAAATCTGCCAGAACTTCTCAATATTGCCGCCGGAGCTGAGTGCCACGTCCGGCAGGTTCAGAGTGACAACACCCTGATTGAAGCGGCCATAGTACTTGGGCTGGCCGTTTTCGTCCACGTAGGGGGTCAGGAAGCTGCGGCAGCCCATGCAGGTGTAGCAGTGGCCCTCGCCGTTCTTGTCGACCTTCAGCTCCAGCATTTTCTTCTCACTGATGTAGTCGGGCACCATGCGCTTGGCCGTGCACTTGGCGGCCAGCTTGGTCAGGTTCCAGTACTTGGAATCCTCATGGATGTTGTCCTCTTCCAGTACGTAGATCAGCTTGGGGAAGGCAGGCGTGACCCACACGCCCTGCTCGTTCTTGACGCCCTGATAGCGCTGGAGTAGTGTCTCCTCGATAATGAGCGCCAGATCGTCGCGCTCCTGCTCGTTCTTGGCCTCGCCCAGATACATAAAGACCGTGACGAAGGGGGCCTGGCCGTTGGTGGTCAGCAGCGTTACGACCTGATACTGGATGGTCTGCACGCCGCGGCGGATCTCCTCACGCAGCCGCTTTTCGGCCACAGCATTGACCTGCTCGTCGCTGACCGCAACGCCCACGGCATCAAACTCGGAGCGGACGGAGACACGGTGCTTCTCGCGGCTGATCTGTACAAAGGGAGCCAGATGGGTCAGGGAGATGGACTGGCCGCCGTACTGGTTGGAGGCCACCTGTGCCACGATCTGGGTGGCAATGTTGCAGGCGGTGGCAAAGCTGTGAGGTTTCTCAATCATGGTGCCGGTGATGACCGTGCCGTTTTGCAGCATATCCTCCAGATTCACCAGATCGCAGTTGTGCATATGCTGGGCATAGTAGTCACTGTCGTGGAAGTGGATGAGGCCCTCGTTGTGGGCATCCACGATGTCCTTGGGCAGCAGGATGCGATTGGTAATGTCGCGGCTTACCTCGCCGGCCATGTAGTCACGCTGTGTGGAGTTGACCACGGGGTTTTTGTTGGAGTTCTCCTGCTTGGCCTCCTCGTTGTTGCACTCGATGAGGGAGAGGATCTTGTCATCGGTGGTGTTGGATTTGCGGACCAGAGAACGGGTGTAGCGGTAGGTGATGTACTGCTTGGCGACCTCAAAAGCACCATGGGCCATGATCTGGGTCTCCACCATGTCCTGAATCTCCTCCACGGTGGAGGCGCGGCCCGTCTTTTGACATTGCAGTTCCACCGACTCGGCGATCCGCTGGATCTGCACAGGTGTCATGCGGTCTGCTTCCGGGACGGCGCTGTTGGCCTTGGTGACAGCGACGATGATCTTGGTGATGTCAAAAATGACTTCGGAGCCATTTCTCTTAATGATTTTCATACGCTTCTCCTTTTGTGAACTCTCTGATGAGCACCATATATTGTGTGGTGCAGTGCAAAGAAAAAACTATATCATGTGGTGTCCCGAGGGTTTTGTTTCGGAACATGTATTATACTACACGATAATCCGAAGGCTTGCAAGAGGGAAAGGGAAAATGCGGTGGAAAATGGCGCAGAAATATGCGACTATATTTTGTAGAAAATAGCTAAACGGGACACAAGATATAGAAGGGCCCTGTCGGAATACGGCACAAGATGGGGGATGAGGGGAAACCGGAAGGCACAAGGAGGGTTCCGGTTTTGCTTGCCAAGCTGCCACGGTGCGGGTATGATAGAGAAAACAACGCAGGAGGATGGCGGTATGAAAATCACAAAGCCACAATGGGATCAGGAGTTTCGATGTCTGGCAGGGGGCTGTCCCGACACGTGCTGCGCCGGGTGGGAGATCCCAGTGGACGAGCCGAGTGTTCTGCGGTTTCGTGCCATGGACGGAGCGCTGGGGCAGCGGATGCGCCGGGCACTGGTGACGGTGGATGGAGAGATGCAGCTGGCCCGTAAGGAGGGGCGCTGCGTCTTATTGAATCAGGCGCAGCTCTGCGACCTCTATGCGGCGTGCGGTGAGGAGGCACTCTGCCGCACCTGTCATCTGCATCCACGCTTTGTGGTGCAGTATGGCGGTCGGCGGGAGATCATGCCGGGGCTCTCCTGTCCGGCGTGGGTGACGACCTATCTTCTGCGGGAGGAGCCGGTGGAGTTTGTCACAGAGGAAACAGAGGAAGAAATCACCGAGTATACAGATATTGACGGGGCGCAGTTTTATCGCTTATGGAAAGGGAGAGAGAAGGCGCTGGCGCTGGTGCAGGAGCGGCAGCGGACCATGGAGGAGCGGCTGCGCCGGCTGTTGGCGCTGGCGCAGGAGCTGGATGGAGAAGAAGAATTGGAGTGCTCCCAAGATGGTGTGCTGGCGGCCTATCGGGAGCGGCTGCTCCGGATGGAGATCCTGACGCCGGCATGGCGTGAGCTGCTGCAAACAGCCTGCCGCAGCGGTAGGGAACCGGCGGACACGGCGGGGGTCTGGACAGGATTCCGAGCACAAGTGGCTGAGAAGCTGCTGGTATACGACCTTTTCCGCTTTATGCTGCAGGGGGTTTATACAGGCCGCGTCTTACCACAGGTGAAATATGCCGTGTTCCATGTTCTTGTGATCATGGCGCTGGGCAGGGACTGCCGCACCAGAGAGGAATTGGGAGAAGTGGCAAGGCTTTACAGCAAAGAAATCGAGCACTGTGCAGAGAATCAAAAGGCACTCGATCGCTGCTTCTGCCGCCGCAGCGGACGATACAGTGCGGCGGGGCTGCTGCGGGGAATGGAGGAGCTGCGATGAAGCTGTGCGACGTATTGGAGATCCGGGAGGGCGTCAGTGCCATTATGGGCAGCGGCGGAAAAACCGGACTGATCCAACGCTTGGCAGAGGAACTGCGTCCTCGTGGAACGGTGCTGCTCTGCACCACGACAAAGATGTGGCTTCCGAGGAAGGACGTGGTGTGTTCAACGGTGCAGGAAGCGGAGAAGATGCTGCAGGCGGCGGGGATGGCTTATCTGGGACAGCCGGATACAGCCCAAGGGAAGCTGTGTCCGCCTGCTGCAGCCGGTTGGGAGACGCTGGCGGATTTTGTCTTGGTGGAGGCAGACGGCGCAGCCGGACGTCCGCTGAAAGCACACGCACCATGGGAGCCGGTGCTGCCGGCGTGTCGGCAGCAAACGGTCTGTGTAGTGGGGGCCGCCGGATTGGGTAGACCTATCGGGGAAGCGGCCCATCGCCCGGAGCTGTTTGCCCGGTGCTGCGGTGCGCCCATGGAGGCACCGGCCACGCCGGAGTGCGTTGCCGCCGTGCTGCAGGCGGAGGCTTTCGCTGACCGCATCTTCATCAACCAGACGGATGCCACAACAGGTACGGAGGTTCAGCAGCTGGCCCGGCTCCTGCCGTGGCCCGTGGCCGCCGGTTCGCTGCGGGAAGAGACGTGGCAGCGCTGCCATGACGGAAGATAAAGAGAAAAGCTCGGAGAATCTCCGAGCTTTTTACTGTAGAGCAATCTGACGGGGGAATCCATTGGTAGGGGCTGTTCCTATCGGCCGCCAATGAGGGCCGCCGACCGGATCGATAAAGGAAGGACGGGGCAGGGGGCTTATTTTGCCAGAGCCTCGTCCAATAGATCGGCCAACCGGGCATATTCGGCCAGACTCAGCCGCTCGCCACGGATCGTAGGCGGGAGACCGCAGGCCTCAATGGCCTGAGACAGCGTCTCCTTGGGCAGGGGATAGCCGCTTTGCAGGGAGTTGACCAGCGTTTTGCGCCGCTGGGCAAAGCCGGAGCGGACAGCCCGCCAGAGAGAAGCGGTGGACTTGACCTGCACCGGCGGCTCACGGCGTACCGGGCAGTGGATGACCGCCGAGGTCACCTTGGGCGCCGGCAAAAAAGAGGTGTTGGGGACGGTGAAGAGGATCTCCGGCTCCGTATAGTACTGCATCAGCAGGGAGAAAGCACCGTAATCGGCGGTGCCGGGGGCGGCACAGATCCGCTGGGCCACTTCCTTTTGAATGAGCACGGTGAGCGAATCGAAAAGGTTGCTCTCCACGCAGCGGGTCAGCAGGGGCGTGGTGATGTTGTAGGGAAGGTTGGCGCAGAGAATGGGGCGCAGGCCTGCCAAATGCTCTTCTACCAAAGCGGCAAGATCAAACTTCATAATGTCCCCTTCGACCAGAGTGAAGTTATCAAAGCCGCCCATCGTCTCCGACAGCACCGGGTAGAGACGGCGATCCAATTCCACGGACACTACTTTGCCGGCGCGCTGTGCCAGCTGCCGGGTGAGGGGGCCGATGCCGGGACCGATTTCCAGAACACCGGTGGTTTCGTCGGCACCGCAGGCTTCAGCGATCCGCAGCGGAACAGAGCCGTCGATCAAGAAATTCTGTCCCAGCGACTTGGAAAAACGGAAGCCGTGGCGTCCCAGCAGGGATTCAATATCGTGTCGGTTGCAAAGATCCATGTTGGACCTCCTTTAACAAAATGTAGAATACAGTATAACACGGCAGGTGAATCCCGTAAAGGCGAAAATTCACCATCATTCCGCCAATAAACGGACCAAATCCTCCGGGAGGGGGGCGGTAATGTTCACCGCTTCATCGGTGATGGGATGGGTGAAGTGTACGGTATAAGAATGAAGCGCAGGACGGGAAATCAGAGACGGATCCTCCGTGCCGTAGAGCCAGTCCCCGGTAAGAGGATGGCCCGTGGCGGCCATATGGACCCGCAGCTGATGGGTGCGCCCGGTGTGAGGGGTGAGCCGCAGCAGCGAGCGGTTATGAAAGGTTTCCAACACTTCGTACTCTGTGACGGCCGGCGCACCGTCCTCACGGACGCAGCGGCGGAGCAACGAGCGCTCGTCCCGGCCGATGGGCAGGGTGATTGTCCCTGCGGCGGGGGTGGGAATCCCTTCGCAGATGGCTCGATATTCCCGGTAAAAGCCGTCCGTGTGCAGCAACGCCATGCACCGCTGGTGGAGATAGCCGCTTTTGGCCACCACCATGGCCCCGGTGGTTCCACGATCCAACCGGTTGACGGCGTGAAAGCAGGGACTTTGGAGATAGTGGGCTACGGCGCCGGCGATGGTGACGGTCTCTTCCGTCAGTTCCGCTCCGTGCACGACGATGCCGGCCGGCTTATTGAGCACCAGCAAATACTCGTCCTCCCAGAGAATGTCCAGCGGAAAATCCACCGGGGGAATGGGATGCATCGGTGCATGGTCGGACACATCCACCTCCAGTATATCGCCGCAGTGGACGGTGCCGGACACGGTGACGCTCTGTCCGTTGAGGAGAAGAGCGCCCACGCGGCGCTTGATCTGTTTGCGGAGTGTGGTGGAGATATGGAAGCGCGTGGTGAGGATATCCCGCACCGTGACACCGTCCTCCGCCTGCGTGATGCAGTGGCGAAGCAAAGTCATCAATTCCCCTCCTTTTACGAAAAATTATAGCATAGAGAGGGGGATTATGCTATACTCAATTATATACGAAAGAGAAGGAGCGTCTACAGCTTATGGCATCGAAAGTTTATTATGGAGATCTGCGGGCGGATTTCCGTGAAAATCTGCAGCAGAAACTGACCCGCCTGATGAAGACGGCGGGCATGGATCAGATCGATTTTGACAAGAAATTTGTCGCCATCAAGATGCATTTCGGCGAGCCGGGGAATCTGGCTTTCCTGCGTCCCAACTGGGCCAAGACCGTGGCTGATTTCGTGAAGGAGCGGGGCGGCAAGCCGTTTTTGACGGACTGCAACACCCTCTATGTGGGCGGGCGCAAGAACGGGCTGGACCATTTGGATACGGCGGCGCTCAACGGCTTTTCCCCGCTGTCCACCGGATGTCAGGTGGTCATTGCCGACGGGATCAAGGGCCTGGACGAGGTCTATGTGCCGGTGGAGGGCGGCGAGTACGTGAAGGAGGCCAAGATCGGACAGGCGGTCATGGATGCCGATGTGTTCATCTCGCTGACCCACTTCAAGGGCCATGAGAGTGCCGGTTTCGGCGGTGCGCTGAAGAACATCGGCATGGGCTGCGGTTCTCGTGCCGGCAAGATGGAGCAGCATAAGTCGGGAAAGCCCCATGTACATCATGAGGACTGCGTGGGCTGCGGGATGTGCACGAAAATCTGCGCTCACAGTGCCATTGCGGTCACGGAGCGGAAAGCATCCATCGACCATGACAAATGCGTGGGCTGCGGACGCTGTATCGCTGTATGTCCCCAGGACGCCATCATCAACGACAGCGATGAAGGTTCGGTGATGCTCAACCGTAAGATCGCCGAATACACCAAGGCTGTGGTGGACGGACGTCCCTGCTTCCATATTTCCATCGTGATCGACGTCTCGCCCAACTGCGACTGCCATGCCGAGAACGATGCGGCCATCGTCCCCAATGTGGGAATGTTCGCCTCCTTCGACCCGGTGGCGTTGGATATGGCCTGCGCCGATGCCGTTAATGCCCAGCCCATTGTGCGGGGCACGGCCTCTGATACGGGCGATCACAGTGACCACGACCACTTCCACCGGATCCATCCTGACACCTGCTGGATGAGCTGTCTGGAGCACGCAGAGAAATTGGGGATCGGCACGAGAGAGTACGAGCTTATCAAAATCTGACGGAAAAAGGCCCGAACCATTTGTTCGGGCCTTTTTTTCCTGCGGAGAAAAAGATAGTGCTGATTGGACAAAAAAGAGCTTGTGGGGAAATGTAATTTCTCTCAATTTTTTCAATATGCAGTCTTGACGGATGATGCCGTACCATGTATGATATAGGACAATATGTAGCTTTCGGACACTCCCTGCTGAGCAAGCGGGATTTTTTCATGCCAAAGGAGGAACTTATGGAGCAGCTGAAGCAGGCAAATAACCGCCCCAGCGGTAATTCTTCCCATTTTCTGGTGTATCACGGTACCGATATCGGTACTGCTACTGACAATTCCAGATTTGTTTCCTTTCCCGGTTTTTGCGATGTGCATGTGCATTTTCGTGAGCCGGGTTTTTTTTATAAGGAGGACATCGGCTCCGGCTCCCGGGCGGCGGCGGCCGGTGGGTATACCGCCGTTTGCACTATGCCCAATCTCAAGCCGGTGATGGACAGCCGGGAACATCTGGCGCTGCAGCTGGCGGCCATTCGGGAGAAGGCCTGCATCCATATCTATCCCTACGGCGCCATCACCGTGGACGAGGCGGGAGAGGAGTTGGCGGATCTGGTGGGAATGGCTCCGGATGTGATCGCTTTTTCCGACGACGGCAGAGGTGTGCAGCGGGACGAGATGATGCGACGGGCCATGGAGCAGGCCAAGGCACTGGGCAAGGTGATCGCCGCCCACTGTGAGGTCAACGAACTCCTGCACGGCGGGTATATCCACAATGGAACCTATGCCGCGGCCCACGGACATCGGGGCATCTGCTCCGAGAGTGAGTACGCCCAGATCGCCCGGGATCTGGAGCTGTGCGCCCAGACGGGATGCAGCTACCATGTCTGCCACATCTCCACCAAGGAGAGTGTGGAGATCATCCGGCAGGCCAAGCGTTCGGGGGTGGACGTGACCTGTGAGACGGGCCCGCATTATCTGGTACTGGATGAAAATGATCTGCAGGAGGACGGCCGGTTCAAGATGAATCCTCCGCTGCGCAGCCGGGAGGACCGGGAGGCGCTGGTGGAGGGCGTTCTGGACGGCACCGTGGATATGATCGCCACCGATCATGCCCCCCATTCCGTGGAGGAGAAGAGCCGGGGCTTGGCCGGCAGCGCCTTTGGCATCGTGGGACTGGAGACGGCCTTCCCGGTGCTATATACAAAGCTGGTGCGGCCCGGCATCGTACCGCTGGAGAAACTGGTGGATTTGATGGCCTATGCACCGCGCCGCCGCTTCGGCATCCCGCTGGGCGAGGATCGCTGCGTGTGGGATCTGGAGCGGACATGGGTGGTGGACCCGGAAAAATTTGCGACCCGCGGCCGGGCCACCCCGTTTGCCGGGGAGACACTGTACGGCTATCTGATGGAGACGGTCTGCGATGGCAGAACGGTCTACCGTGGAGAATAGAGAACAAGGAACGAGAAAGAACATTTGGGAGGATATAGCAATGGCAAAGAGAACGGATTTGAAGAAGATCATGATCATCGGCTCCGGCCCCATCGTGATCGGACAGGCGGCAGAGTTTGACTATGCCGGAACGCAGGCCTGTCTTGCGCTGAAAGAAGAGGGGTATGAGGTGGTGCTGGTGAACTCCAATCCCGCCACCATCATGACCGACACAACCATTGCCGACAAGGTGTACATGGAGCCGCTGACCCTGGAATATGTGGCGCGGATCCTGCGCTATGAGCGGCCCGACGCCATCATCCCCGGCATCGGCGGCCAGACGGGCCTGAATCTGGCCATGCAGCTGGAGAAAAAGGGGATTCTGGCCGAGTGCCAGACGGAGCTGCTGGGAACATCCTCCAAAAGCATTGAGGAGGCTGAGGATCGCGAGCTATTCAAAGAACTGTGCCAGCGCATCGGCGAACCGGTGATCCCCTCCCGCATCACCTATTCTCTGGACGAGGCGCTGGGGGCAGCCGAGGAGATCGGCTATCCGGTGGTGCTGCGCCCCGCCTTTACACTGGGCGGTACCGGCGGCGGCTTTGCATACAGCCCCGAGGAACTGCGGGAAGTGGGAACCCATGCGTTCCATCTCTCCCCGGTCCATCAGGTGCTGGTAGAGAAGAGCGTCAAAGGCTACAAGGAGATCGAGTTTGAGGTCATGCGCGATAGTGCCGACCATGCCATTACCATCTGCGGCATGGAGAATCTGGACCCGGTGGGCGTCCATACCGGTGACTCCATCGTGGTGGCTCCGATCCTGAGCCTCTCCGACCACGATCGGAAGATGCTCAACGACAGCGCATTGAAAATCATTCAGGAGTTAAAGATCGAAGGCGGCTGCAACGTGCAGTTTGCCCTGAATCCGGAGACCAGCGAGTACTTCCTTATCGAGGTGAATCCCCGTGTGTCCCGCTCCTCTGCACTGGCGTCCAAGGCCAGCGGTTATCCTATTGCCCGTGTCACCGCCAAGATCGCCGTGGGGATGCTGCTGGAGGAGATTCAGATTGCCAATACAACGGCTGCTTTCGAGCCGCAGCTGGACTATATCGTGGCAAAAATGCCCCGCTTCCCCTTTGATAAGTTCGCCACGGCCAACAACAAGCTGGGGACGCAGATGAAGGCGACCGGTGAGGTCATGGGCATCGGCGCAACGCTGAGCGAGGCGATGCTCAAAGCGGTCCGCTGTCTGGAGATCGGCGTCAACCACTTCCGCATGGCCAAGTTTGACCATATGTCCCGGGAAGAATTGGTGGACTATGTCAAAGAATTCCGCTATGACAACATCTACGCCATTGCCCAGCTCCTGCGTCTGGGGATGACGGTGGCCGAGCTCCATGAGCTGACCGCCATCACCGAGGTGTTCCTCGATGTGCTCAAGGATATGGTGGCCATGGAGCGGGAGCTGCAGGCAAAGAAGGGTGATGTGCAGACGCTGATCGCCGCCAAGACATTGGGCTTCTCCGATGCCTGCATCGCTGAACTCTGGGAGATGCCGGAGACAGAGGTCTGGAAGCTGCGCCTGGCTCATAAGATCACACCGGCCTTCCGCATGGTGGATACCTGCCATACCAACGCCTACATCCCGTACTTCTATTCCAGCTACGTGGACGCCTTCTGCAGCGGCAAGGGCCATCAGTCCATTGTGACCGACCGGAAAAAGGCGGTGGTGCTGGGCGCCGGACCCATCCGCATCGGACAGGGGGTGGAGTTCGATTACTCTACGGTCCATGCAGTGTCCACCATCCGTCAGGCCGGCTATGAGGCCATCATCATCAACAATAACCCCGAGACGGTCTCCACCGATTACACCACGGCGGACAAGCTGTACTTCGAGCCGCTGACACCGGAGGACGTGATGAACATTCTCCTCTATGAGAATGCGCTGGATGTGATCGCCTCTCTGGGCGGCCAGACGGCCATCAATCTTGCGGCGCCGCTGCTGGAGCGCGGCGTGAACATCATCGGCACCAACGTGGAGGCCATTGAGAACGCCGAGGACCGTGACAAGTTTGAAAAGATCCTGCACCGTCTGGACATCCCCCAGTCGGCCGGACATGCTGTGACCAATATTGAGGACGGGATCCGTGCGGCGGAGGATGTGGGCTATCCGGTGCTGGTCCGTCCCAGCTTCGTGTTGGGCGGCCGTGCCATGCGCATTGTCAACAGCGAGGAGCAGCTGCGGCAGTATCTCAAGACCGCTGTGGAGATCGACGAGGACAAGCCAGTGCTGGTGGACCACTACATTATGGGTAAGGAAGTAGAAGTGGATGCCATCTGCGATGGCCGGGACGTCTTTGTTCCCGGAATCATGGAGCTGGTAGAGCGCACGGGCGTCCACTCCGGCGACTCGATCAGTGTCTATCCGCCCTTCAGTATCTCTGACAAGGTGAAGGGGACGATCCTGACCTATGCCAAGAAGCTGGGCCTCGGACTGGGGATCGTGGGCCTCTACAACATCCAGTTCATCGTGGATCAGGATGAGAAGGTGTACATCATTGAGGTGAACCCCCGCTCCTCCCGTACCGTGCCCTTCCTCAGCAAAGCCACCGGCTACAGTCTTGCCGACATCGCTACCAATGTCATTCTGGGCAAGACTCTGAAGGAGCAGGGAATTTTCGACATCTATCCTGCAGAGAAGAAGCGTTGGTTCGTCAAGGCCCCCGTGTTCTCCTTTGCCAAGATCCGCGGGCTGGATACCTACCTCTCTCCGGAGATGAAGTCCACCGGTGAGGCCATTGGCTATGATGATACATTCTATCGTGCACTCTATAAGGCGCTGCAGGCATCCGGAATGCGCCTGCAAAACTACGGCACGGTGTTGGCCACCATTGCAGATGAGAACAAGGAAGAGGCTCTGCCGCTGATCCGCCGTTTCTACAATCTGGGGTTCAACATCGAGGCCACCGAGGGGACGGCACGCTTCCTCAAAGAGAACGGGATCCGCACCCGGGTGCGCTGCAAGATCAGTGAGAACGAGGAGGATATTCCCGGTGCACTGCGGCAGGGCCATATCGCCTATGTGATCAACAGCCGGGAAATCGGATCTGATTCCAACAAGGCACACGACGGCTACCTGATCCGCCGTTTGTCCGTGGAGAACGATGTGCCGCTGTTTACGTCACTGGATACGGTGCGGGTGCTGCTGGACGTACTGGAGGAGACCACGCTGACCATCTCCACCATTGACGCAGGAGAGCGGGTATGAAAGAGACAAATCTGACGATCCTTGAAAATCAGCAGATCGCCAAGGACGTCTATCGGATGCGGCTGCAGGGGGATACCTCGGCCATTACTGCCCCCGGCCAGTTTATCAATCTGCTGCTGGATGGCTACTACCTGCGCCGGCCCATCTCCGTCAACGATTTGGAAGGAGATGTGGTGACAATTATATATAAGGCGTTGGGCGAGGGGACCAGGGCCATGACCGCCTATCCGGCGGGCAAGGAACTCAACGTCCTCACCGGCCTTGGCAATGGCTATACATTGGAGAAGTCCGGCCCGCGTCCGCTGCTGGTGGGCGGCGGCGTGGGAATCCCTCCGCTCTATCTCCTGTGCCGGCAGCTGCTGGCGCAGGGAAAGACACCACAGGTGGTGCTTGGCTACAACACGCAGGAGGAGATTTTCCTCGCCGAGGAGTTTCGGGCCATGGGAGCGGAGGTGCACGTGCTCACGGCGGATGGCTCCTGCGGAACAAAAGGTCTGGTCACGGATGGGATTGCCGGGATCGACGGGTATACATATCTTTATACGTGCGGACCGGAGCCCATGCTCAAAGCCGTCTACAACGTGACAAAGACGTCCGGCCAGTTCAGCTTTGAAGAGCGGATGGGCTGCGGCTTCGGCGCCTGCATGGGCTGTACATGCAAGACGAAGTATGGCAGCAAGCGCATCTGTAAGGATGGCCCGGTACTGGAAAAGGAGGAGATCGTATGGTAAATACAAAGGTGGAGCTGTGTGGGCTCCCGCTGGAGAATCCCCTCATTCCGGCCAGCGGCACGTTCGGCTACGGCTACGAATTTGCGGAGATCTACGACATCAATTTGCTGGGGACGTTTTCCTTCAAGGGCACCACCGGCGAGCCGCGGTTTGGGAACCCTACGCCGCGCATTGCGGATTGTCCTGCCGGGATGATCAATGCGGTGGGACTGCAGAATCCCGGCGTGGACGCCGTTCTGGCGGAGGAACTGCCGAAGCTGGCCCAATGCTTTTCTAAGCCCGTGATGGCGAATGTCTGCGGCAGCTCCGTGGAAGAGTATGTACTGGTGGCGGAAAAACTGGCCAAAAGCCCTCAGGTGGGCTGGTTGGAGGTCAACATCAGCTGCCCCAACGTACGCTGCGGCGGGCTGGCCTTCGGTACGCAGCCGGAGAATGCGGCGGAGGTCACGCGGGCGGTCAAGGCCGTGGCGGGGGATAAGCCGGTGATTATGAAGCTCTCGCCCAACGTCACCGATATTACCGCCATTGCCCGGGCCTGTGAGGAGGCGGGAGCCGACGGCTTGAGCCTCATCAATACGATGCTGGGGATGCGTCTGGATCTGAAGCGCCGCCGGCCGATCATCGCCAATACCATGGGCGGTTTTTCCGGCAGTGCCATTTTTCCGGTGGCGCTGCGGATGGTCTGGCAGGTCTATGAGGCGGTGTCCGTTCCCATCGTGGGGATGGGCGGCGTATCCTCGGCCCAGGATGTCATCGAGATGATGATGGCTGGAGCGACCGCAGTGGGGATCGGCGCGGCCAATCTGCGCGATCCCTTGATCTGCAAGAAAATAATCGAGCAGCTGCCCGCTGTTATGGCGCAATACGGGATCACCTCCTTGCAGGAGATCACTGGCGCGGCCCATCGGTGAGGCTGCCGGACCACTGCGGCGAGCGAGGGCACCGGACAGGAAAACGGCAAGTCTGCGCCCGCGCATTAGCGCCGTGATTTGCCCTGAGAGATCTTTTCTTCGGAAGCAAAGCTCCCACCGGCGACCATACGTGCCGTTGCCGGACGGCTCCGGCGGGACGCATACGACCAAGGATCGAGAAAGGGGAGCGGTGACGCTGCCCGCCGAGATGCAGGCAGGGAATGACCGCCCGCAGGGGAGTTCGGGGGCGGCGTATACGGAACCGCATGGATCCATGTTACATCGTAGTCGATGCGGCCGCCGCAGGCGGCTGCATGGCCGAGGGCGAAGCAGAGGAGCTGCTCGCCTTTCGTAATAATTCTTGTGATGAAAGCTGGGTGACAAAATGAGAAACTTAATTAGCATTACAGACCTCTCCGTGCAGGAAATCGAGGAACTGATCCGGACGGCGTATCGGATCATCGAAGATCCGGCCCATTTTGCCCACGTATGTGACGGCAAAAAGCTGGCAACGTTGTTTTTTGAGCCCTCGACCCGGACTCGTCTGAGCTTTGAGGCGGCCATGTATGAGCTGGGCGGCCATGTGCTCAGTGTAGCCGGGGCCGGCTCTTCCTCGGCCTCAAAGGGAGAGAGCGTGGCCGACACCGCCAAGGTGGTCTCCTGCTACGCCGACATCATCGCCATGCGCCACCCCAAAGAGGGCGCTCCGCAGGTGGCGGCCATCAACGCCTCAATCCCGGTCATCAATGCCGGCGACGGCGGACATAATCATCCGACCCAGACATTGGCCGACCTGCTGACCATCCACCGTGAAAAGGGACGGCTGCAGGATCTGACCATCGGCCTGTGCGGCGACTTGAAGTTCGGGCGCACCGTTCACTCCCTCATTCAGGCCATGTCCCGTTATACCGGGGTGCGCTTCGTGCTGATCTCTCCCGAGGAGCTGATGCTGCCCAGCTATGTCAAACACGATGTGCTGGAGAAGTATCACGTCCCCTATGAGGAAACGACGGATCTGGAGAGCGCCATGCCGTCTCTGGATGTGCTCTATATGACCCGTGTACAGCGGGAGCGGTTTTTCAACGAGGAGGACTACCTCCGCTTGAAGGACAGCTACATTCTGACACCGCAAAAGCTGAAGAATGCCAAGCCGGATATGAACATCCTGCATCCGCTGCCCCGTGTCAACGAGATCAGCGTGGCCATCGATGATGACCCCCGCGCCTGCTACTTCAAGCAGGTGCTCAACGGCAAATATATGCGTATGGCCCTTATTTTGAAGCTGTTGGAGGTAGAAGCATGAGAATCGAACCTATTCAGAACGGAGTGGTGATCGACCACCTGACGGCAGGTACCAGTCTGAAGCTGTACCATCTGCTGGGGCTGGACCGGCTGGAATGCCCGGTGGCACTGATCCAGAACGCCGTGAGCGAGAAGATGGGCAGTAAGGACATCATCAAGATCGGCGCAGAGCTGGACATCGACTATGACATCATTGCCTATGTGGACCCCGGCGCCACGGTGAACGTGGTGAAGAACGGTGAACTCCACGAGAAAAAGACCCTCTCCCAGCCCAAGCGGCTGGTGAATGTGCTCAAGTGTGCCAATCCCCGCTGCATCACCTCCACGGAGCAGGAATTGGAGCAGGTGTTCCTGCTCTCTGATGAGGAGAAGGGCGTCTATCGCTGTATGTACTGCGAGGCCAAGGCCAAATAACGCTCTTCAAAGAATCAGTGATATGAAAAAGCCGCCCTTCTGGGCGGCTTTTTCAGTCGTGTTTCGGTTTGGTCTCCTGATAGAACATATTCCAGTCCACTTGGTAGGCGCGGAGTGTGGACTCGTCAAAGCAGACCATGCGGACATCCAGGGAGGGATGGCTATACAGAAACTCCATGATGGTATGCAGGGCGATGTGGGCGGCCTGCGGGAGGGGAAATCCGTAGATCCCCGTGGCGATGGAGGGAAAGGCAATGCTGCGGCAGCCGTGTTCCACGGCCAGAGTCAGGGCAGAGCGATAGCAGGAGGAGAGTACGGCGGCCTCGCTGTGATGGCCGCCCTGCCATACGGGGCCGGGGGTGTGGATCACATAGCGGGCGGGAAGGCGGTACGCCTTGGTCAGTTTTGCCTCCCCCGGCAGACAGCCGCCCAACGTGCGGCACTCGGCCAGAAGTTCCGGCCCTGCAGCACGATGGATGGCGCCGTCTACACCGGAGCCGCCCAGCAGGGAGGGCTTGGCGGCATTGACGATGGCGTCGGCAGGGCATTGGGTGATGTCCCCGAAAAGAATCGACAGTCCCATGGTGTCCTCACATTTCCAGATACCGCCGGCACGTTTCCTGCGCTGCCGCAGCCACACGCGCCTCATCCACCTGTACGAGATGGCCGTCCCGCACGACGATTTTTCCGTGGACAATGGTATAGTCCACCGCTTGACGGACGCCGACGGTGGCCAAGACGGAGGCGGGATCAAACGCAGCGCCCACCAGTTCCAGCCGGCGCTCGTCGATCATAAAGAGATCGGCACAGTACCCGACGGCCAGAGCGCCGATGTCGTCCCGCCCCAGCAGCCGTGCGCTGCCACGGGTGGCCATCTTCAAGATCTCGTATCCGGAGGGGGCGTCTGCGCTGGCATGGAGACGGTGGAGCAGATAGGCCACCCGTATCTCCTCCATCAGGCTGGAACCGTCGTTGGAGGCACTGCCGTCCACAGCCAGCCCCACAGGAATCCCCATGCGCAGCATCTCCGGGACGCGGGCAACGCCGGAGGACAGCTTCATATTGGAGATGGGACAGTGGGCGACGCCTGTGCCGGTATGGGCCAGAACCCGCAGTTCTTCATCGTTGAAGTGGATGCCGTGGGCGAACCACACGTCCTTGCCCGTCCAGCCAAGGCGCTCCATATACTCCAACGGACGGACACCCTCCCGCTGCAGCATGAAGGCTTCCTCATCCTTCGTCTCGCACAGGTGCGTGTGAAGGCGGACACCGTATTGGCGGGCCAGAAGGGCGCTCTGGCGCAGGAGCTCGGCAGAGACAGAAAAGGGAGAGCAAGGGGCCAGTGCGATGCGGTGCATGGCGCCCCGGCAGGGATCGTGCCACTGTTCAATGAGGCGGGCACTATCCTTCATGATTTCATCTACGGTCTGTACCACGCTGTCCGGCGGCAGTCCGCCGTCCTTTTTCGAAAGATCCATGCTTCCGCGGGAGGCATACATGCGGATGCCCAGAGCATCGGCGGCCTCAAACTGTGCAGATAGAAGATCTCCGGCATGAGCAGGAAAGACATAGTGGTGGTCAAAGCAGGTGGTGCAGCCGTGCTTCATCAGTTCAGCCATGCCGGTCAGTGAACTGAGTCGGATCACCTCGCTGTCCAGATTTTTCCAAATCTCGTAGAGGGTTCGCAGCCAGTCGAACAGCTCCAGATTCTGCACCTGCGGAAGGTTGCGGGAAAACACCTGATAGAGGTGGTGGTGGGTATTGATGAGGCCGGGATAGCACAGCATATGGCGACAATCCAGAACCTCGTCGGCCTCGCAGATGAGCTGCGGGCCGATCTTGGCGATGAAGCCGTCCTCACAGAGCAGGTCGACATCATGCAAGATGCGATCCTGATCGTCACAGGTGACCAGCGAAGCGATGTTTTTCAGAAGAAGGGTTGCCATAAATATACCTCCATTTCAAGGGTGATGAAACAAGCCGCCGCAGACAGTGGACGTCTGCGGCGGCTTGAAAACTGTCTGCAAGAAAACCGATAGGGGCTGCTGGCTCAACGATCCTCACGGAAATAAGAAAGACCCAGAGAGGCAGGGGGCTGATTTTCCTTTTTGTTGCGCAGACTGGAGAAAATCAGCACGATGACCGTGACCACATAGGGCAGGATCTTGTAGAGTTGGGTGGGGATGAAGGGCAGCACCAGACGCAGGTACAAAATCATCAGCGCACCAAACAGAATGGAGCCCCAAATGGCGTTGAGAGGACGCCACATACAGAAGATGACCAGAGCCACGGCCAGCCAGCCCACACCGGCCAGACCTTCATGGTTCCACACGCATCCGGCGATGGTCATGATGTAGACCATGCCGCCGATGGCGGAGATCCCGCCGCCGATGATGGTGGCCAGATACTGGTAGAGGGTCACATTCAGACCGGCTGCATCGGCGGTGGCCGGGCTTTCACCTACGGAGCGGAGATAGAGACCGCGGCGGCTGCGGTTGATGAAGAGGAACAGCACCACGGCCAGCAGCAGGCCCAGATAAAAGAAGATGCTGTTTTTAAAGAGAATGGGCCCGATGACAGGGAGGTCCTGCAGGAAGCGAGGGAAGGGGGAGTTCTGGAAAAAGATCTTCATTTCGTTGCTGATGGCGATGTAGCCGCCCTCTGTGACGCGCATACGCTCACCCACAAACTGCCCCACGCCGGTGCCGAAAATGGAGAGGGCCAAACCCGTCACATTCTGGTTGGCGCGGAGCGTAATGGTCAGAAAGCTGAAGATCAAGGAGCAGAGGGCACCGGCCAGAAAGGCGCACAGAAGGCCCACAATTACGGCGACAAAGCCATTAGGTGATCCCATTTTCTCGTAGTAATACACACCGGCCAGACCCACGGCACCGCCGGTAAACATGATACCTTCGACACCCAGATTCAAGCAGCCGGACTTCTCGGTAAGGATCTCACCTAATGTACCGAAGAGCAGCGGGGTGCCATACGTAATGGCGGCCACAACCAGAGCCACGGCCAAGGTTACAAATTCACTCATGATTCAACCGCCTCCTTTGCAGGGGATTCATCGCTGTCTGCCGCGGTTTCTGCGGCGGCCTTCTTAGCCTTGCGGGCGCGGAAGGTCATACGGAAGTTGATAAAGAACTCGCAGCCCAGCATACAGAACAGCAGGATGCCGGTGATGATGTCAGAAATGGAGGTGGGAACGGCCAGACGGGTCTGGAGCGTTTCTGCACCCTTTTCAAGAATTGCCAGCATTCCGGAGATGAGGACCATGCCGAAGGCGTTCAGCTGGCTGAGCCACGCCACAGTAATGGCGGTGAAGCCGACTCCGCCGGCCACGCCGTCGTTCAGGGTGCCGTTGGCACCGGAGACTAAAATGAAACCGACCAGACCGCTGATGGCACCGGAGAGAAACATGGTGCGCATCATGACGTGCCCCACATTCATGCCGGCGTAGCGAGCCGTATTGATCGAATCACCGATGACGGCGATTTCATAGCCGTGCTTGGTATAGGTCATGTAAATGTGCATCAGCAGTACCAAGACCAGCACGATGATCCAGCCGCAGTGAATGCCGAACACACGGGGCAGACAGGCATTGGGGGCAAACTGGGGGATGATCTGGGAGCCGGCACGCCCCTCCCAGGGGCCGCCCTGCAGCCAGCGGACGATACCGATGACGATATAGTTCATCATAAGGGTGAAGAGGGTCTCGTTGGTGTTCCACCGGGCCTTGAAGAAGGCGGGGATTAGGCCCCACAGACCACCGGCCACAGCGCCCACAAGGCCCATGACCAAAATGAGACTGGGACCGGGAAGACGATCGGCCCAGAAGAGGGCAAAATAGCTGGCAGCAATGGCGCCGGCCGTGATCTGCCCCTCGGCGCCGATGTTCCAAAAGTGCATCTTGAAGCAGGGAGCGATGGCCAGTGCGCAGCCCAGCAGAGGGATGGCGATCTTGACCGTCTGACGGATAGCGGACGCCTTACCCAGAGAGCCGGAGATGATGGTGCCATAGGCCTTGAAGGGATTGACACCGGTCATGGCAATGACCAGACCGCCCAGTACCAGTGCCAGAAAGATGGAGCCGATGCGGATGGACCACACCTTCCACGACGTCATTCCGTCACGCTTGGACAGGCGGATCCAGGGTTCCCGTTTCTTGTGATTCATTTATTCCGCCTCCTTTCCGCCCACACGGGTCATCAGCAGACCGACTTCTTCTTTGGTGGTGGTGCGGGCGTCGACGATGCCGCTGACCTTACCGCCGCACAGGACCAGGATCCGGTCGCAAAGTTCCAACAGAACATCCAGATCTTCGCCGACGTAGACAACGGCCACTCCTTTCATCTTCTGCTCGGTCAGCAGGTGGTAGATGGTATAGGAGGTGTTGATGTCCAGTCCACGGACGGCGTATGCCGTCATCAAAACACTGGGGGCACTGGCAATCTCACGGCCCACCAGCACTTTCTGCACGTTGCCGCCGGACATACGGCGGACAGGGAAGTTGGTACTGGGGGTGACGACTTCCAGATCTTTCCAGATCTGCAAAGCCAGCTCGTTGGGGTCCTTTCGGTTGACGAAGGCGCTCTTGCCTTTGCGCCACGAGCGCAGCATCATGTTGCCGGTCATGCCCATAGAGCCCACCAGACCCATGCCCAGACGATCCTCCGGAACAAAGGCCATGGCCACGCCGGCTTTGCGGATCTGCATGGGGGTTTTGCCCACCAGATCGGAGGGGGATTTGCCCTCGGGGGTGTACATGATAGTGCCCTGAGCGATGGGGTGGAGTCCTGCGATACATTCCAGCAGCTCTCGCTGGCCGGAACCGGAGATGCCGGCGATGCCCAGGATCTCGCCGCCCATGGCGGTGAAGGACACGTCATCCAACCGCTTGACGCCTTCGTCATCGAAGCAGGAGAGACCGCTGACGGACAGGCGGGGCTGAGGATCTTCATAGTGAGGGCGGTCAATGTTCAGTGTTACGCTGTGGCCCACCATCATATCGGTCAGCGCCTGTGGACTTGTCTCGGAGGTGTTGACAGTGCCGATGTACTGCCCCTTGCGGAGGACGGCCACCTTATCGGAGATGGCCATGACCTCGTGGAGCTTATGGGTAATGATGACAATGGCCTTGCCATCGTCGCGCATATTCCGCATGACGGCAAACAGTTTGTCCGTTTCCTGCGGGGTCAGGACGGCGGTGGGCTCGTCCAGAATCAAGATGTCGGCGCCTCGGTAGAGCACCTTGATGATCTCCACCGTCTGCTTTTGGGACACAGACATATCGTAGACCTTCTGGGAAGGATCGATATCAAAGCCGTATTTCTCACAGATCTCACGGACGCGGGCGTTGATGGCTTTCATGTCCAGCTTGCCGCCCTCGTCCAGACCGAGGACGATATTCTCCGCCGCAGTGAACACATCGACCAGCTTGTAGTGCTGGTGGATCATGCCGATACCATAGTGGAAGGCCTCACGGGGAGAGGTGATGGAGACGGGCTTGCCGCCGACCAGAATTTCACCCTCGTCGGGATAATAAATGCCGGAGAGCATATTCATCAGTGTGGTTTTGCCGCTGCCGTTTTCACCCAGCAGGGAGAGGATCTCCCCTCGCTGCAGGCAGAGGTTGATGCGGTCATTGGCCACCACATCACCAAAGCGTTTGGTAATGTTTCTCAGTTCGATAGCACAAACAGGTTCCAAGGCTGTCATCCTTTCTTTGCATGGGTCGGTAAAAATCAATTTTGATGGGAAGAGACATTGGTAAGAAAAAGAGGCTGCCGCGGGGACAGCCTCTTTTTACAAGAGAACGAATTACTGATCCAGAGTAATGCCGTCGATGTCCAGCGTGAAGTAAGGTGCGGACTGTACCGTGGACTCGTGGAAGTAACCATCATAGACGACTTCCTCGGAATCGGGCACAAAGTCGCCGTTGGTGTCCAGAGCGAACGCGGTGGTCACAGGGGCACCGTTCACGGTGAACTTGGAGGTGTCAAAGATGTGCAGTGTGCCATCGGTGATGGCCTTCTCCACCTCGGCCAGCTTCTCAGCAGTGCCGGGAGCGGCGATCTTCTCGTTGAGCTTGGTCAGAACAACAGCACCGTTGTCGATACCATGGCACCAATCCTGATCAAATTCCTGACCGTTGGCCACGGCCTCAATGATATAGGTGAAGTAGACGGACCAGTCGATGCGGGTACCGATCAGAGAAGACTCGGGAGCGACGTCGATCATATCGTTATTGTAACCGGTATGGAAAGCGCCCTTGGACTGAGCAGTGGTAGCGGGGGTGGTGTTGTCGGAGTGCTGGGAGATCAGCACACAGCCCTCATCGCACAGAGCGGAAGCTGCATTGCCCTCAGCCGTGGCGTCAGACCAGGAGTTGACGAACTTCACCTTCATGGTGACGGAGGGGCAGACGCTCTTGGCGCCCAGGAAATAAGCGGTGTAACCGGACTTCACCTCGGCGTAGGGATAGGCACCCACATAGCCGATCACGGCCTTATCAGCGGCCAGATCACCGGCGTCGATCATCTCCTGCAGCTTCATGCCGGCCACCACACCGGCCAGATAACGGCCCTCGTAGATGCTGGCAAACGCATTGTGGGTGTTCTTCAGGGTGTCGCCGTAGGAATTCTGGTTGGTGCAGCCCACAAACTGGATCTCGGGATAGTCGCCGGCCACCTTCAGCATATACTCTTCAAAACCGAAAGAGTTGTTGATGATCAGCTGGCAGCCGTCCTCGGCCAGTTCACGGTTGGCATCTTCGCACTTGACGTCCTCTTTGACGTTGTACTTGACGACCCAGTCCACCTTGATGCCCTTTTCCTCAAGAGCCTTGGTGGCGGCTTCCTTACCACGGATGAAGTTGTAGGTGTAGCCCTGATCGTTCTCGTCGCCGATGCAGATGAGGCCGACCTTTACGGTCTTACTGTCGTTGTTTTCGGGATCCTTCGGGTCGTCGCCGCCGCCGCAGGCCACCAAGCTCAGCGCCATGACGAGAGACAGGATCAATGCAAGAAACTTCTTCATTCAAATGTCCTCCTTCAAATTTGATTTTTCTTGGGATGTTGCGTGAATTGCGGAAAAGACCACAAATTCATAAAAATGATTATATAGTAAATACATCCAAAAAGCAACTAAAAGGGGAGGGAGAAACGTCACATTCTCACAAAGCTACAAAAGTTTTACAGCATTAAAACACGAAATAACCCAAAGTGCAGAAAATAATGAACATAGTATCAGAAATGCTTATGGGAGGGATAACGCCAGAGAAAGACAGGGCGGATTGGGAATTACTGGCAAATTACGGTGCCGGTTTTTCCGTCGATGCCGTCTTTGGCCTTTTCCAGTGCGGTGATCAGTGCCCGGCGGCCCGGCTGAGAGCGGGCGAACTTGACGGCGGCCTGCACCTTGGGCAGCATGGAACCGGGGGCGAAGTGTCCCTCGGCGGCATACTGTTCCGCCTGCGCAGGGGAGAGCGAGGAGAGCCACTGCTCCTGCTCGGTTCCGAAGTGAATGGCCACCTTTTCCACGGCTGTCAGCATGATGAGCATATCCGCATCCAGAAGTTCCGCCATCAATTCTGAGGCGAAGTCCTTGTCGATGACGGCCCCAACGCCGCGGAGATGGTGGTTTTCTTCCTCCACCACGGGGATCCCGCCCCCGCCGCAGGCCACCACTACGGCACCGCCGTCACTGAGGATCTTGATGCAGGGGGCCTCTACGATGCTCACCGGCAGGGGAGAAGCCACATAGCGCCGCCAGCCTCGGCCGGAGTCCTCCTTCATCACATAGCCGGTTTTCTCGGCTACCTGTTTGGCCTCCTCCTCGGTGAGAAATTTGCCGATGGGCTTAGAGGGATTCTGGAAGGCCGGATCGTGGGGGTCGACCACGGTCTGAGTGATCAGGGTGCATACCGGCTTATGGATATTGCGGCTGAGCAGCTCCTCCCGCAGTGCGGACTGCAGGTCGTAGCCGATGTAGGCCTCGCTCATGGCGCCGCAGACGGACAGCGGGGTGATGGCCTGCTTGGCGTCCTCATGGGTGAGGGCGGTCATAGCGTTGTTGATGATGCCCACCTGGGGGCCGTTGCCGTGGGTGAGAATGACCTCGTTGCCCTCGGCGATCAAGTCCACGATCGCCTTGGCGGTGATGCGGACGGCGCGGAATTGTTCTTTCAAGGTTGTGCCCAGAGCGTTGCCGCCCAGAGCGATCACGATACGCTTACTCATAGTGTTGCTTACCTCAATTATATGTATATGTCCTTGTGCGAAAAAAAGGCCTGCCCGCAGGAGATACTGTACACGGTCGGTTCGAAAAGAGCGTCAGAAAGACTTGAGAACAGAGGTGACAGCATCCTTTCGGGCAGACCTGTAGGGATGAAAATCAGTGGTTCTTCCGGTGTTCGTCGCCGGCATCCATCTCCATAAGGGCCTTGGCAGGGTCCTTTACCTGAGAGAGGAAGATCATGGCGGCAATGATATAGGGCTTGTAGCTGGCCTCCTTGTACAGGGGGACCATATAGCGGTCAAAGACGGAGCTGTCCACTTCGCCGGCTTCGCAGCTGACGCCGCTGATGTCGGCGGGCAGGCAGTGCAGGTACAGGGCGCTGCCGTCCTTGGTTTTGCGCATCATTTCCTCGCTGCAGGTCCAGTCCTTATGCTGGGCGTTCTGGGCAAGGAGCCGCTGCTCCAACTCGTCGATCCCAGCCTGATCACCGGCCTGATAGAGTTTGGTGCGCTCCTCCATAGCGGCGAAGGGAGCCCAGCTCTTGGGGTAGACGATGTCGGCGTCGGCGAAGGCCTCCTCCATGGAGTTGGTCTTGGTGAAGGAGCCGCCGCTCTTGGCTGCGTTCTCCTCGGCGATCTTCTCCACCTCGGGCATGACCTCATAGCCCTCCGGGTGAGCCAGTACCACGTCCATCCCCATCCGGGTAAAGAGACCGATCACGCCCTGCGGGACGGAGAGAGGCTTGCCATAGGAGGGGGAGTAGGCCCAAGTCATGGCTACTTTCTTGCCCTTCAGATTGTCCACACCGCCGAAGTGGTGGATGATGTGCAGCAGGTCCGCCATGCACTGGGTGGGGTGATCCACGTCACACTGCAGATTGACCAGTGTGGGACGCTGCTCCAGCACGCCGTCGCTGTAGCCCTCTTCCAGAGCGTCCATGAACGTCTTTTGGTACTTGTGTCCCTCGCCGATGAACATATCATCGCGGATGCCGATGACATCGGCCATGAAGGAAACCATGTTGGCTGTCTCGCGCACCGTCTCGCCGTGGGCAATCTGGGATTTCTTTTCGTCCAGATCCTGTACCTCCAGTCCCAGCAGATTGCAGGCAGAGGCAAAGGAGAAGCGGGTGCGGGTGGAGTTGTCACGGAAGATGGAGATCCCCAGACCGGAATCGAAAATGCGGGTGGACTTGTTGCGCTCACGCAGGTCACGCAGGGCATCGGCCACCGTGAAAATGGCATCTAACTCCTCATCGGTCTTATCCCAAGTCCAATAGAAGTCGCTTTTATACATATTATTGATCGGCAGTTTTTCCAGATGACGGGCCAGGTCCATGGTCTTGCTCATAATGTCTTTCTCCTTATATTAAAATCATCGATACACGGCGTTACTTGATGTCGTTATCGGTCAGGCTCTGGCGGAACTGCGTAGCGCTCTGCGACTTGTCACCGGGCTGATAGAGCATAGGAACGGCGGCATACAGGGCGGCGCAGGTCACCAGATCCTGCTTCCAGGTGATCTCATTGGGGGCGTGTGCCTGACTTTCCGCACCGGGACCGAAGCCAACACAGGGGATGCCGTAGCGGCCCTGAATGGCAACGCCGTTGGTGGAGAACGTCCACTTGTCGGTGAGGGGGCGGCCCTCCCGCTTTTCCCGGGCCGTCTCGTCGGCATACAGGCGCTTCTCGCCCCACAGGGCATGGTGAGCGTCGATAAGAGCGCGGACATGGGGGGCATCCTCCCGGTTGATCCAGGTGGGGAAGAAGCACTCGGTTTCATAGACGGTGCCGGTCCACGCGGGACGGTCGTACATATACATACTGACGGACACATCATCGCCGTACTGGCGCACATGGGGCAGATCGCGGATCTCCTGCAGGCAGGAGTCCCACGTCTCGCCGGCGGTCATGCGGCGGTCGATGGAGATGGAGCAGCTGTCTGCCACGGCGCAGCGGGAGGGAGAGGTGTAGAAAATCTGGCTGGTGGTGCAGGTGCCGCGGCCCAGGAAACGTGCATCCTCGTAATGCTCCGGGTTATACGCAGGATCGAGCATCTTCACAAGACCCTTGATCTCTGTCTCCTCCGCGGCGTCATTTTCGTTGAGGGCCCGCACGTCCTGCAGGATGTCGGCCATCTTGTAGATGGCGTTGTCGCCGCGCTCCGGGGCGCTGCCGTGGCAGCTGACACCCTTGACGTCCACCCGGATCTCCATGCGGCCGCGATGTCCGCGGTAGATGCCGCCGTCGGTAGGTTCGGTGGAGATGACGAATTCGATTTTCTCCTGTGCCTCCTCCTTGCTGGAGAAGTACTTGTTGACGATGTACTGCCAGCACATTCCGTCGCAGTCCTCTTCCTGCACGGTGCCGACCACCATGATCTTATAGCCCTCGGGGATCAGGCCCAGATCCTTCATGATCCGGCCGCCGTAAGCGGCTGCGGCCATGCCGCCCTCCTGATCGGAGCCGCCGCGGCCGTAAATGACTTCCTCGGTCTCGTAGCCCTCGTAGGGATCATGGGTCCAGTTGCTGCGGTTGCCGATCCCCACCGTGTCGATGTGGGAGTCGATGGCGATGATCTTCTCGCCCTCGCCCAGCCAGCCGATCACGTTCCCCAGACCGTCGATCTCCACCTTGTCATAGCCGAGAGATTCCAGCTCCTGTGCGATGCGGCGAACGACGCCCTCCTCTTCGCAGGATTCCGAGGGAATGGCGATCATGTCCCGCAGAAAACGGCTCATGTTGGGGCGATACCCCGCTGCAGCTTGCTTGATGGCTTCAAAATCCATAATGCACCTCCGTCATATTTATCCGCGATGGTTCCTGCCGGTGTTGTTTGTGTACTCTTATCATAGCACATGTAACACGGATGTCAAACAAAAGTTCATATCACCTAAAAATTTTTTAGAATTTGACGTTGATTTATAGAATAGGAATATGGTATGATGAACAAAAGACAGAGTAAGGAGGGCATCATGGAGAGCAGAAAATTGAATCTTCTCAAGCAGCTGGCCACCGGTGTGGCTGCTCAGTTTGGAAGCAAATGCGAGGTGGTGATTCATGAAATCAACAGCAACCGGCCCGACCACTCCATCGTCTTCATCGAAAACGGGCATGTCTCCGGCCGCAAGGTGGGGGATGGTGCATCACAGGTGGTTCTCGATCAGCTGGAAGATCAGGCACGCCAGCCAAAGGATCATCTGTGTTATCTTACGCGGACGCCCACAGGGCGGATTTTAAAATCCTCGTCGCTGTATATACGAAATCGCAGCGGCGTGGTGACAGGTATTTTTTCCATCAACTACGACGTGACCGATCTCATGCTGCTCCAGCAGCAGATCAATGAGATGGTGGAGCCCCGCGACAAAGAGGAAAGAACGGAGAAGCTGATCAACATCAACGACGTACTCAATGAGCTCATTGACCAGTCGGTGGCGCTGGTGGGTAAGCCGGTGGCCCTGATGAACAAGGATGAAAAGATCCGTGCCATCAATTTCCTCAACAAGAGCGGCGCGTTCCTGGTCACCAAGTCCAGTGACAAGGTAGCCCAATATTTTGGGATTTCCAAATATACCCTGTATTCCTATCTCGATTCTAACAAACAACAGGAGGAGAAAAAATGATCGATCTTACTATCAACAAGGCCGGTTTGGAGCACAACATCCAGAAGGCGAAGGAAAACAATGTCATCATCCCCACCTTTGCCCAGATGCAGAATCCGGAGCTGATCCCCGAGAAGATTCTCGATCGCCTCAGCAAGGCCGGCCTGTGGGATGTCGACCCTGTTAACCTGTTCCGTATTACTTGGCTCAACGAGGCAAAGGAGAAGGGCGGACTGTTCCGCAAGGTTCCCAACTATGTAGAGATCCCCAGTGTTCTCTCCGGCGTCCCCTGCCGGATCATTGCCATGGCCGGCAAGTGGTTCCCCACGGGCTGCCACAAGGTGGGTGCTTCCTTCGGCTGCTTGGCCCCCCGTCTGGTGACCGGCCAGTTTGACGCCACCTATCACCACGCCGTATGGCCCTCCACCGGCAACTACTGCCGCGGCGGCGCTTTTAACTCCAAGCTGCTGGCCTGCGACAGCGTGGCCATTCTGCCGCAGGATATGTCCCGTGAGCGTTTTGAGTGGCTGCAGTCCATCGCCGGTCAGGTGATCGCCACGCCCGGCTGCGAGTCCAACGTCAAGGAGATCTTCGATAAGACATGGGAGCTGAAGGAAGATCCCACCATGATGATCTTCAACCAGTTCGCAGAGATGGGCAACCCCATGTGGCACTATAATGTGACCGGTACGGCTCTGGCCACGCTGTTCGAGGCGGTAAAGAAGCCCGGCGACCGCTTTGCCGGCGCCTGCTTCACCTCCGGCTCTGCGGGCACCATGTCTGCCGGCGATCTGCTCAAGGAGCGCTATCCCCACCTGAAGCTGGGTGTAGGCGAGGCACTGCAGTGCCCCACGCTGCTGGACAACGGCTTTGGCGGTCACCGCATCGAGGGTATCGGCGACAAGCACGTGCCGTGGGTACACAATGTCAAGAATACCGATATGGTCATCGACATCGACGACGAGGACAGCCAGCGCCTGCTGCGCCTGTTCAACACGCCGGAGGGTCAGGCCTATATGAAGAATGAGGTGGGTCTGGACGACGAGATGATCGAAAAGCTGACCTGGCTGGGAATCTCCGGCATCGCCAACGTGCTGTGCTGCATCAAGATGGCCAAGTACTACGAGCTGACCGAGAACGACGTAGTGGGCACGGTGCTGACCGACTCCGCCGTTATGTATCAGTCCCGCATCAAGGAACTCAGCGAGATGCACGGCGCATACACCGAGGTGGAGGCGGCCAAGGATCACGCCCTCCATATGCTGGGGCTGAAGACCGACAATATGCTGGAGCTGACCTATGCCGACCGCAAGCGCATCCATAACCTCAAGTACTACACGTGGGTGGAGCAGCAGGGCATGGACGTGGAGGATCTGAACGCCCAGTGGTATGACACGGAGCATACTTGGGATGCCGTCCACGCACAGGCAAAGGAGCTGGATGAACTGATCCATGAGTTCAACGAGGCTACTGGCCTGCTCAAGACGCTGTAAAAAGCGAACTGTCTCAAAAGGGGGACGGGACACACGTCCCGCCCCTCTTTTTTTGTGCGAAACTCCCATTGACAAATGGGCAGTGGCACGGCATGATAAAGGACGAAAAGATTGGGACTTTCGGAAGTAAAGGAGATCGCTTTATGAGAAACGTAAAATGCGCCAAGTGTGTCCGCTGCGGCAAGACCTATGAGGCCACTCCGGACCTGACCAACTGCGAATGCGGCGGTATTTTGGATATCGTTTATGACTATGACTACATCAAGTCAGTGCTGACCAAGGAAAAACTGGCTCGGAGAGAGAACCGCTCCATGTGGCGCTATCGGGAGCTGCTGCCGGTGGAGGAGACCACAGAGGACACGCCGCTGCGTGTGGGCTGGAGCCCTCTTTATGACGAGCCGAAGCTGGCGGAGATGCTGGGCATCAAGCAGCTGTGGGTTAAGGATGACGGACAGAACCCCACGGCGTCGCTGAAGGATCGTGCCAGCGCCATGGCGGTTGCCAAGGCACGGGAGGCCGGGGCCAAGACCATCGCCTGCTCCTCCACCGGCAATGCCGCCTCTTCGCTGGCCGGCAATGCGGCGGCGGCCGGGATGAAGACCTATATCTTCGTACCCGAGCGTGCCCCCAAGGGAAAGGTGGCCCAGCTGATGATCTTCGGCGCCAATGTGATCAGCGTCAAGGGCAACTACGAGGAGACCTTCAAGATGTCTGCTGCGGCTATTGAAAAGTACGGCTGGTATAACCGCAACGCCGCCATCAACCCCTATCTTTCCGAGGGAAAAAAGACGGTTTCGCTGGAGATCGCTGAGCAGCTGGGCTGGGAGATGCCCGATTATCTGGCCATTTCTGTAGGGGACGGCTGCACCATCGCCGGTGTGTGGAAGGGCCTGAAGGACCTCTATGCCATTGGCTTTATCGATAAGCTGCCCCGCCTCATTTCCGGACAGTCCGCCGGCTGCTGCCCCCTCAACCGCGCTATCCAGACGGGGGAGGAGTGGTATCCCATGGAGGAGAATACTCTGGCAGATTCCATCGCCGTGGGCGTACCCCGCAATGCGGACAAGGCGCTGATGGCGATTCGCGAGTCCAACGGCTTGGCCATCAATGTAACAGATGAGGAGATTCTGGCGGCCCAGCGTCTCTTGGGGCGTACCTGCGGCGTCTTTGGTGAGCCGGCCGGCGTCACCGGCACGGCCGCCCTGAAGAAGGCCTGCGAGATGGGCTTGATCGAGAAGGATGCCACCGTGGTTTCCGTGGTCACCGGCAACGGCTTGAAGGATGTGGCCAATGCCATTCTCTCCGCCGGTGAACCGCTGCACATCGAGCCGGATCTGGATGTGATGGTAGAGGGCTTCCGCGAGAGAGGGGTAAGCGTGGAATAAAGCGCCCTATCGGACCCAAAACACAACGAAACGAGGAAGCTCTCCTGTGAGAGCTTCCTCGTTTTTTCTGTAGGGAGAGAAACGGCCGGTACGTCGATGCAACCGGTGGATGCGGTTCGATCTGCCCGGCAGCCGGGACCGAAGGGAAGAGAAAAGTGGGTTGACGGTGGGGAAAGAGAATGATAAGATTTAAAAAAACGTATTCGGAGCGGAAAATGTTTCCCTGTTCTGATGTTCCGGAACTGTTTCCCGTGGGGGGCGGCCGGAAGTATAGAGGATTACCACCGGGCCGACGGCAGGAAAGATTCGGGAAAGAGTGGGCTACGGTCTGGCAGAGCGGCTTGAGATTATAGAAGAAATGGATGGTGGCAAAGATGAACAAACATTTTGGGGCTGTGGCTTTGCTTCTGACGCTGTGCGTGGGCCTGTGCTCCGGCTGCTTTTTCCGGCAACCGGCGGCACCGGAGGGGCAGGTGAACTTCCCACGGATGACACAGCCGGAACGGAAAGAGTATATCAACGAATACCTCTGGAAGACGTATGGAGTGCGGGGAGACGTTTCGGATGTGGAGCAAAGGCAGATCGATTACTTTGACTGGGAAGATTACTATGAGGCCTATGTCAGGCTGCCGGATCAGTCGCTTGTAGATGTGTGGGTCACCTATGGCGGTGAGATCACAGACAGTATGTTTTTGCGGGATTGGAAAGAACCGGTGAATCAGTATTTTGAGGGGATCGTGAAAAAAGAGTTCCCCGAATGCCGGATGACTGCGTATACTTTATTTTGCGGGAGACCGTCGGCAGAGCTTCAGGAGGGTGATGACATTGGACAATACCTGCGCGAGCAGCCTGCCTGTTCCAGTGTGCGTATTTTCATGGACCGCAGCACCGGTGCCGATGAACGCGTACTGGATCGGTTGGAAGAGGTGTTGAAAGGACAGGAAGTCGATCTCTTATTGTATCTTTGTGACGATGTGAACAGCATCGATCTTGACCATCTCGAACAGTATTCATATACCTATGGGCGGCGGCTGTACAAGCCGGTTGAAGGGAATTCCTGATCGAAGAGTATGTGGATGCGTACGGCTTGTACCAATAGGGGAGAAACGGGCTGCGGCAGAAAGTGAAAGGTGAAAACGATGCTCAAGGTGTTTTTGGATTTATTCTTTATTTTTCCGCTGATTTTCTTTGTTGTGACCATCTTTTTGCTTCGGAACAGCATGAAAAAACTGAGAAGTTATCAGGAGTGTACCGGGACTATCATTCGGTTTTGTAAAAATACGACGCCCAGAAGTGCTGGTCTGCAGCACCATCATTATGGACTTTCCCCGGTCATTGCATACAAAGCGCAGGGGAAAACCTACGAGCTGGTGGGCAACTACTATTCTTCCTGGATGAAAGTCGGTCAGGAGATCCGGATCATGTACCACGGGGAAGATCCTGCACAGGCGACTGTGAAAAAAGGCCTCTACACGGCGCCGTTGGTGTTGGCGTGCCTGACCGTGGGATTCACCGGAGTGTGGGTGCTGCTGATCGTATTGAGGCAGTACGGTCTCCTTCCGGTATGATCGAAGCGTCCCTGCGGCGGAGGGGTGCATGGCGGCTGGACGCCCCCGAATGTACATAAGAGCAGCGAAAAAACGTGCGGCACGATTGGGAACGATCGTGCCGCGCGTTTCAAAAGAGATCGTAGCAGGGAGACGAAGAGCAACAGCGGCTATTGCCCTAAAATGGTCTCCGCCAGACCGTTGGCAAAAATGCGGGCAGCCAGAAGGGCCTCGTCCATGGAGTTTCCGGCGGCGCCGATCTCCACCAGCATCGCACCACGGGTGAGGTGCTGATTATAGCGATATCCACGTACGGAGAGCGGCCGCATCAAGGTGGGATAGCTCTCCGTGATGTGGCTCTGAACAGCCAGTGCCAGCTTCAGGTTATCCTGCCAGCCGTCATAGGCATTGCCCATTACAAGGCTGACCTGCGCCGCCCGTGGCTCCTCTTGCGAGATCACCTTATACTGGTTGCCGTCGGCATCGGCGATGGCGTCGCGGTGAATGTCCAGAATGAAGGTGATGGAGGGGTAGTCGGCCAGATAGGACTCCATGGCGGCCAGACTGTTGCTGTAGGAGTCGTTGTAGCTGGGGACGTCGTGGAGGGTCCGGTCATGGAGGACGGACAGGCCGTGGGCAGAGAGGACGGAGGCCACCTCATCCCCTACACGCAGCACACTGCAGCGATCATCATCGGTGCGGTAGTCGCCGGTGGGGACATATTCCTGCCCCGGCGGCATGGCATAGGCCTCGCTGCCGTGGCTGTGGATGATGAGGACCTGCGGCCCCTCGGCACCGGGACGGGCCGAGAAATCCATAGCGGATAGAGCGCCGGCATCCAGTTCGTGGGAAGACGTATTTTTGATGTAGACACCATTGACCACGGTGTAGCCGCTCTCAGAGGTGGGGTGGACGGTCTGCGGCGGGATGCCGTTATCCAGAAATTGAAGACCATCGGTGAGCGGATCGGTGCTGACGGGGGTGGGGGCCGGTGCAGGAGGGGTTTCTTCGACCGGCGGCGCCGGGGCCGGGTCAGCCGGTTCCGGTTCTTCCGCAGCGTGGGAGCGCAGCGCGGCGATCCCAGAGCGTTGGGCCATCAGCAGCGGGGACTGGCGCAGGGTGAGCATGGTGACGGGGGAGAGGGGAGTGTCGGAAAAAAAGTCGCCCAGTTCCCAGCGCAGCAGCTGTCGGGGCAGAGCGGTGCTCTCTTTCATGGCAGTGACGGCAGCATCCAGCGTTTCACTGCTTGCAGTGACAACGGCGGCCCATAGCGTCATCAGGGAGAGAGAAACGGCCAAAATGCGGCGTGCCAGCTTTTTCTTCATGTGGTGCTCCTTTCCTATGTGTGAAACAGTGCTTGTAGAACTATATGCCAGCGGTGGAAGGAATATCACTCTTGCATTTGAAAGGTATATACGCTATAATAAAAGCATAAAATTCAAAGAAAAATCCAACAAAAAGGGTTGGTATTCCAAGAGGTCGGCTCATATAACTCCGCAGTGGATGGCGCGGAGGTTTCTACGGAACCGCCACAGGTTTCACTATGAGTGCTTTGCTGCCGCAGGCGGCGAAGCGCTCTTTTTTGTTTGGTGAAAGGAGCAGCGATGAAAGAAGCATTGAAAGGAAATATCGTGCATGCGCCCGTATTGGGAGAGTTGTCCATTGTGGAACGGGGCTATCTTCTGCTGGAGGACGGCGTGATCGCCGGCATTGAGCAGACGCTGCCGCAGGGCTATGACGGCGTGGTGCGGGACTACGGCGAGCGGCTGATCCTGCAGTCCTTTGCCGATATGCACCTCCATGCCCCCCAGTACCCCATGTTGGGCATGGGGATGGATCTGCCGCTGATGGAATGGCTGCAGCGCTACACCTTCCGCACCGAGGCGCGCTTTGCCGATCTTGCCTATGCCCGTCGAATCTACCGGCGTCTGGCCAGTGACCTGATCACCAATGGCACCACACGTGTCTGCATGTTCTCCTCCCTCCACACGGAGGCCACATGGATCTTGATGGAGGAGCTGGAGAAGGCCGGCGTCACCGGCTATGTGGGCAAGGTGAATATGGATCGCAATGGAGCGCCGGGTATTCTGGAGGAGACGACGGAGGAATCCGAACGGGAAACGCTTCGGTGGCTGGAGGGCTGCCATTTTGAGCACATCAAGCCGATTCTGACGCCCCGGTTCACTCCCTCCTGTTCGGATGAGCTGATGGGCTGGCTGGGGCAGCTGGCCGAGGAACGGGGACTCTATGTGCAGTCCCATCTCTCCGAGAGTGCCGGGGAGATCGAATTGGTGGCCCGGCTGCATCCGGAGTGTCAGCGGTACTGGCAGACCTATGAGAAGCATGGTCTGTGGAAGGACCATACGCTGATGGCCCACTGCGTCCACAGCGATGCCGTGGAGCGGCAGGCCATGAAGGATCACAACGTGGTGGTGGTCCACTGCGCCGATTCCAACATCAATATTTCCTCCGGCATCTGCCCGGTGAAGAAGATGCTGCAGGAGGGGTTGTGGGTCACACTGGGCTCCGACATCGCCGGAGGCGCCCAGCTGCCCATGTATCGGGTCATCACCACCACCATCCGCACCTCCAAGGTGCGCCAGATCATGGACGACTGGAAGACAGATTTCCTGACCGTGGCGGAGGGATATTATCTGGGGACCACGGCGGGGCACAGGTATTTCGGTGCCGGTGCCGGATTTGCCGTGGGAGATCCGCTCCATGCCGTGGTGCTGGACGACAGTGATTTTGTGGAGGCCACCCGGCCTTTGAGCGTGGCGGAGCGATTTGAGCGCGCCATGTACATGACCCATCGCCACAATATCACCGCGGTCTGGTCCGAGGGGCGCTGCGTGGTGGAGCGATGAAATCTTCTTGCAAAAAGAAGGCGGAGATGGTAAAATGATACAACAAGAGGCGGCGAATTACGCCGAGAACTGTACATGAGCATAGAAATGACGCAAGAATTGACAGTTTGTTCACTTTTTCAGCCGCTGATGGACTATAATAAGAATAGCCACTTCCACGGAAATCGAAGAGAACGGAGGCGCATACAATGGATGCAAGAGAAAATGAAGTCATGA
>JAHHSI010000014.1 GCA_020025275.1 Oscillospiraceae bacterium | reverse complement strand
CCATATGGGCGCCCCAATTTCCAACAAAGGAGGAAGTCATCCCCCACCCGGCAGTCAGCGCTGCCCCGCCCTGCGGCGCCTTAGGGGGCGAGGAACGATAGATACTGCTGCACGGCGGCTTTTTCGGCGGCCTTGCAGCGAGGATCTGCGATGTATTGCAGGCACTTCGGATTCGCTCTGGAAATGGGACGGCCCTTGTGATAGCTGTCCGTCAGGCAGATATGGTCGAAATCGTAGAGACATTCCTGACGGCGGTACGCCTCAAACGCCGTGTAGAAGTCCGAAAGCGACTGGTCGTTCTGTGCCTGCGGAAGCGGCATCAGCTTGGGATAAACGGCCTTCAGACAGTCGTGCGGCCCCACCAGCTGCTCGAATTTCAGTGCATTGGGCGCTGTCTCTTCACGGGTGATGGTGGTGTAGTACAGCATATACAGGGGGCAACTCAGAAAATCCTTGAGAAGACCAAGACTCTGGTATTTCAACCGATCGATGTCCCGATAGAGCGCAATGGTTTCGTCCTGAATGTGGGGGGCTCGTTTTTGGCTCCACTGGTTGTGCTTTTTGACTTCGATGATGGCCTCGACACAATCGTCCTGATTGACCAGCAGGATGTCGGCGTCTCCGGGGTAGATGGCGTCGTCCTGTGCCAGATAGACCTCTAAGGTCGAGCTGGCATATTTCAGGGATTTTTTTCCAATCCGATGGGTCTCCTTGCGGATGCCCCGAATCACGTTTTTGAGCTCGTCAGCGCTGAGTTCCTGCACGCAGGAGGTGCGATCCGTTTGGCGCTCATAGGCGCTCAGGTTGAATACATAAATTTTGTTTTTGGGATTGGCCCACTGGTTCGCCGGCAGATCCCGGAACAGGAGGTACGTCATGTCGATCCCATAGCGCCGGGCAACTCCGGCCAAATGATGGACATAGTCCTCTCCGTCTGCCGCCACGATCTGCTGATAGATGTCGTCCGGAAGCGGGGAAAACGTGCCGGAGATGATGCGCTTCGTCCAAAAAACGGGCGCAATCGCTTCATTTTTCCAATCGACAAAAAAGTCGACATTCAGACAAAATAGGGGCTGTTTCTTGAACGGGGCTGCATTGAACCACTCGGTGGGATCACCGCAGTAGGGATTGGCACGGGCCACGATAGCGGGGTTCTCTACACTGCGCAGGATACCTTTTTTGAGCAAGGGGGACACCTCTTTCTTAAGCGTTTCGTTCGGGCGGCTTGGCCCTGTACCGGCAGGGCGGAGCGCTCTTGGTTCCTATGGACGATAGTATAGCAAAAGGGGCAGAAAATGTCAAAATAAAGCAAAGCCTGTGCCTGAATGGCGCACGGCCGCTTCCGTGCTTTTCATGGCGCACATCTTGTGGTATAATGGATACTGGATAAGAAGCACGAACTTTTCGGGTGAGAGCGCTGCCGTCATGTGCTGATGCCGCAGAAAGGGAGCTCTCCTTTCCTGGGAAATATCCGGCCGCCGGAGATGTGGGGCGGCCGGTAGGATCGATCGTATGTGCAGCATAGGAGTATAGAGATGGATAGATGTACATTTGCGTCAGCGGATATGGCGCACGAGAACGTAGAGAAGCTGGGGGCGCTGTTTCCGGCGGTGGTGACAGAGAGCCGGCGCCCGGACGGAACGGTGGCCAAAGGGATCGACTTTGAAAAACTGAAACTGCTGCTGGGCCAGTCGGAGGCTGACGGGGATGAGTGGTATGAGCTTACATGGGTAGGGAAGAGAGCTGCCATTGCGGCGGCCAACCGGCCCACCACCAAAACACTGCGCCCGGTGAAAGAGGAGAGCAAGGACTGGGAGACTACCGGCAACCTCTATTTGGAGGGGGACAATCTGGAGGTTTTGAAGATCCTGCAGGAGAGTTATTTGAAGCAGGTGAAGATGATCTACATCGACCCGCCGTATAATACGGGACACGACTTTATTTACCCCGATACCTTCACCATGGATCCATCGGCGTACCATGCCGGAACCGGCTACTTTGATGAAAACGGCCATGTGAATTTCGCACGGGAAAACAGTGCCGGGGCCGGTCGCTACCATTCGGATTGGTGCAGTATGATGTATGCCCGGCTCACACTGGCACGGAATCTGCTGAAAGAGGACGGCGTGATCTGCATCAGTATCGACGATAACGAGGTGGCCAATCTCAAGGCGCTGTGCAACGAGATTTTCGGAGAGCAGAATTTTGAGGGCCATATTCACTGGCGCCGCCGCCATAATCAACCCAATGATAAAACGAAAATGATCGGCCTTGTGGCGGAGCATATCTTGGTCTACGCCAAAAACAGCGCTTACCTCAAGACGGTGGGTGTGGGAAAGCTGGATATCACCGCCACGTTCTCCAACCCCGATCAGGACCCGCGTGGGCCTTGGGCCAGCAAGCCCTGGAAGGTGGCCTCCGACCAGTCCGGCAGCGCCTATACCATTGTCACGCCTGCCGGGAAACGCATCGACGGGGAGTGGATGGGCGATGAGGACACATACCGCCGCTTTTTGGAAGAGGGGCGCATCTATTTTCCGAAAAATGGAGAAGGCCTGCCACGCAAGAAGTACTATCAGTCGGAGCGTGAGGCGGAAGGCCAGTGCGCCACAAACTGGTGGCCGCACGAGCAGTTCGGCCATAATCAGGGGGCCAATGAGTGTATGACGGAGCTGTTCGGGGTCAAGAACATCTTCAGTAACCCCAAGCCCGTGGAGCTGCTGCGGGGGCTGCTGAAGATTTCCAATGTGACGAAGGAGGATCTGGTGCTGGACTTTTTCTCCGGTTCTGGGGCAACGGCCCATGCGGTCATGCAGCTCAATGCCGAGGACGGCGGCCGGCGTAAATTTATCATGGTGCAGCTGCCGGAGCCCTGCCGGGAAAAGAGCGAAGCCTATCAGGCCGGCTACCGGACCATTTGCGAGATCGGGAAAGAGCGGATCCGACGAGCCGGGGAACAGCTCAAAGAGCGTAATCCGCAGTGTGCCGAGGAGCTGGACATCGGCTTTCGTGTGTTCCGGGTGGACGAGGGCCCGATGAAGGAAGTCTCGTGCCAACCGGAAGACTTGGATCAGATGTCTTTGCTGTCTATGGTCTCCAACATCAAGGAGGATCGCACAGATCTGGACCTGCTCTATGCCTGCTTGTTGGATGCGGGCGTGGCGATCAACCGCCCCCACCGGAGCACGCAGGTGGAGGGCTGTACCGTCCATCAGGTGGACGGTGGTGCGCTGATCGCCTGCTTTGATGCGTGTATCCCCGCCACAGTGATGGACTATATGGCGGCGCAGAAGCCGCACCGTGTTGTTTTGCGGGACGGCGCCTTTGCCACCGATGAGGATAAGGTCAACGTCACGGAGATCTTCCGGAGGGTCTCGCCGGAGACAAAGGTGAAGGTTCTGTGAGGGAGAGGAGCATGAAACTACAATTCAAACATCAGCGGTTCCAGAAGGAGGCGGCTGCAGCGGTCTGCGATGTTTTCAGCGGGCAGCCGAAACAGACAGCGGCTCAGGAAGCGAACAGCGACCGCTGGAGCCGGCGGCAGCAGGAGCTGGGGGCAGGAGCCGATGGATGGGGGAACGCCCCCCTGGCGCCGGAGCTGACGGCGGCAGCCCTGCTGAAAAATGTACAGGCGGTGCAGCGGCGGAACGGACTGCGGCCGGCGGAGGCACTGGAGGGGCCGGGCATCAATTTGAGCGTTGAAATGGAAACCGGTACGGGCAAGACCTATACCTATGTCAAGACCATCTACGAGCTGAACGCCCGCTACGGCTGGAGCAAGTTCATAATTGTGGTGCCGTCGGTGGCCATCCGGGAGGGGGTCTACCAGTCGCTGCAGACCACGCAGGAGCATTTTGCGGAGGACTACGGCAAGAAGATCCGCTTTTTCGTCTATCAATCCGATCGGCTCAAGGACGTGGAGGATTTTGCCGCAGATTCCTCGATCCACGTTATGATCATCAATATGCAGGCCTTCAATTCCAGTAAAAACCAGAGGGTCATTGACAAAAAGACAGAGCGGTTCCGGAACCGGACGCCGATGGAGATCATCGCCTCCATGAACCCGATCCTGGTGATCGATGAGCCCCAGAGCGTGGAGGGGAAGCAGACCAAAGAATGTCTGAAAAAATTCCATGCGCTCTTTACACTTCGCTATTCGGCCACCCATAAAGAGCGATACACCATGGTGTACCGCTTGGATGCCGTGGACGCCTATCATCAGCATTTGGTCAAGAAAATTGCGGCCATAGGCATTACCATAACTGACACGGCGGCCTCCGGCGGCTACGTCTGCCTTGAGGGCGTCGATACCTATCCCGATCGGGCGCCCACGGCCCGCCTCGGTTTTGAACGCAAGGGGAGTGCCGGGGTCCGGACTGTGGTGAAAAAGCTGGGCGTCAAGGCCGATCTTTTTGAAGAGTCCCACCATCTGGAGGAGTATTCCGACGGCTATCAGATCACGGAAATCGACGGGCGGGACCACTCGGTCACCTTCCGCAACGGCCGAAAGCTCTACCCCGGGCAGATGCAGGGCAACGAGCAAAGGGAGGCCCTGCAGCGCCGGATGCAGATCCGGGAGACGATCCGTACGCATCTGGAGCGGGAGCGGGAGCTGTACGGCAGCGGGGTCAAGGTGCTGTCGCTGTTTTTTGTGGACGAGGTGGCCAAGTACCGACTCTATGATGGAGACCACGGGGATGGCCGCAACGGGGAATATGCGCAGATGTTCGAGGAAGAATACCGGAATGTGGTGGACAGTTTTCTTGCACAGGACGGAGACAGCGCCTATGGCCGCTATCTCCGCAACATCGATGTCCGGAGCACGCATCAGGGATATTTCTCCGTGGACCGGAAAAAAGGCCACAAAGCCCGCTTTGTGGAGAGTAAGATCCACAATAAGAAAAAGCAGACCACCGATGATACCGATGCCTACGACCTGATCATGCGGGATAAGGAGCGGCTGCTGCGTCTGGAGGAGCCGGTGCGCTTCCTCTTCTCTCACTCGGCCCTTCGGGAGGGCTGGGACAACCCCAATGTGTTCCAGATCTGCACGCTGAAACCGCAGAGTGCGTCGGAGGTCCGCAGCCGTCAGGAGATCGGCCGGGGGCTTCGCTTGTGCGTCAACCAGCAGGGGGAGCGCATGGACGAAAGCGTACTGGGAAAGGATGTGCAGCGGGTCAACAAGCTGACGCTGATCACCGATCTCTCCTTCCGCACATTCGCTCAGGCGCTGCAGTCCGGTCTTGCCGAGTCCATGCGGGACCGGCCGCAGAAGGTGGATGGGAAGCTCTTTACGGGTCGGTGTCTCACCAATGCCGCCGGGCAGGAGCTGCCGGTGACGGCTGCACTGGCCGAGGTGATCTGCAGGGAGCTGGTCCGCCATGGCTATGTTCAGCACGGAGAGCTGACCGAACGCTATTATGACGACAAAGAAAACGGCTTGGTTCGGGTAGCTGAAGAAGTCCAGGACTATGCAGATGCCGTGGTGCAGATCCTGTCGTCTATCTACGATCCCCGTGCTATGCAGATCGAGGATGCGCTGCGGGAGCAGGGGGCGGCAGAAGCGGACGAGGAGCGCCGCCGGCGAAGAGAGGTGCAGACGCTGTGGGAGCGGATCAGTCGCAAGAGCACCTACACGGTTTCTCTGGATACGCCGACGCTGATCCGGAGAGCCGTGGACCATCTGCAGCGGAGTCTCGCCGTGACCACGGCTTCCGTAAAGAAGGAATATGGCGAGCAAACCGCCTGCCTTACATCGCAGGCCCGGCAGCGGCAAGGACAGGGCTTTCACCGAACAAAGGAGGAGCAGCAGGCCGTGAGCCGCCTGACCCTTGGCTCTTCCAAGTATGATCTCCTTGGAAAACTGGTGGAGGAGACGGGCCTTACCCGTGGGACGGTGGCCGCCATTTTATGCGGGATACCCCCCGAAACCTTTGCCATGTTCCGTGTCAATCCCGAGGAGTTCCTTTTGAAAACGGCCCAAATCATCAACCGCACCAAGGCCGACATCGTGGTGGAGCACATTGTCCGGCGGAAGTCGGACGGCACATACCGTGCGGAGATCACGGCGATGATGGATCTTTGCGGCACGCCGGGGAGCACCGGCGGTGCGGCGGAGGCGTGGGATGGTCTGCGGGAAGGCGTAGATCAGCCGCAGGGTGCGGCAGCGCCGGTGCTCTATTCCCGGCTGCCTCGCTCGTTCCGGATCTCCACACCGACGGGGCGGTATGCGCCCGACTGGGCCCTTGCGTGGGAGACGGATACCTACAGGCACATCTATCTTGTGGCCGAGTCAAAGGACACCCCGGTGCCGGAAGAGGGGGAGACGCTTCTTGCCACTGTCAAAGCGCAGCTGGCCGGTGCCGGAAGCAATGAACTGGCCTGCCGTGTCATCGAAAAGGATGAGGAACTGCTACGGCTGCTCTCCGGCGGGGAATGCCCTTGATGAAGCCTGTTTGCGGCAGTGTGGGGAGAAAAGAAGAATAAAAAAGAGAGGAGCGTGGGCCTGCTTTGTGCAGGCCCACGCTCCTTTTGCGGTGCAAGAGATTGAGCAGCAAAAAGGACGCCCGAAGGCAGTCCTTTTTGCAAAGCAGTGATACAGATCAGTGGTCGTACACCTCCTCTCCGGTCCAAAGAGGCTCGATTTCTTCGGCGAAGGAAGTGCTCGTTGCCTTGTTTCCTTGGCGTGTGCCGCAGGCCTCCGGCAGAGCGGCATACTGCGGGTGGGTGCGCAGATCGTACTTCTCAATCTTCTGTGCCTCCTGCCCTCTGGTGAAGAGACAGCCTTCGCCCAGCTTCATGTTCAGAATAGCACTGGTGGGTTTGTTCATCTTGGGGCTTAGCCACTGCGCGGTGTTTACGTCCTGACCGCCCAGATACAGGAGATGATCGCAGTTGTTGACGATTGTGGCGGCGTTAGCACGGCCGTACAGAGCCTCCAGCTGCGTGAGACTCTGCAGGATGATGCTCACGTAGATTTCCCGGGACCGGATGACGGAGGTGATGTTGTGGAAGTCGGGGATGTATGCGTTGGTGGCGAAGTCGTCCAGAATCAGCCGCACGGGGATGGGCAGGCGATGGTTGGCGTATTCGGTGTCGGCGCTGTCGCACAAGGTCTGCAGCGCCTGCGTGTAGAACAGGCTGATGAGCCGATCCATGGAGCGGTCCATGTCGCTGATGGTCAGAAAGACGGCAGTCTTTCGCCGGCCGAGGTCACGGAACTGAATACGCTTTTCTGCGGTGTACATGGCGATGGCATCGTCAAAGAGGAGGGCGTTGAACTTCTCGCCCAGCACAGATGTGATGCTGCTCTCTGTTTTCGGGCTCTTGCAGGTGTTTTGGAACAGCTGATAGCACTGCACGGCGTAGCTGTCCGGATGGATCAGCTGCTGTTCTTGGATCAGCTGCTTGAAGTTTCCAGTGGCGATTTCGGCGAAAACATCGGCCACATACTTGAGGTTGTGTTCCTCTTCCGGCAGACACTCCATCACGTAGGCGATCAGGCAGCCCAAGTACATTTGGGAGGCCTGCTCCCAGAACGGATCCTGCTGACTCTTCACCGGCACCAGTGTGTTGGCGATGGTCAGGATGTCCTGTGGGAGGTAGTTTCCGGTACGGGGATGCTGCCGGATGAAATCTAGGGGATTGTAGCCGTAGGAGTGTTCCAGATGCTTGAAGTCGATGTGGATGACCTGATAGCCGTTTTCCCGGAGCAGTGGTCCCACTTCGTGGATGAGACTGCCCTTGGTGTCGGCAATGATCATGGACTCATTGCACTGCATGATGTTGGGCTTGACGTAGCTGCGGGTCTTGCCGGCGCCGGACGGCCCGATGATGAGGTCGTTGTTGTTCAGACCTGTCTCCCACGTGTTGTTGTTTTCGTAGACGTTGTGGGCGAGAATGCGGTATGTATGGTTGGTATTCATGGTGGTGAAACTCCTTTTCAAATTCAAATTTCGGTGAGGATCCGGTCCGCCAGCCCGAAGGCTACGGCCTGATCGGCGTCAAAGTAGGTGTCCTCTGCCGTCTTTTCATAGATTTCGTCCAGCGTGTGATGGGTCAGCTGGGCCAGAATCTGGCCGGTGATTTCTCTGGTCTGCAGAAGGTTGTCGCTGAGCTTTTTCAGCTTGAGAGCGCTGCCGCCGGGGCAGGAGAGCACCAGAGGATCGTGGATCATCACTTTCCCGTGGGGCAGGATGTCCCGCTGCGCCCCGGCGGCAAAGAGCAGCGCACCCATACTGGCGGCAACGCCCATGCACACGGTACGGATGGGGCAGGAAACGGCCTGCATCACATCGTACAGGGCCAGACCGCTGGATACGTCGCCTCCGGGACTGTTGATGTAGATGGTGATTTCCTTGTGGGGGTCCAGCTGAGCCAGATAGCGGATCTGGCGAATGAGGGAGTGGACGGCGTCGGGGGTGATTTCTCCGATGCACTCGATTTCACGGCGGGTCAGCATCTCCTCCTGAATGGAGAAATACATCACGCCGCTGCTGGTTTCTCTGATGATGTTGGGGGTTTTTACGGTGTCAGACATGGTTCATGTCTCCTTTCTGAGGTGGTTCAATGTGTGGGAGGAATGGGGCGGCGAGGCGCCGTCACGGCAAGGCCGGACGCGCCTCATCCGAAGGGGAGTTCGTCATCTTCTGCGGTGGAGCACAGGGGCTGTGGCGGACGCGCCGCAGAGGCGCCGTCACGGCAGAGGGGAGCGTCGGCGGTGTCGTCCGCCGTGTTCCTCTCGACCGTCTCGTCCTCGAAGTCATATTCGTCGAATTCATCGAATTCGTCATATGTGTCGGGGATTCCTGTGTCGCCGCAGGGATCGATCCGGCAGCAGACGGACGTGTACGAATCGTCGTCTGGATCGCCGCAGAGATCGTCGTATGCGTACTGGAGATCTTCTCCCTCTGCGTCCAAAATGTTTTCCCAGTCAATGCCCATGTTGTTTCATCCTTTCGTTGTGTTGTTTTGAAGTATTTTGAATTGTGAGGAGCCCCTCCTGCACGGTACAGAAGGGGCGTGGTCTGTGGCCGGCAAAGGCGTTCACGTTTGAGAAACGTGGGAAACCCTGCGTGAGGAGAGCCGCTGCCGGCCGCCGGTATCTCTTGCAGGACAGGAGACATCGACAAAAATGCACCCGGGCCGACAGGCCAGTTATTATGTTTTGTTGGTATTGTTGGAAAAGAAGTTTTCTCTATCCCCCAGTACAGCCATCAGAAATAGCTGCACTGCGGACCTGTTTTCCGTGTGGAAGGGTGAACCGATTCGTCTACGGACAGCATCTGCACGAGCAGCTCGTAGAGGAGATGAAAACTCTCGGACTGATTGGCAGCGTCTGCAAAGCTGCTCATATCCAAAGCGCAGCGGAGGAAGTGAAGCGGTGTGTAAACGGCCTCCGGAAACTCCGGGTTATAGAGAAAGCACCGAATCTGATGACGGTAGGCCTGGTCGGGGTATACGCTCTTTTGGAGGATGCAGGCCCCGTAGACATAGTGCCGGATGGGCATCGCCAGTGCGGCATACAGGGGGCCGTGATCGCACTGCGCCGTGCCAAGGCGTTGGTGAAGGGGCTGCAGTTTGCCGGTGGCCTTCGGAGGTTTCTGGGCCATCGCCGGCAGACAGAGGGTGAGCAGGATTTCTTTGCACCGGTCCTCTGCGACAAAGCGATCCTGTGCGTGGGAGGCGGTGTATTCATATACCGTGCGCACAAAGCGGAGAACATCGCCGAAGGTTTGGGGAAGATGCTCGCTCTGTGCAGTCTCCGGAAGGAGCGCTCTGGCCTGAGAAAGCTGTCGCTGCAGGATCTCGTAGCCGTTCTGCTGGGAATCGAGCGGTTTCCAACGCAGACGCACGGGCTCGTTGAGCGGTGCATCCAGCAGCTGCTGCAAACACGCCACAATGTGTGCTGCGGCCAGATCATCCCCGGGGACTCCGGATTTCAGGCGGGAAAGACGGCTCTCCAGAGTTGGACGCACACAGCTCCGGTGCAGCGTCGGAGGGGCAAAGACACGTTCCAGCAGGCTGCGGATGGCACGGCTTGCCACGAAGTAGACCGGGCGGTGATTGTCTGCGCTCTGCAGCAGCCCGTATTGGCTGCCTTCGGGGGTGATGGTTCCATCAGGGGAGAGGAGTTTGCATGTTTTCAGGTTTGCCGGAGCGTTCTGGGAAATTACCTCTGAGAGAGGTACGGCCGTTAAGGTAAAGGGGGAGGGCTGTTCCTCCGGTTCATCAAACGCCTCTGCGGCGTAGAGATGAGAGCGGATCGCCTGATAGTGCGCTTTAAAGCAGCTTTCTGAGACGGCATCGGCAGGCAGGAGGACTTGGTCCAAGCCGTGTAGCACGCCTTCCGGCTCGAACAGTGCCGCCACCGATGGCTCTGCCTGTCCGAAGAGGATACACAGCAGAACTTTGCAGCCCTGACAGATCAGGAGGTCCAGAATTGGGGCCGGAGCAGCAGGGAAGTCGTGAGCGGGGGTGAGGCCGCTGCCGCCAAGAACCGATAGAGGGACGGCGGTATAGATGGTGTAGGTCTCTCCATAGTCGTCGCAGACAGGGCGGCGGAACTCGGGCATGACCGACAAGCGGCACGCAAAGTCGGCTGCGATTTTGAGATGATGCATGGTTGTTTTTCCTTTCTTTGTTGGGATGGATTGGTTGTCGTTTCTTCTGCATACGTTTCTTTTTGGTTTCAGAAAGTACTCATAGATACACCCGCCCTGCGCAGCAGGGTTTTCCCTTGTAAGGATAGTTGTATTTTTGTTGAGGCAAGTCACGCCGGCAGGATAATAGGCTGGCGGTGCAGAGAGGCGGTGCTGCCCGTCGCAGACGGATGGGGGCGGCACAATGTGTGTCGAACGCCCCCGTCCTGCGTCGGGGCCGCGTTCGTCGTTATGGCCTCCGGCGCGGCAGCGGGATTGCACAGAGCGTGAAGAGTCAGCAGCAAATCAATGCCGCCGTGCTGGCGTATGAGGTCCGCTTCACGGTTGAGCCGCTCTTCATAGCGGGCGTCCCATGTTCCACGGGCCACTTCCTATGCACGGGCCTGAGAGAGGAGGTGGTCGAAGAGCTCTTTGTGCTGCATCGAGCACTCGTCGTTGTAGAAAGTTAAGAATTGATTCATGGTAAATCTCCTTTATTGGTTATTGAAGTATGTCATGGAAAGGTTGATGACAAAAACACACCCGGCCCCCAACGGGGGCATTATTATTGTGTTGTATTTGTGTTGTATTTGTGTTGTGTTTTTTTGTTGGATTTTCTCCATGACAGCACAAAGCCCCCAGAGGGAACAGCGGTCACTGTTCGATCTGGGGGGTGTCGTATGTATTTGCGGCGGTCGGGTCACGTCAGGATTTCCTCGTCCGCAGCCTCCGGCGGGACATAGGTTTCCCGTGTCGGTTTTCCGCCTTTTTGCGGCGGCATCCAGTACGGGTCCACGTTTCCAAAATCACGGCAGAACCGGTCGTTCAGCTCGGCAATCAGCAGAGCGTTGGCGTAGGCCACCGAAGGACCTTTTTCTTTGATTTCGTCGGTCAGTTTCTGGATTTCAGCGCTGATTTCCTTTGCAGTACCAATGGCAGCAAAGCATTTCTTTGTCATCATGGTAAATGAACTCCTTTTCGCAGTTGGCTTGTCAGTCTCGTTGAGAAACAGTAAGGTTTCAGGATGCTTCTACGTTCTCTCAAAAAAACACCCGGCGCCCCATTGGGCGCAGTTATCCTCGCTGCCCTCCGGATTTCAGCTCCGGTTTCTTGCAGAAGAGTATTTTTTCGATATATTTCTCAAAAATACACTCGAGATGTGGGCCGCAGGTCCACATCTATTATTTTGTTTTTGTAAGTTTTTGTAAAAACACCTATTCTTGAATGATGGTTCACGGCATTCCTGATTTCGCCTGCCCTTTTTCGTGACAGCGAAAAGGGCAGCGGCCGGGAACTCTTGTGCGTAAGCATTCATTATTATTCAAGATAAAACTTACTACATACACAAATATGACAGCTGAAAAGCCTTGGAAATAAAGGAGTTTTAAAAACAGTATCAATGAACGAACAATCAAAATTCACAATTTTGAGATTAAAATTCACAAATATACTGTGTTATCAGGGGGACGCATTATATTTTAGAGTGCTGGGGTTGGAGCAGAGCATATCCTGTGAGACGTGGAGACGGTACTCTTTTTTGTCGGCGTCGTAGGTCTTGAGATAGCCGCTCCGCTGCCAGTAGTCAAAGAGCAAGACGGCCTTGCGATAGAGCTCTCTGGTTTTATTGCCGCAGGCCTCTTCGGTGAAAGTGTCCGGGTCGATCTCCAGTGCCGGAAGCAGCGATGGGGAGGTTTTCCCGCGGAAGGAGAAGGTTTTTTCCGGTACATGGTTTTTGGTGTTCCGAACCAGTTCCAGTTCGTGGAGCAGGGCCTGCTTGAGCAGGATATTTTCCCGGCTGCTGACCAGACGATCCTCCTTTTCCCGGCCCGGCAGCGGGGTGTAGGCCAGCAGGAAGGAGGGGACGGTGATGATCTGGCGCTTGGCCTCCCCATAGGTATAGAGCGGCAGGGGAGAATCTGACAGAAATTGGTAGCCGTTTCCTGTTTGGGATACCTGCAAAAAAGCGCCGCCGTAGCGGGGAAGGAGGGCGTCGGACTGCTTGGCCTCTTCCGGGCAGGAAATATGGATCTCTGTGTGCATCAGTTTTTCGATGCAGGCCTCGATCTGCTGTTTCCGCTGGCCGGGAACGGAGATGGCGGGATCGCCGGAAAGGATCGCCAACACCTTGCGGGGCGTGAATTTTTTCTCCCCCTCCAGATGCAGTGAATAGATGGCGTCGGCAACGGCCATATCGAAAAAGCTCAGATCCTCCGTGAGGACAAACCGGGTCCGTATATCGTATTTGGCGCCGCGCTGATTCACGGAGATGACCAGACGGAAGCCGGGGAGCCCCTCGTTGCGCTTGATGGAGTTGGCAATTTTGGTGTTATTGAATCGAAAATAGTGCATGATCAGTCCAAGCTCCTTTCCGGCAGTTCCGGGAAAAAGTCGTCCACGACGGACTCGTCCTCTGCCGCTTCAAAGTAATCATGGGCGGGATAGTAGCGGAACGAGAGCGTGTGTCCGCTCTTTCCGTAGCGCTGTTTGAGGAGGACGATCTCGATCTGGCGGGGGTTTTTGGCCTTTTCCCGGTTGATATTGAACTTCCGGCTGCCTACTGTGTGCAGCTGCATACCTAAAATCACATCGGCGGAATATTCGATGGCGCCCGATTCCTTGAACGCCTCCATGGAGACCTGCGCCTGATAGTTGGTGCGGTTGAAGGCACTGATGACCATGACGGGGAGTTTTTTCTGCGTGGCCAGCGTGGTCAGGGCACGGATGTTGGCGTCCACGATGGCCTTGTCGCTCATATAGCCGCCGGCTTTACCGCCGGAGAGGATCTGCAGATAGTCCACGACCACAACGGGCGATTGCTGTGGGCCCAGCTCCTCCATGGAGCGCTCCACGATCTGCAGGATGTCCTGTGCCGAACAGATCTGCTCGTCACGCTCAATGATATAGAGATTCCGGCACTCCTCGGCCACACGGGAACGGGCAATTTCCACCTGCGTCCAGAGGGCAGTATCAGATGCCGACTCCCGCCGCAAGAGAAGATCCGCAGAATAACGGGGGTTGCGGGTATTGATAAAAATCTGCCGGTTGAGCGCCTTGGCGGCGATGCGGCTTTTGGGCATCTCCATGGAGAAGAACAGGACCGGCGTCCCTGCGGCGGAGATATTCTGCGCAATCTGCAGGGCGAAGGTGGACTTTCCCAAGTTGGGGATAGCACCCAAAACATACAGGCCCGGACTGATTCCGCCGCCCAAGGCGTCGTCCAGATTTTTCATGCCGGTGGATAAGCGCCGGATGGCCAGAGAGCCCATATGCTCCCGGTCAAACAGGCAGACGGTCTCTTTCAGTGAGGGCAGTTTTTTCTTGTTCTGCATCCCGTGTTCCCTTTCTCTTCGGCCGCCGCAGGGCGGCAGCGGTTCGTATGTGATCGTGCTGAAGCGGATCCAATTCGTATTATACCATGGCTCCCCGGGGGTTTCAAATTGTGAATTTCCCGGGAAAGCGGTGTGTCTGGGGGCAAAGAAAAAGTAAGTCTCAAAAGGAGACCCTTTTGAGACTTACCTATGGCGGTCGATTATTGATATTGCTCGATCTTGATGAGATTCGTGTTGCCGGAGCGGCCGTTGGTGGAGCCGCCGGTGATGACGATCCGGTCGCCGGAGGAGAGACCCATCACGTCCTTAGCCATCTTTTTAGCGGTGTAGAACAGCACCTCCGTGGAGGGGAGCTCCTCACACATAACGGGGGTCACGCCCCAGCTGAGGGCCAGCTTGTACCAAGTGCGCTTATCGGTGGTGATGCCCACAATATCCACGGGGGGACGGAAGCGGGAGATCATGCGGATCGTCATGCCGGAAATGGAGCAGGCGGCGATGGCCTTGGCGTCAATATCGATGGCCATACCGCAGGTGGCATGGGAGATGGAGTCCACAATATTATGGATCTTGAACTGGGAGGAGTAGAAACGCTTGGTATAGTTGATGTTGCACTCCGTGCGCTCGGCGATCCGTGCCATGGCGGCCACCGTCTGGACGGGATACTTGCCCACGGCCGTCTCGCCCGAGAGCATCACGGCGCTGGTGCCGTCGTAGACGGCGTTGGCCACGTCGGAGATCTCGGCACGGGTGGGGCGGGGATTATTGATCATGCTCTCCAGCATTTCCGTGGCGGTGATGACCCGCTTGCCCAGCAGACGGCACTGGGTGATCAGCTTTTTCTGCACGGTGGGGACCTCCTCATAGGGGATCTCGACGCCCATATCACCGCGGCCGATCATGATGCCCTCGCAGTAGCGGCTGATCTCTTCGATATTGTCCACGCCGGGCTGATTCTCGATCTTGGCGATCAGGGCGATGTCCCCGCCGCCGTTGGCATTCAAAAAGGCCTGCACCGCCTCCAGATCCTTGGCGCAGGAGACGAACGAACAGGCAATATACTCTACGCCGTTGCGGATGCCGAAAAGGATATCTTCCCGGTCCTGCTGGCTGAGATAGGGCTGGCTGAGGATCTTGCCGGGGAAGCTCATGCTCTTGCGGTCGGAGAGAACGCCGCCCACCACGGTGGTGCAGTGGATCTCACTGCCGCTGATGCTGTCCACCCGGAAGTTGAGCAGACCGTTATTGAGGAGGATTGTGTCACCGGGGGCCAGATCCTTGGCCAGCCCTGCGTAGGTGACGGAGACACGTGTTTCATCACCGGGGACGTCCTCCGTGGTGAACGTGAAGGGATCGCCGTCGTGCAGCGTGATCTTCCCCTCGGTGAAGGTTTTGATGCGGAACTCGGGGCCCTTGGTATCCAGCATGATCGCGATGGGCAGCTGCAGCTCCTCACGCACTTTTTTCAGGGCATCGATCTTTTTTTGGTGTTCTTCGTGGGTACCGTGGGAGAAGTTGAGCCGCGCTACGTTCATGCCGGCCTGACACAGCTTGGCGATCATTTCCTCGCTCTGACTGGCAGGGCCAATGGTACAGACAATTTTTGTTTTACGCATATCGCATCCATCCTTTTCTGCATATAGTATACCCTGCCCCCCATTATGACATAAAAGTGATGCCTTGTCACGGACTATCTATCAAATATTGTTAAAAAATAGATTAAATTTTATGAGGGGAGCATGGGGCAACGGGGGGAGAGAAGGGTCTACTTTTTTGAAAAAGTTGGCGAAACAACTTACATTTGAGAATGTGTCCCCTACAATGGACAAAAAGGGAAGGGCCGGGGCCGCCTTTGTGCGGAGGGAACTTCTCTCCATCAGAATTTGAGCGATAAGGAAAGGTGAAGATTCATGAAACAACTGCGCAAGAGAATCACGGCGGTCGTGTGTCTGCTGTGTCTGGTGTTGGGGATCACGGCCTGCGGACCAAAGGGTGGTACGCCGGATGGCGGGAAAGAGCCGGCGGGCGCCAAGCCCTTGACCGGGCAGACGCTGCTGATCTATTGCGGGGCCGGGATGCAAAAGCCGTTTGAGGAGATCGCACGGACGTTTGAGGAAACGTCGGGCTGTGAAATGAAGGTGACCTACGCCAACGCCGCCCAGATCCAGACGCAGATCCAGCAGGCGCAGGAGGGGGCCTTCTTCATTGCCGGATCCCGGGAGGAGACCAAGCCGGTGGAGGCGTATGTGGTGAGCAGTGAGGATCTGGTCAAACACATCCCGGTACTGGCCGTGGCTGCCGGGAATCCCAAGGAGATCCGGGGCATTGCCGACCTTGCCCGGGAGGACGTCGTCACCGTGATCGGAGACCCGGAGTCCACGCCCATCGGCAAGATCGCCAAGAAAGCGTTTGCTGATTTTGAGGTGGCGGAGCGTGTCCATCTGGCGGCGACCACCACGACGGCACCACAGCTGGCCACGGTCATCTCCATGGGGGAGGCAGATGCGGCCATTATCTGGAAGGAAAACTGCCATGCCGACGGGGTGGAGGTCTGCCAGAGTGCCGACATGGATGCGTACGTTAAAACGATTCCGGCGGCACGGCTCCGCTTTGCCGAGCAGAGTGAGGCGGCCGACGCCTTTGCGGCCTTCTTGTCTTCAGATACTGCAGCGGAGATCTGGACCAAGTACGGGTATGAAGTAGTCAAATGAGAGATCGGCGGCACAACCTGTTTTCCGGCGTGTGCGCCGTGCTCACCGCAGTGGTGGTGCTGCTGATCGGCAGTACCATCGGGGTCATTGTGGTGCGGGGCCTAGGGGCACTGCCCGGACACTGGATACAGCGAGAGACGCAGTTTGCGCTCTGGATGAGCGTCAAGAGCGCCTGCATCTCCACGTGCCTGTGTGTGCTGCTGGCAGTTCCCACGGCCTATACCCTCAGCCGGGGGCGGTTTCCCCTGCGTGGAGTGCTGGAGACGCTGCTGGAGCTGACCGTGTCGCTGCCCTATATCGTACTGGGGCTCAGTCTGCTGATCCTCTTCTCATCACCGGCAGGAAAGTGGCTGAAGGAGGCGGGGTTTCCAGTGGTGTTCAGCACCAACGGCGTGATCCTGGCCCAACTGGTGGTGAACCTGCCCTTTGCCATCCGGCTTGTTTCTACAGCCTTTCAAGGGGTGGATCGAAAACTGGAATATGTGGCCGGCCTGTTGGGGGCATCGCCGATGCGGCAGTTCTTTTGGGTACTGCTGCCCCTGTGCCGGCGGAGTTTGTGGAGTGCTGTGATCCTTGTATGGGCACGTGCGCTGGGAGAGTTTGGCGCCACACTGATGCTGGTGGGGGTCACACGGATGAGGACGGAGACGCTTCCGGCCAGCATCTATCTGGCGGTGAGCGGCAACGATCTGGACAGTGCACTGGCCAGTGCGTTTCTGCTCTTGCTGCTCTCCGCCGTATCGCTGGGGCTTGCCAACGGGATGGCCCGGCGAGGCAGAAAGCGGGGGCGCTATGACGGAAGCTAAAAAAACAGTCTTGGAGCTGCGGAATCTGACACTGCGTCGGGGAGAGTTTCTTCTCGACAAGGTCTGCTGCAGCGTGATGGAACGGGAGATCGTGGCCATCATCGGGAAAACCGGCGCAGGAAAAACGCTGCTGCTGGAGACGGCGGCCGGTCTTTGCCGGGCAGATGGGGGGCAGGCTCTCTATGGTGGTATTCCTATTCAGACAGTGCCCATCGAACGGCGGAATATCGGCTACCTCTATCAGGATTATGGGCTTTTTCCCCACATGACCGCCCGGGAAAACATCGGCTTTTCCCTGCGGATGCAGCGCATTGGCGCGAAGGAGCGGCGGCACCGAGTGGACGAGATGGCGGAGCGCTTTGGGATCCGAGAGATATTGGAGCAGTATCCGGCCACCCTCAGCGGCGGAGAGCAGCAGCGGGTGGCGCTGGCCCGGGCGCTGATGATGCGGCCGCCGCTGCTCTTTTTGGATGAGCCGTTTTCGGCACTGGATCCGGTGACACGGAAAGATTTTTACCGGATCCTCCACGAGGTGCGGGAGGAGTTTGGCTGTGCCATCCTCTTTGTGACCCACGATTTTTCCGAAGCACAGCAGCTGGCCGATCGGATCGGGGTGCTCATCGACGGCCGGCTGCGAGGCGTAGTGGAGGCCTCCTGCTTGTTCACGGCACCGTGGGAGGCGGAGGTGTGCCGCTTTTTGGGCATTTCCGAAGATGAGAGAGGAGACAGAGAATGACGGCGGAATCATTTTACGGGACGCTGAAAGAGCGTTTTACCGAAGTGCTGCAAGAGACGGGACTGCTGGGAGAACAGGTCAGTGTCGACTGCCGGGCCCTGCGCCCGGAGGAGGCCATCGGCCGCCCCAAGCGGCAGGACTTCCCCATTCTGGCCGGAAAGGACGTCATGATTCAGGCGCAGTTTCGGCAGACACGGGGACAGGCCTTTACAGATGCACCGGCCTCGTTTGAGGGAACACTGGATGAGATTCTGGCCATGGACATCGTCCATGACAGGCACAGCCGCAGTCTGTTTATCGCCGTGCTCAATGCGGTCATGGCCCATCTGGGGCGCTGCTGCGGGACGGTACACTGCCGCACGGAGGGGCCGGAGCTGTGCAGCGGAGATATGAAGGCATATCTGCAGGAGCACTACCCCGCAGATGTCCGCATCGCGCTGATCGGATATCAGCCGGCTCTGCTGGAAATGCTGCACGACAGTGGATTTTCCGTGCGGGTACTGGATCTGAATCCGGGCAATGTGGGGCAAGTCCGCTGCGGCGTACTTGTGGAGGACGGAGTGAGAGACTATGACAAGGTGGTCCATGACTTTGCACAGCTCATCCTCTGCACCGGAAGCACGGTCTGCAACGGCACGATCGTCAACTATCTGGAGCTGGAAAAAGAGGTGGTGTTTTTTGGCACCTCCATCGCCGGCACGGCATCGCTGCTGGGCCTGAATCGGGTGTGTTTTGCCCAGAAATACTGCTGAAGAACGGATCGGAAGAGGCGCAGCCCACAGGGCTGCGCCTCTTTATTGACAAAAGAAATAAAAGAGGAGTAATATGAAGGGGAATCTATGTCCGTTTTGGCGGAGAAGAGAGCGCCGGTTCTGATCGAAGAGGGAGCGCTCTGATACCAGCGGCCGCAGCCGGACTGCGGCAGGGTGATATCCGGGGAATGTGCCCGGGAAGAGGCAGGGGGAGTGAGTGCAGCGTGGAGAATGGATTGCGGCAATTACTGGCCGCCATTGAAGAGCCGGATCGGGCGGCCATGGATGCGGCGCAGCAGCGGCAGGCACAGCTGGCAAAGCCGCCGGGGAGTTTGGGGCGTCTGGAGGATCTCTCGATCCAACTGGCAGGCATCACCGGCCGGATTCACAATGAGGTGACAAAGCAGCATCTATTGGTTTTTGCTGCGGACAACGGCGTGGTCGAGGAGGGCGTCTCCAGTGCCCCGCAGCGTGTGACACTGCAGCAGACCATCAATCTGACACGGGCGAAAACCGGTGCTGCGGCGCTGGCGAAATATTTTGGCTGCGGCATTACCGTGTGCGACGTAGGGGTTAATGCGGAGATCCGAGATGATGCCGTGATGGACTGCAAGATCGCCTATGGCACACGGAACATGGCCAAGGGGCCCGCCATGACCCGTGAGCAGACACTGACGGCGCTGCTGACCGGCGCACGGGTGGCGCAGGAGACGGCGGCGGACGTGATCGGCATCGGGGAGATGGGGATCGGCAACACCACCACCTCCTCGGCCGTATTAGCGGTGCTGCTGGACGTGGAGGTCGAGCAGGTGACCGGGCGTGGCGGCGGCATTACGGACGAGAGTTTTGAGAGGAAAAAGCGGGTGATCCGGCAGGCAATCGCCTGCAATGCACCGGACGGCCGTGATGTTGTGGACGTGCTCTCCAAGGTGGGGGGCTTTGATCTTGCGGCCATGTGCGGTGCATTTCTGGGCACGGCGGCGACCCGCCGACCGGTGGTGATCGATGGGTTTATTTCAGCGGTGGCGGCGCTGTGTGCGGTTCGGCTGTGCCCTGCGGTGCGCCACTACCTCATTCCCAGCCACGCCTCCTACGAGATCGGCTATCGGCTGGCCATGGAGGCCATGGAGCTGCAGCCCATGCTGCTGCTGGGGATGCGGCTGGGCGAGGGCAGCGGCTGTCCGCTCGCCTTCAAAGTGTTGGAAGCGGCCTGCGCCATCATCAATGGTATGGCCACCTTTGATGAAGCCGGGATCGATGACGAGTATTTGGACGAGATTCGTGAGGGGGACAAGTTTACCCCCTGACGGCAGGGAGAGATGACATGGGAAAGCTGATTTTGATCGCAGGGCCCAACAGCAGCGGCAAGAGCCGCTATGCCGAGTCACTGGTGGCGCAGGGGCCGGAAAAACGGTACTATATCGCCACGATGGCTGCGCAGAATGAGGAGAATTACGCCCGCATCGCCAAGCACCGCGCCCAGCGGGCCGGATTGGGCTTTGAGACATGGGAGCTGCCGGATCGGGTCGGGGATGCGCCGGTGGCACCGGACGGCGTGGCGCTTGTGGAGGATGTATCCAATTTGCTGGCCAACGTGCTCTTTGAGCGGGGCGGCTGCGGAAGAGAGGTTCTGACAGATCTGGAGCGGCTGCGAAAGCGCTGTGCCGTGCTGCTGGTGGTCACCATCTCCGGACTGTGTGACGGCGAATACGAGGGAGAGACGGCGGCCTATATCCGGGAGCTGGCGTGGGTCAATGAGCGGCTTGCCGCCGAGGCCGACGGGGTGGCTGTCATGCAGGACGGCACGGCCGTGTGGGAGAAAGGAGCGGCCTGTGAGATTTTTTGAACCGCTGCTGGTGGCAATTTCCACCTACAGCATTCTTCCGGTTCCGCAGTTCGAGTGGAACGAACGAAACACGAAATACACCCTCTGCTTTTTCCCAGCGGTGGGGTTTTTATGCGGGGCAGGGATGCTGGGGTGGTATGCGCTGTGCGTGTCTCTGAAGGCTGCACCGCTGCTCTTTTCAGCGGTGGGGGCCTGCGTGCCGCTGCTGATCACAGGCGGGATCCACATGGATGGCTATATGGACACGGTGGATGCCCTCTCGTCCCATCAGACGAGGGAGCGAAAGCTGGAAATTTTAAAGGACCCCCATTGCGGCGCATTTGCCGTAATCTACTGCGGCATCTATCTTCTTTTAGACGTGGCGCTGCTCTCCGAGGTCTATCGCATGGGCAGCGTGCCGGTGCTGTGTGTGGTCTATGTTCTCTCACGGGTGCTTTCGGCGCTGTGCGCCATCATCCTGCCCGGTGCCAGGAAGAATGGGATGCTGCGTGCTTTTACGCAAAACGTGGAGAAAAAACGCTCCGCAGCCGTCTTGCTTGTGCTGCTGATCGCCGTCTGCGGTGGCATGGTCGCTCTGGCCGTGCGCCTTTCCTGGTTTGTCCTGGCCGCTGCGGCGATCTGGACAGCCTGCTACCGGCAGATGGTGCTGCGGCAATTCGGAGGAGTTACAGGGGACACCGCCGGTTTTTTCCTGCAGATGTGTGAGCTTTTGTGTCTGGCCGGTGCATGGATCGGAGGGCTGGTGCTCTGATGCGGGTTCTTTTTGTGCGGCACGGGGCCACGGCCGGCAATCTCGCCCGGCGCTACATCGGCAGGACCGATGAGCCCTTGTGCCCTTTGGGTGTTGAGCAGATCCGGCAGCTGCAGAATGCGCCGCTTGCGGCGGACTATTTGTTCGTGAGTCCGCTGCTGCGGACACGGCAGACGGCGGAGATGCTGTTCCCTCAGCTGACGCCCTGCGTGGTGGAGGGACTGCGGGAAACGGATTTTGGAATTTTTGAGAATAAAACGGCGGAGGAGCTGCGGGGCAGCGCCGCCTATCAGCAGTGGCTGGACACCATGTGCCAAGGTGCGATCCCCGGCGGGGAGCAGGTGGCGGATTTCAAACGCCGCTGCGTACAGGCGTTCCAAGACTGCGTGGCAGGGCTTCCACCGGAGTGCTGTGCGGCCTTTGTGGTACACGGCGGTGTCATTATGGCGATCATGGAGGCCTGTGCTCAGCCGCACCGGGATTTTTATGACTACCATGTGGCCAACGGCACGTATGTGTCGTGCCGATATGAAAGGGAAATTCTCACACTGGAGGATTCCTGCGGATGAAAAAAGCTGCGTACTCAAAAGGAGTACGCAGCTTTTTGTTGTCATTCGGTAGGTTTTTCCATCAGATCGGCGATGGTCACGTGGTCGAGATAGTCATTAATGACATCATAGAGACCGGTCCACAGAGGGTGCGTGCGGCAGGAATCCTCACGCTCACACTTCTCTGCGTCGCAGGCCAGACACGCCACCGGGGCCAATCCGCCCTCGGTCAAGCGCAGGATATCCCCCACCGGATATTCCTCCGGTGCACGGGTGAGGCGGTAGCCGCCGCCCTTGCCGTGGGTGCCTTCGATATAGTGATTTTTGCTGAGGACGGGGAGGATGCGCTCGAGATATTTCAGGGAGATTCCCTGACGCTGTGCCACATCCTTCATGGGAATGAGCCCCTCGTCACGATGCTCCGCCAGATCGACCATCACACGCAGTGCATAGCGTCCGCGGGAAGATATCATCATCAAAAATCACCTCAGAAGGAAGAGTTTGCCCTTGTACCGATCAATGATCGTGACAGTGGGCGCAGTTTTCACAGTCGGGGAACAGACTGCGGTCATAGGCGATGCCGTTCTTCTCATAGTAATCCTGCAGCGCCAGCTTGATGGCCTCCTCGGCCAGCACGGAGCAGTGGATCTTGTGGGTGGGCAGACCGTCCAGTGCCTCTACCACCGCCTTATTGGTGAGGGCCAGAGCGTCGGAGACAGGGTGCCCCTTGATGAGCTCGGTGGCCATGGAACTGGAAGCGATGGCGCTGCCGCAGCCGAAGGTCTCGAACTTGGCATCCACGATCACGTCGTTTTCGATTTTCAGATAGATCTTCATGATGTCGCCGCACTTGGCGTTGCCGACCTCACCGATGCCGTCGGCATTTTCCATAGCGCCGACATTGCGGGGATTACGGAAATGATCCATCACCTTATCACTGTAAAGAGCCATATGATTGTACCTCACTTATTCTGAAATTGCAAATTTCTGTTTGCCTGTCTGTAAATCACGCCACACGGGGGAGATGCTCCGGAGATAGGCCACTACCTCGGTGACGGCCTGGATCATATAGTCCACTTCCTCCGCAGTCGTCTCCGCAGAGAGGGACAGCCGCAGTGAACCGTGGGCGATCTCGTGGGGGCGGCCGATGGCCAGCAGCACGTGGCTGGGGTCCAGAGAGCCGGAGGTGCAGGCAGAGCCGGAGGAGGCCTGTACCCCCTTATCGTCCAGAAGGAGCAGGAGGGACTCGCCCTCGATGGCCTCAAAGCAGAAGTGGACATTGCCGGGAAGGCGGGACACACGGTCGCCGTTAAGGATCGAATGGGGGATCCGGGACAGGCCGTCAATCAGCCGCTCCCGAAGGGAGAGGAGTTTGGCGGCATTGTGCTCTGCATTGGCGCAGGCCTCCTCCAGTGCGGCGGTCATGCCCATGATGGCGGGGAGATTCTCCGTTCCTGCACGCTTGCCACGCTCCTGTGCGCCGCCCTCGATCAGGTTTTCCAGCCACACGCCACGGCGGGCATACAGGACGCCCACGCCCTTGGGCCCGTGGAACTTGTGGGCGGAAAGGGAGAGCATATCGATGTTCTGAGCCTTCACGTCGATGCGCAGATGGCCGGCTGCCTGCACGGCGTCGGTGTGGAAGAGGACGCCCTTTTCACGACAGACGGCGCCGATCTCGGCGATGGGCTGCACGGTGCCGATCTCGTTATTGGCGTACATGATCGTCACAAGACAGGTGTCCTCCCGGATGGCGCTGCGCACCTGCTCGGCGGTGACCAATCCGTTCTCGTGGACGTCCAGAAGCTCCACCTCAAACCCCTGCTTCTGGAGCTTTTTCAGTGTGTGGAGCACGGCGTGGTGCTCAAATGCGGTGGAGATAATGTGCTTTTTTCCCTTGGCGGCACCACGGACAGCGGCGGAGAGAATGGCCTGATTATCGGCCTCGCTGCCGCCGGAGGTGAAAATGATCTCCCGGGCCTCACAGCCCAGCAGGGCGGCGATCCGCTCCCGAGCATCACTCAGGGCTTCATTGGCCCGCTGGCCCACGGAGTGAAGACTGGAGGGGTTGCCGTAGATCTCGGCCATGTAGGGAAGCATGGCTTGGATGGCCGTTGCACTCATTTTGGTAGTGGCGGCGTTATCAGCGTAAATCTGCATGAACATCGTCCTTTCGTATGGGATCCTCTCACGACCAACGGGAGGGAGAGGGGGTGAAAACTTATTACCTACTTGTTAGATTGGTTGAATTATACCGCTATCTACCTACTAAGTCAATAGGTAAAAAGAAAAAATTTATCAGAGGGGAAGGGTACAAGGAGAGCGGGACAAAAAACCGCCGCTCTCTTGAAAGAGGGCGGCGGTCCGGTGTGGGTGTGCCTGCGGCGCAGCGATATGGAATTTGTAGATCATGTGATAGACGGTTCGCTCGGAGAGGTGGGTCGGGGACGGCTCATCAAAAGTGGACCGAATGGTATAGATGGCATTCGGGTGGTGGAGGGGCAGGAGATCGTTGGCCAACGTGTCCCCGTCGATTTCTTCCAAGAGACGGCCATCGGGATCGTGTACCTGCACGGTGTAGGCTCGTGGGGGGCTGCTGAAGGCAAGTTCTACCGTGGAGAGTTCCGCCGATTCAATGCGGAGGATTGGCTCGCTGCCGCCCCGCTCTTCATCAGGGGGTGACTCCGGTTCTATATAGTAGAGCTATCCGGCGGCTTGCAGCGGAGCGCCGTCGGAAGGATTACAGCGGAGAGAAAGCTGTGCAGGGAACGGCGGGGGAGGCTCTGCCGGCAGCAGCAGGGCGTGGATTTTTTCCAGATCGGGCGCTTGCGTCGAGACATACTGCCCCTTGATGCGGTGGCTGCCGCTATGGGGAGTTATTTTGACGGCTTTTTCGCTAAACGACACGGATAAATAATTCCCGGAAGAAGCGTAGTAGATCTGCGGCTCGGCACTTGTCTCTTCAAAGCTGTAGTAGCCCTGCACACGATAGTAGGTCATGGAGGCGAGGTAGTCCCACATTGCATCTTCATCGCAAAGGAGGAAGTAGTTGCCTTTCGTGTCACGGATCTGCTCCACGCAATAATCGCTCCGGTCCCCCTCGGGAAAGAGAGCGTCATTGCCGCTGAAGGACGTAAAGGCAAAGGCGACACTGCCGAACGAGGACAGCAGGAGAAAGACGGCCAGTGCCATAGCGAAAGCGCCGGCAGATCTCTTGCCGGGGTGGAGAACACGGCTCATACGATACCGCAGTGCCTGTGCAGAGGCGGACAGGCAGGTGCTGAAGCCACGGCTGTCTCCGGCGGTTTCCAAAAGAAGCTCCGCATACTTTTTGCGCTGCTGCTCATTGGTATCCAGCAGAGCCAACTCATCGCAGCTCAGCTCCATATCGTCGGCGCTGCGGTGCATGGCCAGCCAGCTGAAGGGGCTGAACCAGCACAGGGCGGTGCAGACAAGCAGGAAGAATTTATTGGCGCCGTCTTGGCGGCTGATATGGATGAGCTCATGGCGCAGGATCAAGGTGAGTTCTTCCGCCGTATAGCTGCGTTGGGGCAGAATCACGCAAATGCTCCGCTTGAAAAGCCCGATGGACAGCGGTGTCCGGGCGGCGGGGGAGCGGTAGATGGGATAGGTGGCCTTCGTGAGGTGAGCATTGTGCACTTCTGCTTGCCAAAGGGCCAAAATCTCCGGCTCGGTCACCAAGGTGGCGTCCTTGAGGAGTTCCCGGCGATAGAGCAGGTGGGAGGTGATCTTCCACAGAAGGATGGCGGCATAAAGCACGCAGGCAGACAGACGAAAAACATTCATTAAAGCACCTCCTGATCCAACAGGTCACGCAGTTCTGCCAAGTCCTCCTTGGTCAAGCCGCTGTCGCAGAGGGCGGCAGCAAAGGTGGAGACTTTCCCACCGCACAGCTGGCGGAAAAAGCGGTTCCCCTGAGCGGCCAGATACGCCTGCTCTGTCACTATGGGGGTGTAGAGATTGCTGCGTCCCTCTTTCTGCACGGAGAGGAAGCCCTTGTCGGCCAGTCGTGTCAGCTGTGTGAGCAGGGTCGTGAGCGCCATAGGGCGGGTTTCGTGGAGTTCCTTTTCAATGTCAGATCGTGCGGCGGGGGCCGTGCAGGCCCAAACTGCCTGCATGACCTCGAGCTCGGCATCGGGCAGCTTGCGGATGGAAGTACGCATATAGATCACTCCTCTACAGTTGTAGTATATCTTTATTCTACATATGTAGAGAAAATTGTCAAGAAAAAATGTACAGAAAAAGCGGTGCGCAAGGGCACGGCACGTTGCCCAGAAAAAATGAAAAAAGGTTATTGACAACGGAGGGGGCGTGTGATAAACTAACAGCAAGTTAGCTGGGGCTAACTACCGGGGAGAAGATTGAACCGGCATTGGAACCGCCGCTGGAAAAGGGAAGATCTGTGAGTGATCACAGGTCATAAAAGTCGAGCGGCGGATGATTTTTAAAGTACGGTTAGCATTAGCTAACTAAGGAGGCGTAGCATATGAGTGTTGTCATTGTTGGCGGAAATGAACGCATGGAGCGGCGGTATAAGGACCTGTGCCGGGAGTATGATTGCAGTGCAAAGGTGATCATGCATATGAACAGCACGATGCGTGATCTCGGCAATCCGGATCTGTTGGTTTTGTTTACCAGCACAGTCTCCCACAAAATGGTCCATAAGGCACTGAGCTGTGTGAAGGGACAGAATGTCAATGTGGCCCGCTGTCACACCAGCTCCATGTCGGCGCTGCGGGACGTGCTGGAGCAGCACGCCAGATAAGGGGGCCGTCCATGTCTGAGGAGTTGTTGGTGCGGCACTGTTCCCCCACACTGGCGGGAATGAAGGCGGGGAGCCTGTTCTCCTGCGATTTCCCATCACAGGAAGCGCTCTGTCAGGAGATCCGGCAGCTCAACCGGATACTGGTGCCGAAGGGCCTGTCCGTGCTGCCGCTGCGCTTCAAGGACGGAAAAGCCCTGATCTATGTCTACCGCCCCGGCTCGTTGTCTGCGCTGCTGCAGGACACCACAGCGGCCGGCATTTTGGCGGACTGCGGCTATCGGGACAGCGGTGTGGTCCACTGCGTGTGCCATCTGTGCAGCCGTTTTCGCAGCGGAGAGGATTTTCCGCACGAGGTGGGACTGTTCCTGGGCTATCCACCGGAGGATGTGCGGGGCTTCATCGACCACAAGGCCTGCGACTACAAGTGCGTGGGCTGCTGGAAGGTGTACGGCGATGAGCAGGCGGCACGGGAGACCTTCGCCCGTTACAAGCGGTGCACCGATGTATACTGCCATCAGTGGCAGCAAGGAAAGAGTATCGAACAGCTGACTGTAGCTTGTTGATAAGAAATTTTAGTTCATGCAGAAAGGCGGAATATGAGTATGAGTAAGATCGCTGTTGTTTATTGGAGCGGCACGGGCAATACGGAGGCCATGGCCAACGCAGTAGCAGAAGGTGCCAAGGCAGCCGGCGCGGAGGTTTCCGTACTGGTGTGCACCGATTTTTCCGGAGCACAGGTGAAAGAGTTTGACGCTATTGCCTTTGGCTGCCCCGCTATGGGCAACGAGGTGCTGGAGGAGTACGACTTCCAGCCCATGTTTGACGGCTGTGCGTCAGAGCTCAACGGCAAGCGCATTGCACTCTTTGGCTCCTATGGCTGGGGCAACGGAGAGTGGATGAGTGACTGGGAGGGCACCTGCAACGAGGCCGGCGCCAACCTGGTGTGCGACAGCGTTACCTGCTTGGAAGCGCCGGATGATGCCGCTGTTGAGGCGTGCAAGGCACTGGGAGCAGCACTGGCAGGCTGATGCGGTGTGCCTTCTTGGGGAAGAAACATCGTGAGCATAGTACTCCTTAATAATCAATTTCGGTGTAAAAGAGGGAGTTCCCGGTAGGGACTCCCTCTTTTACGCATGGACTCGGAGCGTGCGAGAAAATCGTCGAATCCTGATTGACAGCCGCCGTTCAATTATGATATATTTTACAATTAGCGGGGAGCTGATGGGTAGTTCAGCGCTATTTTTTGAATCAAAAGTTAGATTCAACTAACTTTTTGAGCCTCCTTTTATGGAGAAAACCTATTGGAAAGGATAGGAGAAATGTTTCAATGATGATCAACAAACGCCTGATTGGCACAGTAAAAGAAAGTAAAAAATACGTTGCGGCCAATGTGGCGCTGCAATGGGGGGGACTGCTGGCAAACATCGGGCTGATGAGCGCCGTGGCCTCGCTGTTGCAGCGTGCCTACGACAAAACCATTGACGGGAAGGTGCTGGGCACGACGGCGGCCATTGTGGGCGTCATGCTCGTGATCCGCTTTGTCTGTACCGCGTTGGCAGGGAAGATGGGCTATCTCTCCTCAAAAGCCGTCAAAAAGACGCTGCGGGAGAAGATCTACCGCAAGCTGCTGCGTCTGGGTGCTTCCTACAAAGAGCAGGTCCAGACCAGTCAGGTGGTGCAGGTGGCCACGGAGGGTGTGGATCAGCTGGAGACCTACTTCGGCGCCTATCTGCCCCAGTTTTTCTATGCTATGCTGGCACCGCTGACGCTGTTTGCCGTGCTGTGTACGGTGAATGTACCGGCGGCACTGGTACTGCTGCTGTGTGTGCCGCTGATTCCGGTGACCATTGCCGCTATCCAGACTTGGGCCAAGAAGCTGCTGGGAAAGTATTGGGGTGAGTATACGGCACTGGGCGACACCTTTTTGGAAAATCTGCAGGGACTGACCACACTGAAAATCTACCAAGCTGATGAGTTCAAGCATCAGGAGATGAACGAGCAGGCGGAGAAATTCCGCAAGATCACCATGAAGGTGCTGAGTATGCAGCTCAACTCCATTACGATCATGGACCTGATCGCCTATGGCGGCGCTGCACTGGGTATGATCCTGGCGGCGCTGCAGTTCCGAGCCGGCCGTGTGGACTTGCAGGGCTGCCTGTTGATCATCTTGCTGGCGGCGGATTTCTTTTTGCCGATGCGGCAACTGGGGTCCTTCTTCCATATCGCCATGAACGGTATGGCGGCCTCGGATAAAATTTTCCACCTGCTGGATCTGCCGGAGCCGCCGGAGCGGAAAGAGTGCGTTCCGGAGGACTGCTCCGTCCGCTGCGAGGACCTGACCTTCTCCTATGACGCCGAGCGTGAGATCCTCCACGGTTTTTCTATGGAGATCCCCAAGGGCAGCTTTACTGCCATTGTGGGTGAGAGCGGCAGCGGTAAATCCACCATGGCCTCCCTTCTTATGGGCCGCAATCGAGGTTATCAGGGACAGCTGACGGTGGGGGGTGTGCCACTGGCGGAGATTTCCGACGAGAGCCTGCTGTCCTCCTTCACCTATGTGGGCCATCAGAGCTACCTTTTCAAGGGAACGGTGCGTGAGAACCTGCTGATGGGGGCACCCGCCGCCACGGAAGAGGAGATGTGGGCCGTTTTGGAACAGGTGCGTCTGGCGGACTTCCTGCGCAGCGAGCAGGGACTGGACACTGCGCTCATGGAGGGGGCAGCCAATCTCTCCGGCGGACAGCGCCAGCGTCTGGCCATGGCCCGTGCGCTGCTGCGCCATACGCCGGTATACATCTTCGATGAGGCCACCTCGAATATTGACGTCGAGAGTGAAAACGATTTGATGCGGGAAATCAAGCGGCTGCACGGCAAGTGCACGGTGATCCTGATTTCGCACCGTCTGGCCAATGTGGTGGACACGGATCGAATCTATGTGCTCGACCGCGGCACTCTGGCCGAGAGCGGCACCCATGAAGAACTTTTGAGCCATGAGGGCGCCTACAGTGCCCTGTGGCGGACCCAGCAGGAGCTGGAGAACTATGGAAAGGAGGGCGTACGATGAAACGAAGCGGATGGAAGGTCATGACACGTCTGATCGGGCTGGTCAAGCCCCTGACGGGCTTTATGACTCTGGCCGTGCTGATGGGCCTTGTGGGGCATCTGTGCGCCACCTTTATTACTGTGTTCGGCGGTTTTGCCGTTCTGGAATTGGTGGGACTGGGCGGTGGCCTGTCCCTGACGACGATTTTTGTCTGCTTGGCAGTGTTTGCGCTGCTGCGCGGCTTCCTGCGCTATGCCGAGCAGGCCTGCAACCACTTCATCGCCTTCAAACTGCTGGCATTGATCCGTGATAAAGTATTCGCAGCGCTGCGCCGTTTGACCCCGGCCAAGCTGGAGGGGAAGGACAAGGGCAATTTGATCAGCATCATCACCTCGGATATTGAGCTGCTGGAGGTCTTTTATGCCCATACCGTCTCCCCGGTGTGCATCGCCATTCTCTTTACGCTGGTCATGGTATCCTTCATCGGTATGTACCACGGGGGACTGGCGCTGCTGGCGCTGGCAGCCTATGTGGTGGTGGGTGTGGTGATCCCACTCCTTACCTCCAAGGCCAGCGGCAGTGACGGCCTGCACTTCCGCAGCAAGTCCGGCCATCTGGCCAGCTTTGTGCTGGACAGTCTCCGGGGTCTGCCGGAGATCCAGCAGTTCGGGCAGGGCGAACAGCGTGTGGAGCGCATGAACGAGATGACTGACGGTCTGGCCGCAGACGAGCGCCGCATGAAGCGGACCTCTTCTCTCAATGTAGCGCTGACCAACACCGTGATTTTGCTCTTTGACGTGGCCATGCTGTTCCTTTCGGTGCAGGTGCTGCCCTTTGGCGGCGCCTTGGCGGTGACGCTGGCGCTGATGAGCTCCTTTGGCCCCGTGGTGGCACTGGCGGCTTTGGGTGCCACGCTGCAAAATACCTTTGCCGCAGGCAACCGGGTGTTGGATATTCTGGAGGAGACTCCGGCAGTGGAGGAGATCTCCGGCAAGGAAGAGGTTGCCTTCCACGGCGCTTCGGCTGAGCAGATCACCTTCACCTATGATGGGCAGGAGGCGATCCTCTCGGACTTCTCCGTGGAGATCCCGGAGAAGCAGGTGGTGGGCATTGTGGGCCGCAGCGGCAGTGGTAAATCCACGCTGCTCAAGCTGTTGATGCGCTTCTGGGAGACCCAGAAGGGAACCGTGCGGATCTCCGGCAGAGACGTGAACGAGATCAATACGTCGAACCTGCGGGACATGGAGAGCTTCGTGACACAGGAGACCCATCTCTTCCACGATTCTATCCGCAGCAATCTGCGTATTGCCAAGCTGGATGCTACCGATGAGGAGATCATGGAGGCCTGCAAGAAGGCCTCGGTCCACGATTTTATCATGCAGCTGCCGCAGGGCTATGATACGCCCGTGGGTGAGCTGGGCGACACGCTCTCCGGCGGTGAGCGGCAGCGTCTGGGGCTGGCCCGTGCCTTCCTCCACGATGCGCCGTTCCTGCTGCTGGATGAGCCTACCAGTAATCTGGACAGCCTCAACGAGGCGGTGATCCTGCGCTCTCTCCATGAGGAGCGCGGTGAAAAGACCGTGGTTCTGGTGTCCCACCGCAAGTCCACCATGGGCATTGCCGATGTGGCCTACTCCGTAGAAAACGGAAGAATGAGCTGATGAATATTGAGAAAAAGCGGCAGAGGGAGAAAGAGACCGTCTCCTTGATGATCTCCCTTTACTGCCGGAAAAAGCACGGCGGCAAGGAGCTTTGCAGCGACTGTGCGGCGCTGGAGACCTATGCCAGAAGCCGCAGCGACCATTGCCCCTTTATGGAGACGAAAACGTTCTGCGCCAACTGCAAGGTGCACTGCTATCGTCCGGAAATGCGGGAGAAGATCCGAGAGGTGATGCGCTTTTCCGGGCCGCGGATGATCTTCCATCACCCCGTGATGGCGGTGCGCCATGTGATCGAAACCAAGAAAGAGCGACGTAGATTGGAGAAAGAAGATGAGCGTTAAAAAGATCGCCTATATCGTGTTGGGCTGTGTCAGCCTGGGCGTTGGCGCCGTGGGTGCGGTGCTGCCGCTGCTGCCGGCGTTCCCTTTTTTGCTGCTGGCTGCGTTCTGCTTTGCCCGCAGCTCAGAAAAGCTGCACAACTGGTTCGTGGCAACGAAACTCTATCAGGACAATCTGGCCAGCTATGTGGCCGGCAAGGGCATGACGAAAAAGACCAAGGTGCGGATCATGGTGACGGTGACGCTGCTGATGTCCGTGGGCTTTATCATGATGCACGCCGTTCCCGAGGGGCGGATCGTGCTGGCCTGCGTATGGGTGTTCCATCTGGTGTACTTTCTCTTCGGCGTTAAGACGCTGCAGCCCACGGCGGCAGCGGAGGAGCCGTGCGAATCGTAACGGAGTACGCATAGGAAAAAGAACTGTGATCGATCGGCTGCGTCCGATAGGGACACATTCCGACTTCCGATACAAGGTAAGAGCAGTTCCTGTGGAAGGGCGGTTGTGCTGCGGCACGGCCGCCCTTTTTCATTATGCGGCCTCGTGCTCTTTTGGCTTGCCGGCAATCGCATCCCGAAGTCCCGTCGGAAGTTCTGTGTGCTTCCGGGCGTTCTCCATGCCCTGGGTGGTGGGGGTCAGGTTGATGGTATGTCTCAGATAGACCTCGCTCTCCGGGTTCTTCTGCCCACAAAGAACTGGAAGAGGCCCTTGCCCGCTGCCGCTGATTCTTCATCCGGAACGATGTGTTGTTTTGGGGCGGCCGGGTCTTGCGGATAGCCATAGGATGGACGAGCGGCAGCTCTTGCGGCGCTTTCTGCGTTCGGATAAGCCGCCTGAGCGGCCTTTCTTGCTGCGATCCTTGGCATAAAACTCGTCCAGCAGACTGCGCCGGAGCGGGGAGTCACAGGGGGAGGCATCGTTGCTGTCCACGCCATCAATGGGGATGCGTTTATTTGTCAAAATAAGGAGTTCCTACCTTGTGTCCTGACACGCACTGCTCTCGCTCCTGCCCATGTCTCTATGCGGCGATGTTTCTCTCTTGGTACGCTCGGCCTGTCCTGACACAGGTATCTTGGCGATGTCTTTCTGGGAGCAGATCTCCTCCGATGGTGGGCGTTTGATTGGTAAGGCTCGTAAGGATTTCTTTTTTTCTGGGTTCATGATAAAATAAAAAAACGGTGCTCCAGAGTGAAGCGATCTTTCGAAAGTACGGCATGGTGCGGCCGCGGGCGGCGATGAGAGGCTGCGGAAAAATGCACGGGGCAACGGGAGCCGTTGGGAAGAGCAACGGTCGTTTTTAACGATGGCTGTACCCATCTGCACCGGGACAGCAGAAGCAATGCCCCGCAGGGTATGATCACGGTATGCACCATAGAGGGGTACCCCGTTTCGGAGAGGAGGAAGCTTGATGGATCGTACAAAAGAGTCCGGGGAGGTGTTATGTTTTGAAAATGAAACCGGAACCGGACAGATTCTGGCTCACGAAGTTTTTCCGGGAATCCTGCTCAGTTACAGTCACTTTCATCTGGAACGGTGTGAGTCAAAGTACGCACAGTCTCAAAATATGTTTGGATTTGAATACTGCATTGAGGGGAATATCCAGTGGAATACCCAGGATGGGCAATCGGCCTTTTTGGGAGCGGGCAGTTTTATGCCCTATGACTATGGCCAGAGCAGCGGACACTTTCTTTTTCCCCAAAGAAAGTATCAGGGGATTTCCTTTGGAATTCAGCTCCCGAAGGCAGAAGGACAGCTGCCGCCGGATTTCCCTGTAGATCTGGGACGCCTGAAGGACCGGTTCTGCATGGGGAACAATTTGGATCTGTCCACGTCCTCACAGGCGGCCAACGTACTGGGTCTTGTGCAGGCATCGGTCTACCAGACGGATCTGCATCGCAAGCTTGCCTGCTTGGAGCTGCTGCTCTTCTTGCAGGATCTCCAGTGGACGGAATACACGGCCCTGCCCATGTATCTTCCCAGCGGTCAAGTGAGGAAACTGAAGCAGGCGGCGGATCTGCTCCTGAACAATCTGGAGCATCACTACACCTTGCAGGAGCTTTCGCAGGCCACCGGTATTCCGGCGACCACCCTGAGACGACAGTTTGCCAGCATTTATGGCTGCTCTGCAGCAAAATTTGTAAGAAAGCATCGCATGGAGGAGGCGCAGCGGCTTTTGCGGGAAACGGAACTGACGACCTCTCAAATCGCCTCCGTGGTCGGATATGACAATCCCAGTAAATTCGCCGCTGTATTCCGCTCGTATACGGCTATGACACCCAAGACCTATCGACAGGAAAGTCGTGGACAGAAGGGATTGTGATGGACAAAATGGAGTTGCAGCATCATTGAGAATTGCCTATACTGAGGATACGGCAAACGGTACCACGCACGAAACCGTGCGTGGTAACTTTTTCATCAGGAGTTAGCGCAGACTAACCGGAAGGAGATTCACTATGAAAAAATCCTATGAACTGAAGGACTTCCTGAATGTGGCACTTTTTGTGGTGCTGTACTATGCGGCATTCTTTGCTGCCATGTGTGCAGGATACATTCCTGTACTGATGACGGTCCTGCCTCTCATCACCGGTATTGTATGCGGCATTCCCTTTATGCTCTTCCTGACAAAAGTCAAAAAGCCCGGCATGATCCTTCTGATGGGTCTGATTTGCGGCCTTCTGTCCCTGACGATGGGCAGCGGGATCTGGCCCCTCATTACCGCTGTGGCTGCAAGCCTTCTGGCGGAGTTGATCTTGTGGGCGCTCCATGGGACAGCCACCATTCACACAATTTGGGTATATGTGGTATTTACCCTATGGGATATTGGCTTTGGCCTGCGCCTCTATCTGGCCTCTTTCGACAGTTACCGTGAGCGTCTGGTAGAGCAGCATGGAGAAACGTATGTGTCCGAGATGCTGAGTCATGTATCCGGCATCGGCTTTTGGGGAGGTGTTGTCCTGACCTTGGTGGGCGGCCTTCTTGGCGGGTTGCTTGGCTATGTGGTTTTCAAAAAGCATTTTCAGAAGATCGGGAAAAAAGCATGATCCAGAAATCGAAGCCGGGATTTCTGGACCCCAGAACCAAGATCCTTTTGGTCGTTACGGTCAGCGGACTCTTGGTTCAGTGCGGCCTGTCTGCTGCGGGACTGATCGAACATGGAGTTTTGCTGTGCATTCCACTCTTTTTTTACGCCGCCGCAGGCAGATACCGGAAAGCGCTTTGCCACGGATGCCTGTACGCGGTGTGTCTGGGCCTGCTGGCATTTTTGCTTCCGAAGCTTTCCGGCGGGGCGGCCATTTTCCTCTCCTCGATGGGGGCCCTGTTCCTGAAGCTGATGCCCGGGATCGTCTTTGGCTTTTTTCTGATCTGTACCATAGAAGCTTCGGATCTCATTGCGGCTCTGGACCGGATGCATTTCCCCAAGGGATTTATCTGGACCGTCAGCATGGTACTGAGGTTCTTTCCTACGGTGAAGGAGGAGCTGTCAGCTACCTGGGATGGCGTCCGTCTGCGAGGACATACGATCGGGTATTGTCTTCTTCATCCGGTCTCCTCGCTGGTGGATGTATTTGTGCCCCTCATTGTCTCTGTGGTGAATATCGGCGATGAATTGCTTGTAGCGACCCTCACCAAGGGATTCGATGTCCGCGGGAAACGTACCAGCATTTCTGTGCCGAAGCTGAAGGGACAGGATATGGTACTCATCGCCCTTTGCTGTGCAGGCTGGGGGATTCAGATTTTAATGAAGTGAACGGAAGTGATCGCATGAAGCAACAAACGATTTCCTTTTTACGGCCCTATCTGAGGCAGAATAAAAAAGCGATGGTCCTGTCAGTGATTCTGTCTGTATGCAGTGTGATGATCGGATTTATTCCTTATTTTGCGGTGTTTTGGCTGATGACAGGGCTGCTCGATCAGACCCTGACCGTCCAGGGCCTGCTGGGACTGAGCCTTGCCTGTGTGTCCGGATATGTTCTGAAAACCCTGCTGTTTGAACTGTCCACCACCCTTTCTCATAAAAGTGCCTACGCAATTTTGCAGCAGATCCGTCTGGATCTGGCGCAGAAATTCATGCGGATGCCTCTGGGCTATGTGGTGGATCAGCCGATTGGAAAACTCAAAAATCTGGCCATTGATCAGGTGGAGAATCTGGAACTGCCTTTGGCCCATCTGATTCCGGAGGGGGCGGCCTATGTGCTGGCTCCGCTGGCAGTGTGCGTGGTTCTGCTCTGTGTCCATCCCCTGATGGCACTGGCTTCTCTGTTGTCCAGTCTCTTGGGGATGGCAGTGTCTGCCCCTATGATGGCAAAAATGAATCAGAAGTATGATGCCTACATGAAATCTTGTGATGCCATGAACAGCACGATCGTGGAATATCTGGAGGGGATCGAGGTGATCAAGACCTTCAATCAGGGAGAGGCCTCCTACGGGAAATTCAAGCACGGAGTGGAGAGCTTTCGGAAGCTGACACTGGAATGGTTCCGCAGCACTTGGGTGGGGGGCAATCTGATGATGAGCATCATGCCCTCTACGCTGCTGGGCGTGCTGCCTGTGGGGATGCTGCTCTATGTGCACGGTTCCCTCCGTCCGGAGAAGCTGGTATTGGCCATTGTGCTGTCACTGGCCCTGATCGGCCCGATCATGGGGCTCAGCACCTATATGAACAACCTGAAAATGATCCAGTATGCGGCCCAATCGGTCAATGCCGTTCTGGGACAGCCCGAGCTCACGGAACAACCGGAGCCGGTAGACATACACCATTTTGACATTGTCTTTGACCATGTAGATTTTTCCTATCATGCAGAGGAGTCCCGCAAAATCCTGAACGATCTGTCCTTCCGGATCCCTGAGGGCAGTTTTTGTGCGCTGATCGGTCCCTCGGGCGGCGGCAAATCCACGGTAGCCCGTCTGATTTCCCGCTTCTGGGATGTAAGCAACGGCCGGATCCTGTTGGGGGGAAGGGACATTCGGGACATTCCGCTGTCGCAGCTGTCCCACTATATCAGCTTTGTGACGCAGGAGAATTACCTATTCCATACCTCCATTCGGGAAAATATCCGCATGGGCAATCCGGAGGCCACCGATGAACAGGTTTATGAGGCGGCAAAAAAGGCGTGCTGCCACGAGTTCATCATGGCACTGGAGCATGGCTATGACTCCATGGCGGGGCAGGCCGGCAGCCGACTGTCCGGCGGCGAAAAGCAGCGGATCGCCATTGCCCGGATGATCCTGCGAAATGCCCCGGTGGTGATTCTGGATGAAGCAACGGCCTATACGGACCCGGAGAACGAGGAAAAAATTCAACAGGCGATCTCTCATCTGACGGCAGGCAAGACCCTGCTGGTGATCGCCCATCGCCTCTCCACCATTTCCGGAGCCGATGCCATTATGATCCTGCAAAAGGGGCAGCTGGCGGCCACCGGCACCCACGAATCCCTGCTTCGCACATCGCCCCTGTATCAAAGCATGTGGCAGGCACATCTGGGCGCCAAAAGCCAGTCTGTTCAGGGAGGTCAATACCATGTTTAGAATCGTAAAGAGAATGATCGCCTGGTGCGGGAAATACCAAAAGCGGATCTATGGGGGCTTTCTGCTGTCCTTTCTGACAGGGATTTTTATCTCGCTGCCCACGATCCTGGCGGCGATGGCAATTCAGGCCATTCTGGGGGATATGACGGGCACGGAAGCCCTGACCGGGAAGAAGATACACCTGTTCTTCCTGATGCTGCTCGCTGCCGTCGGCGGAAGATTCCTGTTTACCTATCTGAAGGCGAGGATTCAGGATACGGTCATCTATGAAAAACTGGCGGATGAACGGATCCGGCTCGGAAACATTCTGAAGCGTGTGCCTCTGGGCTTTTTCCAGCAGAATCAGACCGGAGATCTGCTGACGGCCATGACCACGGACATGAGCTTTATGGAATACCATGCCATGACCATGCTGGATATGGTGGTAAACGGCTACATCACATCGGTGGTCATGCTGATTTTCTGCATGGGTGTGGACTGGAAACTGGGGGCCATCATGGGCGCAGGCCTTCTCGCTTCGGCCCTGTTTCTCCACCTCATGGGTAAGGTAAGCTCTAAAAACGGGGCGCTTCTGCAAAAAGCCAATGAGGATATGACCGGCACGACCATTGAATACCTGCGGGGGATCGCACTGGTCAAAACCTTTCATCAGGAGGGGGCCACTGCAAAGGGGATCCGAAATGCCTATCGGAAGAGCAGGGACATCAATGTTAAAATTGAAAAGGAATATGCCGTTTATCATTTTTTCCATGTGATGAGCCTGAGACTGGCGTCTGCGGCGATGGTGATGTATGGCGGGGTCATGACATGGCGGGGCGGAATGGATCTTCCCACCATGGTATTTGTGGACATCATGTCCTTTATGGCGTTCCTCAGCACAGAGAATCTGAGCAGCGCATTTCATGTGCTTCATGTGATCGATCATACGCTGGACAAGCTGGACAGACTGACGGGGGCCCGGTGGATCGACCGGGACGGCAAGGACATGGAGCCATCCTCCCATACCATTCGTTTTCGGGACGTGTCCTTTGGCTACGACAGTCGTACGGTGCTGAAAAATGTCACCTGCACCTTCCAGGAAAACAGCTTCACTGCCATCGTGGGCCCCAGCGGCAGCGGTAAGACCACCATGTGCAATCTGATCGCCCGGTTCTACGATACAACGGAGGGCACCATCACGCTGGGGGACGACGATCTGCGGAGCTTTACCTGTGACAGCATTCTGAAGCAGCTCAGTATTGTCTTTCAGAATGTTTACCTGTTTCACGATACCATTCTGGAGAACATCCGTTTTGGACGGCCGGATGCCAGTCGGGAGGAAGTGGCCGAGGCGGCGAAGAAAGCCCGGTGTCATGATTTCATTATGCAGCTGCCCGACGGCTATGAGACGATGGTGGGGGAAGGTGGATCTACGCTATCCGGCGGAGAAAAGCAGCGCATTTCCATTGCACGGGCCATCCTCAAGGATGCTCCCATCATTATTTTGGACGAGGCAACGTCCAGTGTGGACCCCGAAAACGAGCACTTGATTCAGGAGGCGATTCAGGAACTGGTTCGGGGAAAAACAGTCATTGCGATTGCACATCGCCTGCCTACCATTGAGCAGGCAGACCAGATCCTTGTACTGGACAACGGACAGATCGTTCAGTCCGGCACCCATGAGGAGCTGATTCAACAGCAGGGGACCTACCGGGATTTCGTAAGAGTCAGAGAACATACACAGCGATGGAGTTTGGGCGAGGAAACGAGGCCATGATCGAGATTCGGAATGTCAGTTTTTCCTATGAAGGAGCCGAGCAAAGGCCGGCGCTGACCAACATCAACTTGCAGGTCGCAGACGGGGAACTGGTGGTGCTGGCAGGGGGATCCGGCTGCGGAAAGACCACCATTACCAGACTGTTGAACGGCTTGATCCCCGACGGCTTTCCCGGAGATTTTACGGGCAGCGTTTCCGTGAACGGAAAGAATCCGCAGGAGGAAAAGGCGATCGGTATGTCCCGGATCGTGGGGAGCGTTTTTCAGAATCCCAAAAGCCAGTTTTTTAACATCAACAGCCGCAACGAACTGGCCTTTCCACTGGAAAACCGGGGGGTACCCCGGTCGGAAATTCTTCAAAAGATCGAAGACATCGGAGAAAAACTCCATATGAAGCCGCTGATTGGGAGAAATATGTTCCATCTTAGCGGAGGGGAAAAACAGAAAATTGCCTTTGCCAGTGCTTCAATGGCAGAAAGTGACGTGCTGGTTCTGGATGAACCATCATCAAATCTAGACATGGAAGCCGTCAGAGATCTTCGCCGGGTTTTACAGATTTGGAAACAAGAGGGAAAGACCATCATTATTTCCGAACATCGCTTTTTCTTTTTGAAAGATTTGGCGGACACGTTGGTCCTGATGGACAACGGAAAAATAAAGACCATTTGGAGAGGGGAAGCCCTTAAAAATCTGACGGCGGAGACTATGCACCGGGAGGGGTTGCGGAGCTTTGAGCTTTCCGGAGGATCGGACATATGGAAAAGGCCGACCCGGGAGACAGGGGAGCTTGCCGTGCGCTATCTTCATTTCTCTTATCCGGATTCGGACAGAGGGATCCATATGGAAGAGGTGTCTTTTGTCGGCGGGCGGGTGGTCGCTGTCATCGGCCGCAACGGTGCGGGAAAATCTACCTTTCTTCGCTGTCTGTCTGGTTTGCAGAAGCATACCGAAGCCGCAGTAACACTTTCCGGTAAGGCGGTCCCCACCCATCAAATGCTCGCCCACACCGCCATGGTGATGCAGGATGTGAACCATCAGCTTTTTTCTGACACGGTAGAAAATGAGCTGCTTTTTGAGCTGAAACGCAGAAAATTTCCAAAGAAGCAACGAAAAGAAGAGGTAAACCGCTGGCTCAAAGAAATCCAACTGGAATCCGTGAAGGATCAGCACCCTATGTCGGTTTCCGGCGGTCAGAAACAGCGGCTGGCCATTGCAGTTGCTGCACTGGCTGAAAAGGATGTGATCCTTTTTGATGAGCCCACCAGTGGACTTGACTATGTACACATGAAGCAGGTTTCCGGGTTGATTAGAAAACTCGCAGAGGCGGGGAAAATCATTTTTATTGTGTCTCACGACCTTGACTTGCTGCTCAGCACTTGTGATGACGTCCTTTTGATCGAAAACGGTTGTGTGGGAGATCGGTATTCTCTCAGCGAGGACACCCAACATGAGCTGATACACTGGTTTCAGTCGTTGTAACCGCGCTCCTATGTGGCAAGGAAAGCAGACATAGACGAAGTGACCGTATGCTGCCATGGTATGAAATGAATGTGAATATCGGATCGCAAAGAGAGATTCCATCAGGGGAGGCTCCGTTAGGTTCCCTGCGGCAAGTGGCAATCCATGAAAACAAGGCTGTCCCCATCGAAACATGGGGACAGCCTTATGTTGTATCGGATGGCCCACGGTTCCCGCTGCTTCCTTAGGGAGAGTCACCCTCTGCTCACGGCTCTTTTTGCGTAGAGGCGGGTGGTGAATGCTTGCGGAACTCGGTGGGGAGGACGCCGTAGGCCTCTTTGAAGGCGGCGGTGAACCGGCTCTGGCTGTCATAGCCTACGGCGGAGGCAATTTGTGCCACGCTCTGGGGCGTTGTCAGCAGGAGGTGGGCCGCCGCTGTCATGCGGTGCTCCTTGATATGGGCGGCCAGCGAGTTGCCGTAGACCTTTTTGAAGGTCGCTTTCAGCGTCGTGGAGTTGATCAGGAATTGTCGGGAGAGCTCGTCGATGGTGATGCGCTGCGCCAGATGTTCCGTGAGGTATTCATGGACCTGGTGAACCACCTCCTCAGGAGCCCCTTGGAGATGGGCCGTCGCTTCCGGGCAGGCGATCTCCATGATCTGCTCAGTGGTCTTATGGAGGAGCCGGCACTCCTCCGTGTCGGAGGCCCGGTAGTAGACCTCCTTTCCGCAGCGGCGGCTGACGATCAGGCCGTAATCGGACAGCGAGCGCAGGTGGTGGGATACGGCCGGGCTGGACATCTGGAGCATGGCGGAGATATTGACCACGCACTCTTCCTGATGGCTCAGCAGCCAGAAGATGCGCACGCGGGTCGGATCGCCCAGTTGGCGGAAAATTTCCGCCACGGTGTCGAACTGCCGGATCTTGACCAGCTCTCGCCGCAGATGCTCCGCCTGTGCGCTTTCACCGTGGTGGTGCGGCAGTGTGAAATGTTCCATAAAAGCCTCCTTTTGTGCGGTTTGGAAGTGTTCTTCGCCCGAACGGAAGTGCGTCACCCGCAGGGATTGATTTTCGTTTCTAACATGATTATACTGCGGTTAGAACAATTAAACAAGAACTTAATTGTTACAAAATGAAAGTTAAATCGACGGAGGGAACAGCAGATGAAAAAGACCTATAAAATCGAAGTAGATTGTGCCAACTGTGCCAATCTGATGGAGGAGACCACACGGAAGGTGGCGGGTGTTGCTGCGGCCACGGTGAATTTTATGACCCAGAAGATGGTCGTGGAGTTCGAGGACGGACAGGAGCCGGCCCGTGTCATGAAGGATGTGCTGAAGGCCTGCAAAAAGGTGGAGCCGGACTGCGAGATCGAGCTGTAAAAGCGGCAAAAAACGGCTGCCGGAGGGCGGCGGAGAGGAGAGAGGAACATGAATAAGAAACAGAAAAAAGTGCTCCTGCGCATCGTTGTGACCGCCGTGATGCTGGTTGTGCTGCAGCTGGTGAAAACCACGGGAGCCCTGCGGTTAGCCCTCTATTTGGCGGCCTATCTGGTGATCGGCTGGGACATTCTGCGCAAGGCGTTCCACGGCATCCTGAATCGGCGTGTGTTCGATGAAAACTTCCTTATGGCCGTGGCCACCGTCGGCGCATTTGCCTTGGCCATTCACACGAAGAGCGGCGATTATCTCGAGGGGATCGCCGTGATGCTCTTCTATCAGATCGGAGAGCTGTTCCAGAGCTATGCCGTGGGCAAGAGCCGGAAGAATATTGCGGCACTGATGGACATTCGGCCCGACTATGCCAATGTGGAGGTGGATGGCCGGGTGGAGCAGGTGGACCCGGAAGAGGTGGCGGTGGGCACCGTTATTGTGGTGCAGCCCGGCGAAAAGGTCCCGCTGGACGGCGTGATTCTGGAGGGCAATTCCAGTCTGGACACTGTGGCGCTGACGGGGGAGAGTATTCCCCGGGATGTGGTTGCCGGCGACGGGATCATCAGCGGCTGCATCAATCTCAGCGGCCTTTTGAAGGTGCAGACCACCAAGGAGTTTGGCGAGTCTACGGTGTCCAAGATCCTGGACATGGTGGAGAACGCCAGTTCTCGCAAGTCGAGGGCGGAGGATTTTATTGCCCGTTTTGCCCGGATCTATACGCCGGCCGTGTGCTACAGCGCCTTGGCGTTGGCGCTGCTGCCGCCACTGGTGCGTCTGGCCTTCTTGAGCCTGACTCCGCAGTGGGGAGTGTGGGCCTATCGTGCGCTGATCTTCCTTGTGGTCAGCTGCCCCTGTGCGCTGGTCATCAGCGTCCCTCTCAGCTTTTTTGCTGGGCTCGGCGGCGCCAGCAAGGAGGGCGTGCTCATCAAGGGCTCCAACTATCTGGAGGCGCTGGCACAGGTACAGTGTGTGGTCTTTGACAAGACGGGAACGCTGACCGAGGGTACCTTTGAGGTGGCGGGCATCCACCACAGCGTCATGGAAGAAGAGCGGCTCTTGGAGTATGCCGCCTTGGCGGAGTGCGCCTCCAACCACCCCATCAGCAAGAGCTTGCAGAGGGCCTATGGAAAGGAGATCGACCGCAGCCGTGTGGGGGAGATTCAGGAGATCAGCGGACACGGCGTAGTCGCCGTGGTGGATGGACAGACGGTGGCCATCGGCAACGACAAGCTGATGGAGCAGCACCGGATCCCCTATCACGAGTGCGGCAGTGCGGGCACGGTGATCCATGTGGCCGTGGACGGCGCCTATGCCGGGCACGTCCTTATTTCCGATACGGTGAAGCCCCATGCTAAGGCGGCCGTGGCCGCACTCAAGGCACTGGGGGTGACACGGACGGTCATGCTGACCGGTGACCGGGATCGAGCGGCCCGGCAGGTGGCGGCGGAACTGGGCGTGGATGAAGTGCACAGCGAGCTGCTGCCGGGCGACAAAGTGGATCGGCTGGAGCAGATTCTGACCTCCGGTAAGGGCGGCAAGGTCGCCTTTGTGGGGGATGGCATCAACGATGCCCCCGTATTGACCCGGGCTGATGTAGGCATCGCTATGGGCGCACTGGGCTCAGATGCGGCTATTGAGGCGGCCGATGTGGTCCTGATGGACGATGATCCCCTGCAGATCGTCAAGGGGATCAAAATTGCCCGGAAGTGCACGGGGATCGTGCGCCAGAACATCCTCTTGGCGCTGGTGGTGAAGTTCGGCTGCCTATCGCTGACGGCGGTGGGGCTATCCAATATGTGGCTGGCCATCTTTGCCGACGTGGGCGTGATGGTATTGGCCGTACTCAACGCCATTCGTGCCCTGCGGGTGCACAATCTGTAAATGAAAGAGAAAAGCCCGGAGCGGACAGTGGGTCCGCTCCGGGCTTTTTGCGGCCGGGGAGAGGTGGCCGACGGATGTTACTCGATTTCCAACATCCGACTCTGGGGGAGCGTGGTGCTCTTCTTGGGAAGGCGCAGGGACAAGACTCCGTTTTCATAGGACGCCCGGATATTGTCGGTGTCGATCTCCGAGACGTTGAACTGGCGGCTGTAGACGCCGTAGGAGCGCTCCATGCGGACCACCTTTTCGTCGCTGTGATCCGTCTTGGCCTCCCGTTTGGCCTGAATGGTCAGTGTGTCGCCGTTGAGCTGCAGGGTGATGTCCTGCTTATCAAAGCCGGGGAGATCGGAGACCAACAGGTAGTGGTCGCCTTCATCCGTAATGTCGGTCTTGAACGAGGAGAGACTCTGCGGGGAGAAGAAATTGCTGAAGGAATCACCGAAGAAGCTGCGCTGCAGATTCTCCATCTCACGGAACGGATCGTAGACACGCATCTGCTGATTTCTGTTGTTGCCATACATAATAAAAACCTCCTCAAAGATATAAGATACCATGTTGCAGCGGCAAGGACCGCCTGCCATATAGGAAGCTTATGCAGTACCTCCTGCTGACAACTATTGTTATAGGCCATAATTTCGAAGGAATTGTGGTTTTTCCATGAATAATTTATGAATTTTAGCACTCTCAATATTAGAGTGCTAAAATAGGACGAGGTTCGACAGAAGGGCGGCAGGGAGGGGCGTGTTCTGTGATTTCGTCACGGAAAAAATGTACGTGATGAGGTATGATACAACCACAATCAGAGAAAGATACTACTGTAAAATGTACGATTGATAGATTCATGGAGGTATATACAATGGAAAAATGGAAATGCACTGTATGCGGTTATGTGCACGAGGGTTCTCTGCCGGCCGATTTTACTTGTCCCGTATGCCACCAGCCGGCCGAGCGGTTCGAGAAGCTGGAGGCGGCTCCTGCAAAGAATCCCTATGCCGGGACCAAGACGGAAAAAAACCTGTGGGAGGCCTTTGCCGGTGAGTCGCAGGCCCGCAACAAGTATACCTATTTTGCTTCGGTGGCCAAGAAGGCCGGGTATGAGCAGATTGCGGCCTTGTTCCTGCAGACGGCCGACAACGAAAAGGAACACGCAAAGCTGTGGTTCAAGGCGTTGGGTGAGCTGGGCGATACCGCCGAAAATCTGCTCCATGCCGCTGAGGGTGAGAGCTATGAGTGGAACGATATGTACGACCGGATGGCACGTGAGGCCGACGAAGAGGGCTTCCATCAGCTGGCCGAGCAGTTCCGGGGCGTGGCCGCCATCGAGAAGAGCCACGAAGAGCGCTACCGGGCGCTGCTGAAGAATGTGGAGTCCAAGACCGTCTTTGAAAAAGCCGGCGTGATCCTGTGGGAGTGCCGGAACTGTGGCCATATGGTGCTGAGCACCAAGGCGCCGGAAAAATGCCCGGTGTGTAACCATCCGCAGGCCTACTTCGAGGTCCATAAAGAAAATTATTAAGGGAACCAAAGGCGCATAGAGCGCCAAGCACGGGGCGTCCTCTCCATCGGAGAGGACGCTTTGCTGTGTTTGGAGAAATCAGGCGGGGAAAACGCTTTGGCTTTCCGCTCCTTTTGTGGTATACTTTGACTATAGGCAAGATAATCAAAAAGGAGAAAACAAATGATCAGCGAAAAAAGAGAAAAAAAGATCCTCTGGATCTCTTTCTTTTCCGGATTGGCATTTGCGGTGGTGGAGCTGCTCTATGCCATCTTCAGCCACTCGCAGTCCGTGTTGATGGATGCAGTCTATGATGCCACGGAACTGATCTTCATCGGATTGATCCTGTTTCTGACACCACTTTTTTACAAGCCGGTGTCGGAGGAGCATCCGTACGGCTACTTCCAAGTAGAATCGATTTTCCTGATCGTGAAGGGGTTTATGATGCTCTCGGTGACCATGGGTGTCGGAACCGAGATCATCGTCTCGACCGTGGACGGCGGCAATCCGGTGGACGGCGGCGGGATCTCCCTGTTTCAGTTGGTGTTGGGGACGGTGAGCCTGCTTATCTACGGATGGATGAAGCGCATCAATCGAACGATGGATTCCCCTACGGTGCAGGCAGAGCTGTTGGGGTGGAAACTGGATGTCCTGTACAGTTTGGGAATGTCTGCGGCCTTCTTTGCTTCGTCGTTTTTAGGAAAGACGCCGCTGGCTTTTTTACAGCCGTATTTTGATCCCATCATCGCTGTGGGGATCATTGTGTTCATGCTTCCGGAGAGCATCAAGATGTTGTGGGGAGCCATCCGCAGTATCTTTTTGTTTCCGCCGGATCATGAGACCGTGGACAAGATCCGACAGATCTGCACAGACGTGATGGAGGACAGCGGCTATCTCCCTCTTTTTTTCGACGTGACAAAGACGGGGCGCCACCTGTGGGTGGCCGTCTATTTTCAAGTGACGGAAGCGCTGGTGGACGTGCAGCAGTTCCGCACGGTGACGGCGGCTGTAAATCTTGCCGTGGCCAGAGAATTTCCGGAGAGCACCTGCGAGCTGCTGCTGACCACGTCGGAGCACAAACGGCCCGGGACCGGAAAAAGAACACTTCCTCAACAATCGTTGAGGAAAAGTTGAGTTTCATTTGATTTTGCGGCGGTATACTGGGGGTAATGAATAAGGCGGGCTGACAAAACGGCTTGCAGAAAATGAGGATCATACATGGCAACATTGATTTTAAGCTGCAGCACAGGACAGGGACATAATTCCTGTGCCAAGGCAATAAAGGAATACTATGATGCCCAGGGGGAGACGTGCGTGGTGACGGACGCTCTGGACTTTGTTTCCCGGACGCTGTCACGGTTTATCTGCTGGGGACATACCACCATGTATCGCTATTTACATTGGCTTTTCAAGCTGATCTATGGCTACAGTGAGAAGCATCCCGCCATTTTTCACGAAAAGTCCGGGATCTATCGTCTGCTGGCCCTGGGGACGGAGCGTCTCTGCCGTTACATACAGGAGGGCGGGTACGACACGGTGATCTGCACCCACGTCTTCGCGTCGCTGATGATGACAGAGGTGCAAAAACGGCATCATCTGCCGGTATCCATCGGCCTTGTAGCCACCGACTATACCTGCAATCCCGGCACCAAAGAGAGCCGGGCGGATGTCTATTTCATTCCCGACGAATCGCTGCAGGTGGATTTTGACGCTCCAGACATCCGAGAGGAGCAGCTGTGCTGCAGCGGGATCCCCATCCGGCAGATGTTCTATCACACGGCTGATCGGAAGGAGGCCAAGCGAGCGCTGGGCATTGCACCGGAGCATACGCATCTGCTGATGATGTGCGGCAGTATGGGCTGCGGTCCCATGAAGCGGCTGGCGTGGCTTTTATCTTACCGTCTGCCGGAAGATGCAGAGATGACCGTGGTTTGCGGCACCAACCGCCGCCTGCAAAAAAAGCTGCAGCGCCGCTACCGGGAGAACCCACAGATCCATATTCTGGGCTATACGCAGGATATGTCTCTTTTGATGGACAGTGCCGATCTTTATTTGACCAAGCCGGGCGGCATCAGCATCACCGAGGCCGCCATGAAGGCTCTGCCGATGGTGCTCATCGATGCCGTGGCGGGCTGCGAGCATTATAACCGCTTCTATTTCCTCCGCAAAGGCGGGGCACGGACGGGGGCCTACAGTATGGAAATCTCCCGTGTTTGTGTAGCGCTGCTGGAGGATGAGGGAAAGAGGGAGGCCATGTGCCGGAGTCTTGCGGCTATGCCAAAGGACAATGCCGCCGCCATCATCTACGAGCGGATGCACGCAGCCGCTGCCGAATCGAGGCAGGGTGCGTCTGCTGCGCCGTGATTATTGCAAACACACCGCTTCGGCGGTGTGTTTTGTCGTTCGGACAGCAATGAACTGTCGATCCGGCGCAGAGAACGGCGAAAAAGGGGAGAATAGAGGACAAATAGATTGACAATAAAGAAGCAATTTGCCATAATGAAAAAGGCGTTATGAAATGCCGCCTGTAATAATTGCATAGCCAAAACGGTTACAAGATCGACCTTGTATGAAATGGGAAATCGGTGCAAAGCCGATACAGACACCCCTGCTGTGATGTGGACAAAGGAGCGAAAGATCATTGGAGAAATTCGAGAAGATGTTCCTGCGGATGAAGCTAAGTCAGAAGACCTGCCGTTGTGGAGTGAAATTTTTCCGGGTGAGGAAGGCAGCGCCATGAGAGAGGAGAGGATGTCCTTTCTTACGACTTCTCCGCCGGATGGCGGAGATTTTTTTGTTTCTGTGCTTTTGACGGCCGGGCAAGAGACGCGGAAATAAAATTGCAGGCCTGTGTGGCCTGTGGGCAAATACCAGGGGGTAAAGGAGAAATGTATGTCGAGAAAAATCGGAAGACGCATGATGGCACTGCTCTTAGCAGTACTGCTCGTGGGACAGTACGTCCCGATCATGCGTACAGATGCTGCGGAGGCAGTCAGGCAGGTCAGTTCCGCGGCGGATCTGCCTGCGGAGATCCCTGCCGGAACGACCTATGAGTTGACCGCAGATATTACGCTGAACCCAGATCAGATGGTGAACTCCATTGCCGGCGTCTTGGATGGCAAGGGGTATACCATTACACTGCAGGGAAAGCCTCTGGCCAAGGAGGTCAGCGGTACCGTGCAGAACCTGAATACGGACGGCACAGCCAAGCTGGCCGTCGGTGAGGGGCTTCTGGCGGTATCGCTCAACGGCGGTACCGTACAGAACTGCGCATCAACCATCGATGCCGATGTAAAGGACATTATGTGGGGGGAAGTCGGAGGTCTGGTAGGAAAAGCCACCAACGGCAGGATCTACAACAGCTTTTTTGCCGGTACGGCAAAGGATATGTTTGGAATCCCCATTAACTTTGGAATTATGTATGCCTCGGAGGACGCTACGGCGCCCACCCAGCTGAAGAACTGCTACTATGCCAGCGGAGACAGCGGCGTGGGCGGCGGAAATGCCTGGAACAAAGAGGACCCCAGCAACGGGAAAAAGTCGCTGGACGAGATGAAAACGCCGGCATTTGTGGAGCTGCTCAACGCCGAGAATGTGGGGTCCGGTTATATCTGGGAGGCCGTAGATGGCGCTCTGCCCCGACTGGTCCCCGGTGGTGCAGCCATTGAGCCTGCCGACAAGAAGGAACTGGCGGCGGCGGTCAAGGACGCCGAGAGCAAGGTGGAAACCAACTATACCGAGGCAACGTGGGCGGCGATGCAGGAGGCCCTGCAAAGTGCCAAGGTGCTGCTGGACAAGATCGACGCCTCTCAGGAGGAGGTGGATGATGCTGCCAAGGCACTGCGCGCAGCCATCGCAGCGCTGGAGGAACGGGTGTGGGAACACGCCCCGGTGGAGCTTCCCCAGAGCGGTGTGATCACCATTTCTTCGGCGGAAGAACTGGCCAAGATCAGCGGTAAGGATCCGGCCTATCAGCTGAGTCAGGACATTGTCATCACCGAGAACTTCCAAGCGGTGAACCTGGAGGGGATCTTTGACGGCAACGGACACACCATCACGATCCGGACCGACAGTGCGCAGGGGCTGTTTGGCACCATCACCGAGACCGGTGTGGTGCAGAACCTGAAGGTGAAGGTGGAGAGCAACTTTACCAACCGACAGGAGTGCGGCCCGTTCGGCGAAAAGCTGCGCGGCGGCATGATCGTCAACTGCGTCAGTGAGGTGACCGGCCAGCATTCGGCCGGCTTTGTGCGGAAGATGTCAGACGGCGTGATCGCCAACTGCCTTACCATGGGGCACAATCGCCGTGGTGCGTTTGTTCATTTCCAGAAATCCACGGATCATAAGAATACCAACGGATATGAGGGTGGCAGATTCTATAACTGCTACTGGTCGGCCTCCAACTCCGTGGAGAATATCCTTCCGGAGAATATGATCGCCTGCGCCCCGGTAGGCGACGAGGAACTGCGATCCACGGCCTTCATCGACCAGCTGAACCGCAATAAGGGCGAGTTCGGCACGGCATGGACGCTGGATATGCAGGGGTACCCCTACTTCGGAAGAGATTACGGCGAAAAAATCATCGACGGCAGCAAGAATCGCTATCCTGTGCAGTTTGTCTGGCACGATCAGACCGTCACCGATGTGAAAGACGGCGTGCTGCGCCTGTCGCCTCAGATGACCGACAGCGGCAGATTTGCCGGTACGGTGAAGCTGGTGGGCGTTCCGGAGGACAGTGTGATCACCTGGAACTGCAATGACCGTGCCGATCAGGCCATCATGCAGCTGGACGAGAACGAAAAACTCTATGTATTCCATGACGGCGGAAGCGTGATCCGTGCCACGGAGCGCAAGGCCGACGGCACGGAGCAGCTGGCTGCGGAATTCCGCGTGGTCTCTGCCTCCAACACGATCGAAGAGCTGCGCCTTTTGATGGACGGCAAGGTCATCGAGGACTCCGTTACCGTGCAGGGTTCGGAGAACAAGCAATTGGAAGTTCAGGCCAGATATGCCGGGGAGAAGGACTTTAAGAGTATGCCCTCCTATCTGGTGAAGATGCAGCCGGAGCGCCCGGAGATGGTGCACACCATGTACAACACCACCGAGTTCCATTTCAGTGAGCCCGGCACCAGCAAGCTGACGGTCATTGACAAGAACGGCGGTGTATCGGTGACCATTTCGATCACCTCTACCTACGTACCGGTGACCAAGATTCAGCCGGTCATCAGCGGCACCGTGGACATCCACTACCGTAACTCCATGGGCTCCGGCGAGTTTGTCAGCATTCCGCAGTCCGTCTTTGTGGAGCCGTCCAATGCCAGCTACAAGGACAGCTTTACCGTGGAGAGCAGCGATCCCGCCATTGCCGAGTACGGCGGGAACGCCTACACGCCCCACAAGGCCGGCCATGTGACCTTCACGGCCAAAATTAACGATCAGGGAAAGGAACTGCAGGGCAGCTCCGAGGCCACCTTTGTCTATAAAAATCCTCTGACCAAGGTCACCGGTCCGCAGGAGACCATCCAGCTGGCACAGGGAACCAGTCAGGTCCTGCCGCTGGAATTTGCCGGACAGCCCGGCAGTCTCCATGAGATCACCGAGCCGGAGCTGGAGTGGAGCTTCAGCCAGAAAGGCATCGTCAGCATCCATCGGCCCAATCCTCTGGTGCAGATCCGGAATACCGGCGGCCCCGATGACGGCAACTGGGTGGCGTCCAAGATCTTTGAGGTGAAGGCGCTTCGTCCCGGTACGGTGGTTGCCATCGGTACGCCGGTGGATCAAAGCGGCCACGCAGAGCCGGTGAAGCTGACCATTACGGTGACCGGAGACGGAAGCCCGGTGGTGGGCTTCGATATTCCGAAGTTTATTGAAGAGGGAAAGACCACGGCGGCCGCCTATCTGGAGGCCAACAACACCTACCGCTTCGGCGAAGAGTGGACCATCTATGCCATGCTCCGCGATGGGCGGACGCTGCCGCAGGAGCAGCTGAATCAGTACTACAGCGATGTGGTGGCCAACGCCCGTTCCTGGGGGAAGAACATTTTGCCCACGGAGGTGGAGCGCACCGCACTGGCGGTGAACATTTTGGGCAAGGATATCGCGGATGTGGGCGGCGTCAACTTTGTTGAGCTGATCTGCAACCACCCTAACCTTACCAAGCAGGGCAGCAATGCCCTCATGGGTGCCCTGCTGGCACTGGACATGCGCAACACGGAGATCCCGGAGGGGATGAAGTGGTCCCGCGAGAGCATCATTGCAGAGCTGCTGACTTACCAGAATCAGGACGGCGGCTTCGGTCTGGCCAAGGACGGCCGATCCGGTGTGGATGTCACCGCCATGAACCTGCAGGTGCTGGCGCGCTATCAGGACCGTCCGGAGGTGGCGCAGGCCATCGAACGGGGCATGGGGTATCTGGCCAAAGCCGTGGAGAAATCCCTGAATCTGGGCAATGCCGAATCCATCGATCAGATCATCATTCTGTTTGCCGTGCTGGGGAAGGATCTGACGCAGGAGGCCGGATTTGGTGATGAGATGGAAAATCTCATGTCTGTCCTCGCCGAATACATGGTGGCCGGGGAGGGCTTCAAGCACGACAAGAATCTGAAGGTGGACAAGATGGCCACGATTCAGTCCATGCACGCACTGTGTGCCTATGAGCGCTTCCTGAATGGGCAGAGCGGCTACTGGGATCTGACCACGGAAGAGGTGCCGCAGATCCCGGATGTGAGCCCCGATCCTAAGCCCGATGCCAAACCGGATACCAAGCCGGAGGAGGCCCCGGACACGGCCCCGGACACCGAGCCCGGAGACGGTGCCGGCACCACCGGAGCCAAGCCGGGGGCAAGACCGCAGCAGACGGAGGGCACGCCGGTACAGGCGCTGGTGCCCACGGAACAGAGCAGCAAGTTCTCCCGAAAGGCGCTGGAGGCCATCAAGGGGAAGGACGAAAACCTGCGCGCTGTCGGTACGCTGGCCTCCGGAGCCGAGTACACGGTGATGATCAACGGAATGGACATCAAGGAGAGCCGGGACGTGGACGTGACCGTGGCTCTGGGCGGCCAACACGAAAAGGAGATCCGCAAGCTGGCGGAGAACCCCTTTATTTTCCACTTCGTCCATACCGGTGACTTCCCCGGAGCGATGTATCTGGAGCTGCCCACCGGCCTGGAGGATGGCGACTATCTGCTGCTGCGGTACCAGACCGCAGAGGGCAAGGCGGAACTGATCGAGAAGGTCACGGTTGAAAATGGCGTTTTGAAGTGTGTGCTGAATGCAGGTGGGGAGTACTTCCTTGCAAAGCGCGCCAGCAGCCAGTCCGTGAATGAGATGGAGAAAAGCACGCAGGAGCCGCAGGCAGCCCCTGAGAATTCCGGAAACCAGAAAACCGTGGTGATCGTTGTCGGCGCCGCCGTGGTGGTTGTGGGCTGCGGCATTGCGGTATATGTGATGAGCAAGAAGCGGAGCAGTAAGAAGGAGCAGTAACATGATGAAAAAACAGATGAAACGGCTGGCCGGTTGTTTTTTGGCGCTGGTGCTTATTCTGGGGCTGACAGCGTGCGGCGGCCAAAAACTGGACCAGAATCCGGGGCAGGCGAAGGCGCCTGCCCCCGGGGTGGAAGTTACCCAGCAGACAAAGGACCCGGCGCAGAAAGATCCGGCCCAGAAGGATTTCGATGTTGACACGACGAAGGACAGCGAGCAGGATTTTTCCAAGTATGAGGAGCAGCAGGTACCCGTCAGCGACGGCAGCCAGTCCGGAAAGGATAAGTTTGCTACCGACCCCGTTCCGGAGGGGCAGCAGATGCCGGTGGAACCTGAAGATGTAGAGGTTGACAAGCAGCAAGCCTTTACATGCTACGTGACGATTTCCTGCGCCACGATCCTCAATAATATGGATCGTTTAGAGGAGGGGAAGGAGATTTTGGTCCCGTCTGACGGAGTTCTCTTTGCCCGGCAGCCGGTGACGTTCTATGCAGGAGAGTCGGTTTTTGACGTGCTCAAGCGCATTACCACCGACAACCGCATCCACATGGAATCCAGATTTACACCGGCGTACAACAGCGCCTATATCTGCGGTATCGGCAACCTCTACGAGTTTGACTGCGGGCCGGAATCCGGCTGGATGTACTGCGTGAACGGATGGTATCCCAACTATGGCGTCAGTCGCTATGTCCTGCAGGATCAGGATGAGGTCCAGTTCAACTACACCTGCGACCTGGGCCGGGATTTGGGCGGAAGCTGGCAGGGTGCCTGATATGAAGCAGGATGCGTTTGCGGCCTGCCACCCTGCGGTGAATTTTTTCTATTTTATCCTGGTGATCGGGTGCTCCATGTTTGTGATGCACCCGGTCTTCCTGTTTCTCTCCT
>JAHHSI010000013.1 GCA_020025275.1 Oscillospiraceae bacterium | reverse complement strand
CGGCGGCAACGCCGACGCGCAAGGGGCAAGCGAAGCCCCGAGGACGGCGCGGGGCTGCGGCAGCATAGCAGCCGCAGCAGCGAAGCGACGGACGAGAGGGGGCGGCATTCCGCAGCATACCTCCGGTGTCCCGCACGGAGGCTGCGAGTAGCGCCGAGTACGGGACGTGGTCGCGCCGACCGTTCCCCCCTTTTGGGGGGAGGGCGGAGGCGCGCCAGCTGATGCGCACCTCGAAGGGCAGCGCCGCGCGCCGCCGCATAGTGGCGGAGCGCGGGGCGCTGCACCTGTTCCCGCCGCAGCGTATGCGAGCAGGGCGCGCAGCCGCCGCCAAAGGCGGCGAGCGAGCGCAGCGCGAGCATTCATAAGCGGGCTTGCCCGCTATACTTGATATAGGGACAGTATTCCGTCGTGGAGACTATGAGCATCATAGGTGAACAGACCGAATACGGTATCAAACATAATACGCGCATTAAGATTTTCCCGGACGGAAAGCGGGAAGTTCTGTGCGCTTCGCGCCAGATCTTCCGCGCCCCCGGATATGAAGCAAGGGAAGAAGTGTCCAAAAAAACGGACAGTAAAAAGCCGATTTCTGCAACAGATGCAGCGGACAATCTGGCAAGAGCGCGTCGCCGCGCCCGGACAGCTATCCGAGACTTGGCGCTTTGTAATCCCATGGCTTACTTCATCACCTTGACTTTTGATGCGGAAAAAATCGACCGCTATGATATGCGGGAAATAATGCGCAAAGTCAATGGATGGCTGGACAATCGGGTACGCCGGAATGGTCTTGCGTATATCATCATCCCGGAGTTTCACAAGGATGGCGCAATCCATTTCCACGGCTTCATCAATGACGCGCTGCCATTAGTGGACAGCGGTACAATGATACCGCCCGGAGGGGGAAAGCCCAAGCGCCCGCGCAGCGCAGCGCAGCGGATCGCCTGGGCAGATGCCGGAGGGCATACCGTCTGGAATATTCCCGGATGGAAATATGGATTCTCAACCGCGATTCACCTTTATGGGAATTATGATTCTGCGGTTGGATATGTTTGCAAGTACATTGGAAAGGAAAGCCAAAAAATCGGTGGGCGCTGGTACTACCACGGCGGCAAGCTACGGCATCCGGATGTGGTTTATGCAGATATGAATTGGGAAGATGTGGCAGCTATGCCGGGCGGGACATCTTTCCAAACCGACACGGCAGAGGGTGTTACTTTTGCCATTGCAAGGAGGTGAGAGAGATGCAGTATTATCTGGTGGAGCAGAAAGCGCTTGGTGCAGAATATGTGCGCCATTATAACGGTCGCCCCGTTTGCTTTGATACAGAGGAGGAAGCGGAGATTATGGCGGACGGATTGCGCCACATGGGGCGCGCCATTGAGGTGGTAGAAATTGACCCCCGATTTGAAACGCCGCTTGCGTAGTTCGGAAAATTTTATTTTACATTTTAAGGATTGGAAAGCCGACCCCGCACCCGCTGCGCCGCAGCCGGTGGGGGGTCTTGGCGTTGCGGAATGACCCCGGAAAAGTGGAGGGAAAGGAGGGGAGTAAATGACAACAGAATACTTGTTGCAGAAAGAGGTTGACCGCGTTTTAGCGGCGCTTATGCCGCAAAATCAACTTATCATGCGGGTGATTTTACATACCGGGCTGCGAATTTCTGATGTGCTGGCAATGAAGCCGGAGGACTTGAAGCTGTCCGGCTGGATTGTGGAGCAGAAAACAGGAAAGCGTCGGCGCTACGGCTTGCCCAAGCAGCTGCTTGGGGAAATCCGTGTGCAAAGTGGGGAAAAATGGGCATTTCCGGGCAGAAATCCGAACTTTCACAAGACCCGGCAAGCTGTTTGGGCAGACGTGAAGCGCGCTGCTACGGCGTTTCGGTTGCCGCAGAACGTAGGAACACACAGCTTTAGAAAAGTTTATGCTGTGGATATGCTCAAGCGTTACGGCGATATTGAGAGGGTGCAAAGAAACCTGAACCATGGCAGCCCAAGTGTAACCGCTATTTACGCTATGGCGGACATTTTGCTGGAACGAAAAAAGGCAGCTAAGCGGAAAGTCTGACTTGACATTATCTGCACTGCATGATAGATTGAGAGCAGCGCAAGCCCTTGTATGCCTGCGCTGCCCATCAATTACGAAAGGAGTTCGTGAGGAATAATGCACCCGCTCGGGTGTCCAGATTGAACAATAACAGCTATTTTGTTGCCGCAGCATCCACCGGGACAAGCACCCGGCGGGATTAGCCGCCAGTGCGCAACGCATCCCGCCGGGTGCGCTGCCGCCAAGGGAGGCGGGGCTGCGGCGTACAATTACGACAAGTAATTGAACAAAATAAAAATTTTGTTCAATTGGAGGGAGGCGAACACGCAGAATTCCTTGAAAATTCATGGATGACATGGCTTCATCACTTGCTTGAACCCGATTATCTGCTTGCTTGCCGTGTTGTTCTTTTCTTGGATCCTCAGTTGCTTTTCCATGCCTCTTTCTGTGCTGCTTTCACGCCGATGGCCCTTCTTGGTTTTGGCTTGGTGTGTTCCGCAGGAACGACATCCGGTATCACTCACAATGAAATAAACATTCTATGTCACTTGACTACCGTTCACAGTCGCCCCAAATTCTACTGGATTTTTTGGCGTATCATGAAACCATCAAAGCACACTCGCAGCGTACCGTTGACGAGTATTTTCTCGATCTGCGGAATTTCTTCCGCTATATAAAGCAAGCACGTGATCCGGCGCTGCGCGATACCCCCATGGACGACATCCAGATTCTGGATGTGGATCTGGCCTTGGTCCGCTCCATCTCTTTAACGGATATATATGGGTATATGTCCTATCTGAGCCGTGATCGAGTGATACATCACAATAGTGAAAATTCTAACAAAGGTCTCTCTGCCTCATCAAGAGCCAGAAAATTGGCAACAATCCGCTCCTTTTTTAACTATTTATGCAACAAAGTTCACCTTTTGGAGAACAATCCCTGCAAGGATATGGATTCTCCCAAGCTGCGCAAGACCCTCCCCCACTATTTGACTTTGGATGAGAGCATTTCTTTATTGGAATCAGTGACTGGGCCGAATCGGGAGCGGGATTACTGTATTCTGACACTCTTTCTCAATTGCGGGCTGCGTATTTCGGAATTGATCGGACTCAACCGAAGTGATATACAAGATGACGCGCTGCGCGTGATCGGCAAGGGAAACAAAGTTCGGATCGTCTATCTCAACCAAGCCTGTCAGGATGCACTTCACGCATATTTGCAGGTGCGCCGCCCGGTATCCGGCAAGGAACAGGATGCCTTGTTCCTATCAAATCGCAATCAGCGTATCAGCCGGTCGATGGTCCATGCACTGGTGAAAAAGCATCTCTCCGAAGCCGGTCTTGACAGCTCCCTGTACTCCTCCCACAAGCTGCGCCATACAGCTGCGACCCTGATGCTGCAAAATGGCGTGGACGTCAAAGCCGTTCAGGAGGTTTTAGGTCACGAACACCTGAATACAACGGAGATTTACACTCACATTGATAACGAATCCCTGCGGGTTGCTGCAAAGGCAAACCCCTTGTCACGCATGAAAATTCCTAAGATTTTAGAGGATGATCCGACAGAAAACAAGGAAGAAGCGTAGCTTATGCTACGCTTCTTTTTTTGCCCTGACCTTCTGATTAAGAACAGCGAAATCTACCAAAACACCGGGTTCGGTCTTGACTTTACCTCGTATATGCGGTAGTCTAAGGGATGGTATTATATATAAACGGAGGTTTCTCATGAATACTGCAGAGCTTTCCAAGGTTTGCAAACAAGTCCGCAGGGACATCATCAACATGACCGCCAATGCCGGCAGCGGACATCCGGGCGGTTCCTTGTCTGTGACTGAATTGATGGTCAGCGTGTTTTATAACCACATGCGCGTTGACCCCAAAGATCCCCGAAATCCGGATCGTGACCGGTTTGTCTTGAGCAAGGGCCACTGTGCACCGTGCTACTATGCAATTCTGGCAGAAATGGGATTCATTGATCGCGATGAATTCAAAAATTTCCGCCAGCTGCACAGCATCCTGCAGGGACATCCTGACTGCAAAAAGGTTCCCGGTATTGATGCCTCCACCGGCTCTCTGGGACAGGGATGCTCGATTGCCGTCGGTATGGCTCTGGGCGCCAAGCTCCAGAAAAAGGACACAAAGGTCTACACGGTTCTGGGCGACGGCGAGTGCCAGGAGGGACAGATCTGGGAAGCTCTGATGTCCGCAGCCCACTATCAGCTGGACAATCTGACGGTCATCATCGACAACAACAATCTGCAGATCGACGGCAGCAACGAGGATGTTATGTCGCTGGGTGATCTGCCCGCAAAAATCCGCGCTTTTGGCTTTGATCTCTACGACCTGCCTGACGGCCATGATCTGGACGCCATCGAGGTAGCGCTGAGTGCTGCTCCCACGCCCGGCAAGCCCAAGTGCATTCTGGCCCACACGGTCAAGGGCAAGGGTGTATCCTACATGGAAAACCAGGTGGGCTGGCATGGGAAGGCTCCCAATGAAGAGCAGCGTGCCCAGGCGTTAAAGGAATTGGAGGACTAAGACCATGAGTGAAAAGATTGCTACCCGTGAAGCCTACGGCAAAGCTTTGGTAGAGCTTGGCGCCGTCAACGAAAACGTTGTCGTTCTGGATGCAGACCTGGCCGGCGCTACGATGACCAAGCATTTTAAGGCCGCCTATCCTGAGCGTTTCTTCGATTGCGGCATTGCCGAGGCAAATATGATGAATGTGGGTGCCGGCCTTTCGACCATGGGGCTTCTCCCCTTCTGCTCCACCTTTGCTATGTTTGGTACCGGTCGTGCCTATGAGCAGATCCGCAACTCCATTGCCTATCCACACTTCAATGTAAAAATCTGCTGCTCGCACGCCGGCGTCTCCGTAGGCGAGGATGGCGGAAGCCACCAGTCCATTGAGGATATCGGCCTGATGCGCATGATCCCCGGCATGACGGTCGTTGTCCCCGCAGATGCCACCGAGGCACGCAAGGCGGTCTTTGCCGTTGCTGAGATGGAGGGTCCCGTCTATATGCGCCTTGCACGTCTGGCAACGCCTGTATTTGAAGAGGAGTACCCCTTCGAGATCGGCAAGGCCAACGTGATGCGTGAGGGTAAGGATGCGGTCGTCTTTGCCTGTGGCCTGATGGTCAACGAGGCGATGGAAGCGGCCAAGCTCCTCTCCTCCGAAGGAATCGACATCACCGTAGTGAATATGCACACCATCAAGCCCATTGATGCTGAGTGCGTGACCAAGTATGCCAAGGCCTGCGGCAACGTGATCACCGTGGAGGAGCATAGCGTTATCGGTGGTCTGGGCGATGCTGTTGCCGACGTACTGATGGGACAGGTGAACTGCAAATTCCGTAAGATCGGTATCAACGATCAGTTCGGCCAGTCGGGCAAGGCTCTGGACGTTCTGCGTGAGTATGGTCTGACCGCCGATCAGATTGCAGCCAAGATCAAAGAAACTCTGTAACATTTTAAAAGACATCAAAAGAGAGGCGTGACATGGTCACGCCTCTCTTTTTTCGATGACAATACTTGGGCTCGATTATCTCTTTTTTCCGTCCATAGTCCCTCTTTTGGATAGGAGATATCTGCGCAGGAAAGCAAAAAAGCGCAGAAAATCATCTGCGCTTTTTTGTAATATTCAACTGAGATTGGCTTTTTAGAATGCCTTGCCGTCGCAGCCCAGAACGTTGACCAGCTTGTGGGCAACCACATCCTTGATGGCAGCACGTGCAGGCTTCAGGTACTGGCGGGGATCGAAGTGATCCGGATGCAGTGCGAAGTGCTCACGGATCGAGGCCGTCATAGCCAGACGCAGGTCGGAGTCAATATTGATCTTGCAGACAGCCATGGAAGCCGCCTGACGCAGCTGATCCTCAGGCACACCGATGGCACCGGGCATATTGCCGCCATACTGATTGACCTTCGCCACCAGATCCTGAGGCACAGAGGAAGAACCGTGCAGGACAATGGGGAAACCGGGCAGACGCTTGGAAACCTCTTCCAGAACATCAAAACGCAGCTGAGGCTTGGTGCCGGGCTTGAACTTATAGGCGCCGTGGCTGGTGCCGATGGCGATGGCCAGAGAATCGCAGCCCGTGCGAGACACAAACTCTTCCACTTCCTCCGGGCGGGTGTAGGAGGCATGGCCCTCAGCCACAACGACCTCATCCTCAATGCCGGCCAGAGTGCCCAGCTCGGCCTCTACCACAACACCGTGATCATGCGCATAAGCAACTACCTGCTTGGTCAGCTCGATGTTCTCTTCAAAGGGCTTGGAAGAAGCATCGATCATAACGGAGGTAAAGCCATCATCAATGCAGGCCTTGCACAGCTCGAAGCTATCACCATGGTCCAGATGCAGGCAAATGGGCAGGCCGGTCTCAATGATCGCAGCCTCCACCAGCTTCATCAGGTACGTACGATTGGCATAAGCACGTGCGCCCTTGGACACCTGCAGGATCAGAGGAGCCTTCAGCTCGGCAGCAGCCTCCGTGATCCCCTGAATGATCTCCATGTTGTTCACGTTGAATGCGCCGATGGCATAGCCGCCGTCATAGGCCTTGGCAAACATTTCCTTTGTAGTTACCAGTGACATAATGATTTCTCCTTTACTACCAAAATTGCTTGTACGGAATGATTGGTATAAATATCTTACAATTCTATTGTATCATAAAATTTCGATTTTTCAAGTCTAACCGATTTACTTTTCATGATTTGCATGATAAGATATTCTTCGGGCAAAAAATTTTTGACCAGGAGGTATTTGCTATGAAAGAACTGAAAGGCGCCTGCATTATTGGCCAGTCCGGAGGTCCCACTTCCGTGATCAACTCCAGTGCCTATGGCGTCATTGACACCGCATTGAAATCCGGTGCCATCACACAGGTGCTGGGCGCTGAGCACGGCATCAAGGGCGTTTTGGAAGATCGGCTGTTCGACATGGGTCTGGAAGATCCCGAAGAACTGCGCCTGATGAAGTACACCCCCTCCTCTGCTCTGGGGTCCTGCCGCTACAAGATTGCAGATCCTGAGGTAGATGATACAGATTATAAGCGGATTCTGGAAGTATTCAAAAAGCACAATGTCCGTTACTTCTTCTATAACGGCGGCAACGACTCCATGGATACCTGCAACAAGATCCATCATTATATGCAGTCCGTGGGCTACGAGTGCCGTGTCATGGGCGTGCCCAAGACCATCGACAACGATCTGGTGGGCACCGACCACTGCCCCGGCTTCGCTTCTGCGGCCAAGTACATCGCCACTTCCATGATGGAGATCTATCAGGACGCCCGTGTCTATGACACCGGTATGATCGCCGTGGTGGAGATCATGGGCCGCCATGCCGGCTGGCTGGCAGCCTCCGCTGCACTGGCCAACGAGTACGGCGCAGGTCCTGACCTGATCTATCTGCCCGAGACGAATTTCAGCATGCCCGCTTTCATTGAAGACGTCAAGCGCGTCTATGCCGAAAAGGGCAACTGCCTGATTGCCGTATCTGAGGGCATCCACTATGAGGACGGCGACTTTGTTTCCGAGGCAAAGACGGCGGCCACCGATGGCTTCGGCCACGCACAGCTGGGCGGTCTGGCCTCGATTTTGGCACAGGTGCTGAAGGAGGAGACCGGCGCCAAGGTTCGCGGTATCGAACTGAATCTGCTGCAGCGCTGCGGTGCTCATCTGGCCTCCGAGACTGACATTGAGGAGTCCTACATGGCCGGCAAGACGGCCGTGGAGAACGCAGTCAACGGGATCAGCGGCCGCATGGTGGGCTTTGAGCGCGGTATCAAAGACGGCAAGTATGCCTGCAAGACCAAACTGGTGCCCCTGATCGAGGTGGCCAATGCCGAGAAGAAGGTCCCCCGTGATTGGATCAACGAGGCCGGCAACGGCGTGAACCACCAGTTCATTGAGTACGCGCTGCCCCTGATTCAAGGTGAGCCGGATCTGCCCAAGGTAGACTCCCTGCCCCGCTTCTGCAAGCTGAAGAAGATCCTCGCCAAGTAAAGATGATGGATAAAAACACCCGCAGCCCAGAGCTGCGGGTGTTTTTTCAGCAATTCTTTTCGTAGATACGATACAGCCCTTCCATCAGAAGATACTTATCATAGTAGACCTTATTGCGGCAGTAGCGGACGATCACCGGCGCAGTGCTGCCGGTGGCCACAATGGTGGGCTCCTCATCCAGCGTCTCGCAGATGCGATCAATGATGCCGTCCAGCATACCGGCCGTACCGTAGACAATGCCGGAGCGCATACAGTCCTCGGTATTCTTACCGATCAACGTCTTGGGATGCTGCAGGGAAATATCCGGCAGCTGGGCCGTATGGTCGGAAAGTGCGGAGAGGGAGACGCTCACACCGGGGAACATCAGACCGCCCTCATAGCTCCGACGGGAAGAGATGTAGGACACCGTGGTGGCCGTTCCCATATCGATCATAATGATCGGGGTCGGGTACTTATCCAGTGCCGCCACAGCATTGGCCACTAAGTCGGCGCCCAGCTGATTGTGGATCTCCATACGGATATTCAACCCGGTTTTGACACCGGGACCGACCATCATGGGGGCCTTCCCCAAAAGGCGGGTCAGCGCTTTGGTCATCATAAAATTCATGGGCGGCACAACACTGGAAAAAATAGCGCCGGTCACATCCTTCAAATCATAGCCGTACAGCTGAAAAATATGGATGAGATCGATGCAGATCTGGTCTGCCGTCTTTCGCTGGTCTGTGTCAATGGTGGCAAGAAACTTCAAGTCCTGCTTTGCCGCAAAGAGGCCCACCGAAATATTGGAATTGCCTACATCAATGGCTAAGAGCATACGTGAAGTCCTCCCTTTTGGATACTGTTACTATTCTACCACGGCTTTCCGGTAATAGCAAGGCAGAAAAGAAAGAAGCCCATGCTGCGCTTTTCTTTCCAAGGGTGAAAGGGCGATGGTGGACTCCGTGTTATAGGATAATACAGATCAGTCCGCCGCTGCCCTCGTTGATGATGCGCTCCAATGCTTCCCGCAGCTTTTTCTGCGAGTCTTCCGGCATACGCTTTAATTTCGCCTGTAGGTCATCGCCCACGATCTCATGGAAACTTTTGCCAAAAATGTTGGACTGCCAAATCTTATTCGGGTCCCCCTCAAATTCCTGCAGAAGGTAATTGACCATATCCTCCGACTGCTTCTCGTTCCCCACGATGGGTGAGACCGTGGTCTCGATGTCCGCACGAATGAGATGGATCGATGGTGCGCTGGCTTTCATCTGTACGCCATACCGTCCTCCCTGCCGCACAATTTCCGGGTCCTCCAGATGAAGCTCCTCCACCCGTGGCAGAACAATTCCGTATCCCGTTTCCCGTGCCGCCTGCAGCGCCGGGGCGATCTGCTCATACTCCGTTTTCATGGCAGATAGCTGCGTCAGCAGCTCCATCAGATCCCCGTCATCCTCCACCGTCAGACCCGATCGTTGACTCAAGGTCGTATAAAAGAGACTGCGGGGCAGCTGTACCTCCGCCGCAGCAACACCCACACCCAGATCAATCCCTCGCAGTGCAATGCTCTGGACCTCCTCCTTCTGCTGAAGCTGTGCAAGACAGTCATCCAACTCCCGGATATGTCCCAACGGCCGTGCTTGCTGTGCGATGGACTGATAGAGCCCCTGTTTTATAGGGTGGTCGGCCGGAAGCGCATCCACCCAAGGCGGCAAAAAGAAATCCAATTCCTGCAGCGGAAACTCATACAATAGATTGCGCAGCAGCTCCATAAACTCCGACTGCTCCATGGTCTGGCAGTTGACGGCCATACACTGGATCTGATAGCGCTGCGTCAACTCCTCTTTGATGGCACGGCAGCGGCTGCTCTCCGGTTGGCTGGAATTGACCAGAACCACAAAGGGCTTTCCAATCTCCTGCAGCTCACGGATCACCCGCTCCTCGGCCTCTGCGTAATCCTCCCGTGGGATGTCAGTGACAGTCCCGTCAGTGGTGACCACCACGCCCACGGTAGAATGGTCCGTAATGACTTTGCGGGTACCGATCTCCGCCGCCTCGGTCATGGGGATCTCATAGTCATACCACGGGGTCATCACCATCCGGGGAGCCAGATCCTCAAACTGCCCTACAGCCCCCGGGACCATGTAGCCGACGCAATCGATCATCCGGACAGCGAACGTGGCGCCCCCCTCCAGACAAATTTCCACTGCCTCTTCCGGCACGAATTTCGGTTCGGCAGTCATGATCGTACGTCCGGAACCGCTCTGCGGAAGTTCATCCCTGGCCCGATCACGCCGATAGCTGTTGTCCATATTGGGCAGAACCTGCGTCTCCATAAAGCGTTTGATAAACGTGGACTTTCCCGTCCGAACCGGCCCCACAACGCCGATATAGATGCTGTTTTTCGTGCGCCTGGCCATATCCTGATAAATGGATGCGGTTTGATTCATAGTGCCTTCCTCCGTTTGCCTTCATTTTCCGTTACTCATATGTATGACGAATACAGGAAAGTTAGAAGAGTCGGCTCCCAAAAAGAAGAAAACCACAAAAAGTTCCGCTGTCGGAGCTTTTCGTGGTTTTCTCTATCGTATGAGATTATGACTTGCGCTGGCCGAAAATCTCTCGATCATAGAAGTCGCTGCGTTTGGCCAGTTCCCGGTCGGCATAGGAAAATCCTTTTTCCTCAAAAAGTGTCTTTTCTCCCGAAAACAGATCCGTTCCGATCCCGAGCCGATGTCCATCATAGGTAACACCCAAACTGGATAGGATCGTGGGGAACATATCAAAATTGGCGTAGTCACGCTCCGACAAAAGCTGCGGATCGCTGGCCGCAACACTCGGCGCCGGATTCAGAATGACATTATACTGTGAGCGGCGGTAGTCCTTGGGAAATCCATAGAAATTGAAGAAATTCGACTCCATACTGACATGATCGCCGATGATCACCACCGTGGTATTCTCATAAAAGGGCTGCTGCTGGATCCAACGCACAAAGTCATAGACCTGCGAAGAGCTGTGGGCCACCACATTGGCATACTGGTTGGGATATGGTGCCGGTGTATCAGGTGCCAGATAGCCGTCCGGACGATGGGTGTCCGCCGTCTCCATGGTGAAATTGAAGGGCTTTCCCGTATTGCTTAGACGTATGAGTTCCTCCTTGGCAAACTGGAAGAGTTTTTCATCCTCATAGCCCCACCAGACATTATAGTTCTTAGGAATGACCCCCGTCTCCTTGGCGTATTTGTAGTCCATCACGTTAAAATCGCCATGGGTCTTGAAGTAGGTTGTCAGGCCTCCGAAATCCGCATCGGCGCCAAACATCAGCGTCTGTTCATAACCCTCTTCTTCCAAAATATCCCCCAGTGCCCATGCCCCCGGCAGAAATTGATCTTTTTGCTTGTAGGCATTCCGGTCCATAGGTGTTTTCATCGGAAGGCCTGTACTCATATTGACCATAGAAGCCACCGACCATGTGGTTCCAACGGCAGATCTCGGCCCGCCGAAGCCCTCCTTCAAATGAGAAAAGCTGTAGCCCTCTTTAGCCAATTCTGTCAGCTCTGGGATCAAATCCGTCTCCATGAACCCGCCCGTTTCTGTGGACATATAGCTATTTTCCATGGATTCGAGATAAATATGGATTAGATTGCGTTTCTTCTCCGGAAACTGCAGGTTTATCTCGCGCGGATCAACATAGGTTTCATCAATGAGGGAAGATTTCTGAAAATAATGGGTATGCAGATCCAGAAGTCGGAACTTTCGCACACCATAGACCGTGCCACCCACAAAAATGACAATCGCCAGAACCAGACTGATCGTCCGATGCACCCAGCGGGGCAAAAATCCGATATGCGCAAAGGCAAAGATCCCCACGGCGACGGCGCAGAGAAACGCAAGGAAAACAGGGCCCTCAATGGCCGAGATAATGTCCACCGGGTTACTGCCCACGGTCGGCGAGAGGTAGGTGATGAGCGCTTGGTCGATGGGCAGATCTCCAAACTCCACCTTGCTCCAATTGGTCAATGTGACACAGAGGACCCCCACAAATGTCAAAAGGATGCATAAAATACCCGTTACCAAACCGTTTCCCTTCTCTCTTGTGTCCCGTGGCTTTCTCTTGGCCAGCTTATAGTCGATCCCTAAAAAGAGCAACCCCACCGCAGCGCAGAGCCCCAGATATAGGCCAACATCACCTGCGCCATATGGTGCGATTATGATATAGTGACGACGGTGAAAGACGTATTGGAAAAGTGCCACCGTCACTATATGAAGAAAGAAAACGTTTTTTCCGATCAGAAGGACGGCATTCCGAACGGTTTTTGTCCGATGCAGCACCCAAATCTGAACAGCGCTTACCAGCAGCGCCACTCCGATACCTATAAGAATCAGCATAGAGATATCCTTCCCTGATCTGCATGCCCGTATGCACACGCAGTCGCCCGTAATAATATGCTTGCCTGTCATGAGACAATTGATACAGCATCCATCAGGCAAAAACATCCCCTTGCAGCAGGTGCAAAGGGATGCTTTTTGACACGATGTAAAAAGATACAGGTGCGCTTAGTCCTGCTGCCAGTTATGCCACACGTTCTGGACGTCATCATTGTCCTCCAGATGGCTCAGCAGCTTCTCCATCATCTTGACGTCCTCCTCCGTGGTCAAAGTGATGTAGTTCTGAGGAACCATCTCCACCTCAGCGCTGACAAAGGTATAGCCCTTGGCCTCCAGCGCCTTGTGGACCTCGGCAAAACTCTCCGGATCCGTGGTGACTTCAAAAACAGTGCCCTCGGACTGCATATCCTCCGCACCTGCTTCCAGAGCGTCCATCATGACGGTATCCTCGTCCAATTCTTCCTCTTCATTGTCGATGACAATTACACCCTTGCGGTCGAAGGACCAGGAAACACAGCCCTGTGCGCCCAGATTACCGCCGAACTTATCAAAATAATGCCGAACTTCCGGAGCGGTCCGCTGCCGGTTATCGGTCAGAGCCTCTACGATCACAGCCACGCCGCAGGGACCATAGCCCTCGTAGGTAACAGACTCGTAGTTGTCCGTGTTATTGGCGCCCAGTGCCTTGTCAATCGTACGCTTGATATTATCGTTGGGCATATTGGCCGCCTTGGCCTTGGCGACAACCGTTGCCAAGCGGGAGTTATTGGCAGGATCACCACTGCCGCCCTGCTTAACAGCAACAATGATTTCCTTAGCGATCTTGGTAAAAGCGGCGCTGCGCTTTGCGTCAGCCGCACCCTTGGTCTTTTGAATGTTGTGCCACTTGGAATGTCCAGACATGATTACTCTTCTCCTTTAATGCAGTATTGGATGACCTCACGATCATGTGCGGTCGATGGTAGAATCGTCAGCTGCGCAAACACATCTTTGAGCCGTTGGATGATCACCGGGCAAATGACATTCTCCGTAGGAAAATGTCCGGCATCGATCAGATTGATCTCCCGGTGATCCAAAAATTGGTGATAACTGAGATCAGAGGTCACAAATGTGTCGCAACCCATTGCGATGGCCTGTGATATATAGTCGCCGCAGGCACCGCCGCCCACCGCCACACGATGGACCGATTTTCCTGCATCGGTATACCGTAAACCATTACAACTTAAACATTTTATCACAGAATGGGTGAAGTCCACAAGGGGCATTTCGCATTTTAGCAGACCAAATCTGCCAATTTTTTCGTCATTGAAGCATTTGATGTCTGTCAGACCCAATTTTTCGGCCAAAACGTCATTGACACCGCCCTCCGCAGCGTCCAAATTCGTGTGCATACAGATCGCTGAAATGCCGTGACGCACCATATTCATCAGCATCCGCCCCTGCGGCCGATCACTGCGTATATTCTGCACCTTATGCCATGTGCAGTTCATCACCGGATGGTGTGAGATGATCAGGTCGCAGCCACTGGAAATGGCTTCCTCCACCACATTCTCTGTAATATCCAGCGACACCAAAATTTTACGGACCTCCGCCTCTGCATCGCCCACCAGATGGCCCACATTGTCCCAGTCTGCGGCCAGTTCTTGTGGCGCCCAAGAAAAGAGGTACTGTTCAATATCATGCACCGTCACCATGGGAAAGCCTCCTTCTCTTCTCCTCCAGCGCCTGACAGATCCGCAGTAGGCGGTCGGCCTCAAAGCGATTCTCTGCACTGCCGGAGCGGTTTCTCCCCTCGATCGCACGCTGCAGCCGGTCGATCTGGTGCTGCAAATAGGCGTCATACAGGGGATCGTTGTCCAAGTGCACGCCGCTGTACTGCCCCACTTCGTCCAAAGGCTCCTGCGTCCCGCCGGTGACCTGCAGGATGGTATAGAGGAAATCCTTGTCCTGCACCAAACGCTCGCCGGCAATGCGATACCCGTTTTCAGGGAGCCACAAACGCAGCTGCTCTACTTTGGTCATTGGCTGGAGCAGCAATATATGCGCTCCATCGGCGGTCCAAGGCGATGCCTGCAGGATATGGGCGATGGTCTCTCCGCCCATACCGGCGATGACGATCGTATCCGTCTCCTGTGCGCCAATACCCCGCAGGCCGTCACACAGGCGAAAATCGACGCCGCCGATCCCGTATTCCAAGGCTGTACGGCGGGCGTGGTACAATGGCTCCTCACCAATATCAGCCGCAATAGCCGTCCGGATGCGGCCACGCTGTAAAAGCCAGACCGGCAGATAGCCGTGGTCCGTTCCAATATCCGCCAGCCGTGCGCCCTCGGGCACCAAATCTGCCAACATTTGCAGTCGAGGCTGCAGCAGTAGTTGCTTTTTCTCCATGGGTCTCCTCATTTCCTTACGTACCGGGCGCCCCGACGGCAGCCGCACGTTTCTCTATACAAGGGAACGCATACGGCGTTGAGCACGTATGCGTTCACGGTGCTTATTTATTTTGCGGGCTTATTGGCTTCCTCATTGACGATCGCCAGCAGCTTATCCACGTCGATCCCGTGCACCATGCAAGCTTCCTCTACGGTCTCGCCGCGAGAAGAGGGGCAGCCCAGGCAGTGCATCCCGATGGAATAGAAGATAGGCGCCGTCTGCGGAGCAATATCCAGAATATCACCGATGATTGTATCCTTGGTAATTTCAATCATTGTTCAAACCTCCATAATAAATTACAATTGTATTATACCCTGTTTTCACCGCATTTTCAACAGGAAGTTTCACCAACCCGAGAAAATCCCCGCCCGTAGTCCTTCTTCCCTTTTCCATGGCTCCCGCAAGGACAGCAATGGCGTCCATGCAGCCACTGCTCAGAGAAAAAGAAAACGGCGTGCAGATCTGCACGCCGTTTTATTTATCAAGTAAGATTCAGCAAAGAATATCAGCCGTTTTCACGCATCTTAGCAAAGCACTCGCTGCAGTAAACAGGGCGATCGCTCTTGGGCTCAAAAGGCACACGAGCCTCACCACCGCACATAGCGCAGGTAGCCGTGAAGAACTCACGGGGACCACGAGCTGCGTTCTTACGAGCATCACGGCAGGACTTGCAGCGCTGAGGCTCGTTCTGGAAGCCACGCTCAGCATAGAACTCCTGCTCACCGGCCGTAAAAACAAACTCCTTGCCGCACTCTTTGCATACTAAAGTCTTGTCTTCGTACATGATGTTACCCTCTCTTTGAGAAAAATATATGCGTTCAGCTTTTGCTGATATCGCCCTTAGAAAGTTGCCGCGCTACTTTGCGGCGGATCCGTTGCACAGCGTTGTCCACCGACTTGGAGGACTTGCCAACAGTCTCCGCGATCTCACGGCACGTGAGACCGTCTAAATAATACCCTAAAATCTTTACCTCGAATTCGGACAACTGCTTGCAGGTGTTTTCCAGCAGAGTGGCGGCCTTTTCTCTATCGATCATCAAAACTTCAGGGTCAACCTGTGCCAACGAAGAATGAATATCAAAGAAAGGGGGATTCAAGGGGACCGATTGATTTAGTGGAAGATGCTTCCCGCTGGCCGCCGCCTTGACGACGGAGCACAGCCGGTGGCGAATACAGGTGCTGGCAAACGTATGGAATGACGCCTCACGACTCCCGTCGTATTCCCTCATGGCTTTAATGAGACCGAACATCCCCTCCTGCATCAGATCCTCCGTGTTCCCTCCTGCAAGGAAATACGGACGGGCGCAGGCACGCACTAACCGATGATAACGTGCAGCCAACAGCTCTGCCGCCTGACGATTCCCGTCCTGCAGCGCCTGGCACAGCTGCTCGTCGCTCAAATCAGTTAACTCTTTGTCAAATACTGCTTCGCTAATATTATCCATATGCTATTATACCTATTGAACAAATAATTTGTCAAGCGATCCGCAAAAATTTGTCAAAGCTATGATTAATTCGACAAATTCTTTATGAAATCAGCCAAAGATTTTGCCGCATGGTTTGCAATTTCATCACTCTTGGCTTCAACCATTACTCGGATTAATGCCTCAGTGCCGGACGGACGGATCAAAACACGCCCCTCCTCACCAAGCATTTCTTCCGTTTCACGGATCCGCTTTTGCAGCTCCTCGTCAGCCATGATGCGTTCCTTCACGCCGGGTGTGTGGCCCAATTCCACATTGATCAGCTCCTGCGGATACTGGGCGCAGCAGGCGGCCAACTCTGACGCTTTTTCCCCGGACTGGCACAGTGCCTGCAAAAACTGCAGCGCCGTCAGCTCACCGTCACCGGTAGTGGAGTAGCCCCGGAAAATCGTATGTCCGGACTGTTCCCCGCCAATGGAATAGTCGCACTCCAACATTTTTTCCAGAACATTCCGGTCACCCACCGGCGTACAGACCAGCTGCAGGCCATGATTGCGGCAAAATTCATGCAGGCCCAGATTGGACATGACCGTGGCCACGATCGTATCATGGTTGAGCGCACCACTGCGGCGCAGCATGACGGCACAGATCGCCATCACCTTGTCTCCATCAATGATCCCGCCCTTTTCGTCCACCAACAGGCATCGATCCGCATCTCCGTCAAAGGCAATCCCCAGGTCGTATTTTCCCTCCACGACACGCTGCGCCAGTGCCTCCATATGTGTCGAGCCGCAGTTATGATTGATATTGATGCCATCCGGTGCCGTATACAGGAAATCTGCCTGCAGATCCAAGCGGGAGAAGAGCGCCGGCGCCGTGGTGCTGGCGGCACCGTTGGCACAGTCAACCAACACGCGCAAGCTGCCGGTATCCGCGTCAATGGTCGAGAGAAGATGGTCAATATAGCTCTCCCGCAGCTCACGGTTCTCATCATACCGCCGTCCGATCCTGCCGCCGGTCATGGGCTCCATGACCGCCTTGGTAAGGATCAGTTCCTCGACCCGCTGCTCCATGGCATCGGGCAATTTATACCCCTGCGCATTAAAAACCTTGATCCCGTTATATTCATAGGGATTATGGGAAGCAGAGATCACAATGCCGGCATCCGCTTTCTCCTGCATGGTCAAAAAAGCAACCGCCGGCGTTGGAATGGTTCCCAATGGGAGCACATTGCCGCCCACAGAGCAGATTCCGGCGGCAAGCGCTGATTCCAACATTTCCGAAGAAATCCGTGTATCTTTGCCGATCGTCACCGTAGGAGCACTGCCCTTTTCTTCCCGGAGAACCGTGGCTACGGCCTGGCCGACATGGAATGCCAGTTCAGCCGTCAGCTGGAGCCCTGCGATCCCGCGGATTCCATCTGTTCCAAATAGTTTACCCATCGAAACCACCCTTTCCTTCTTCCTTAAATTTCCAATTGTTCCTGTCCCAGCATCTCCATATGGAGGTGTTCATAGGCCTTGCGTGTGACACAGCGTCCACGGGGTGTCCGTGTCAAAAAGCCGATCTGCATCAGATATGGCTCATAGACATCCTCCAGCGTCACCGACTCCTCACCGATGGTTGCCGCCAGCGTATCCAGACCCACAGGACCTCCGCCGTAATTCTCAATAATGGCCCGCAGCATCCGGCGATCTACCGGATCAAGGCCCAAATCATCGATTTCCAACGCTTTAAGCGCCATGTCGGCCACCTCTCTGCTGATGACGCCGTCAGCTTTGACCTGTGCGAAGTCACGCACACGGCGCAGCATCCGGTTGGCAATACGGGGTGTTCCACGGGAACGCCGGGCGATCTCCATGGCGCCGGTGGGTTCAATGGGCACCTCTAAAATGCCTGCGCTGCGTGTGACGATCAGTGCCAGTTCCTCCGGCGTATAGAGCTCCAGACGCAGCGTCACACCAAAGCGATCCCGCAGCGGCGCCGACAACGATCCGGCCCGGGTGGTGGCCCCGATCAGCGTGAATTTGGGAAGATCCAGTCGGATCGAGTTGGCCGAAGGACCCTTGCCGATGATGATGTCAATGGCGTAGTCCTCCATGGCCGGATAGAGAATCTCCTCGACCGAACGATTGAGCCGATGGATCTCATCCACAAAGAGGATATCGTTTTCACTCAAGTTCGTCAGCAGGGCCGCCAGATCTCCCGGCTTTTCGATGGCAGGGCCGGAAGTAATGCGGATATTGACCCCCATCTCTGCGGCAATGATGCCCGCCAGCGTCGTCTTTCCCAGACCGGGAGGGCCGTGCAGCAGGACATGGTCCAGTGCCTCGGTTCGCCGGCGTGCGGCCTCGATATAGATGGACAAATTTTCCTTGGCCTTGGCTTGGCCGATATATTCCTGCAATGTTTTGGGCCGCAGAGACGGCTCTGCCGCATCCTCGGCCAAAAAGGATTTGGAGACTATAGGCTCTTCATAAATATCTGTTCCAAAGTCGATACTCACAGTTTACTCCTTATCGTACCATTTTTTTCAGCGCCTGGCGGATGATCTCCTCCAACGGAAGCCCCGCCAGATCGATGCCCTTGAGGGCTGCAGCAATATCCTGTGTGGTGTACCCCAGAACGGCCAGTGCTGCGGCAGCCTCTGCGGACTTGTCATTCTGCACCATTCCCACTGCGGCACCGCTCTCCACCGTAAAGCTGCTCTGCTCTTTCGCCAGCTTATCTTTCAGCTCCAAAATAATCCGCTGTGCGATCTTCTTACCGATACCGGGGGCAGCGGTCAGTGCCTTCTCGTCCCCTGTGACAATGGACAACGCCAGCTGATTGGGGGTCGTGGCCGACAGCACTGCCAGCGCAGCCTTCGGGCCTACACCGGATACGCCGATCAGCATTTTAAAGCTATTCAGTTCACTCTGGCTGGCAAAGCCATAGAGCTCAAAAATATCCTCGCGCACATGGAGATAGGTATACAGCTTGGCCTTCTCCCCTTTTTTCAGCTGCGACAAGGTGTAATTCGTGGTGGCACAGCCGTAGCCGACACCGCCGCAATCAATAACGGCCAGATTCGGCCCTGTCTCTGCCACAATTCCGTTGAGATAATAAAACACAGGGAACCTCCTTAGACGGTCTCTTTCACATCCGAATGGCAGCGCCGCAGCATACTGGTGGCGCTGCGTGCATGGCAAATGGCGATCGCCAGGGCATCCGCCGCATCATCAGGGCGTGGGATCGCCTTCAGCTTCAAAAGCCGGCGGGTCATATCCATGACCTGCCGCTTTTCCGCCAATCCATACCCCACCACGGCCTGTTTGACCTGCATAGGGGTATATTCGTAAATCGGGATCTGCATTTTCTCGGCGATATAAAGAATGATGCCACGGGCGTGGGCGACGGCAATGCCGGTAGTAATATTCTTGCTGAAGAACAATTCTTCAATAGCAATCTCATCCGGCTGAAACTGGCGGATCAGCTCCGTCATGTCCTCACCGATCTGCACCAAACGTGTAGCCAATGGCAGTCCGGCGGGGGTGGTGATCGCACCATATTGCAGCATCTGCTGGCGGGCACGGTCCGATTCGATCACACCAAATCCAACCGTGGCTACGCCGGGGTCAATCCCCAAAATTCGCATGGTCAAATCCCTCCAATACGAATGATTATACCAAATGCACCGGGAAAAGGCAACAAAAAACCGCCGTACACCGACTGGTGACAGCGGTTGATGAGATTTTTTATGCGCGGGGATGCGCCTTTTGATAGACGCTGCGGAGCTCCTGCTTGACCACCTGCGCATAGATCTGGGTCGAAGAAATATCCGCATGACCCAGCATCTCCTGAATGGAGTGAAGATCTGCCCCGTTCTCCAAAAGGTGCACCGCGAACGAATGACGCAGCATATGGGGCGTAATATCCTTATCGATCTCTGCCTTTTCCTGATAGAATTTGATGATTTTCCAGAACCCCTGCCGACTCATGCGCTCCCCGTTCATATTAACGAACAGCGCCTCTTCCTCTGGATCTGCGATCAGCCGCGGCCGAATATCCTGTATGTAATCCCGCAGGGCCTTCACGGCGCCGCGATAGAGCGGAATCACCCGTTCCTTATCCTTTTTCCGGCACCGGATCATTCCTACAGCAAGATTGACATCTCCGATATTCAACCCGATCAGCTCGGAAACACGAATGCCGGTGGCATACAAAAGCTCCAGCATGGCGTGGTCCCGGTACCCTTTTTCGTCCACGCACTTGGGCTGCTCCAAAAAAAGCTCCACCTCGCGGTTTGTCAGGATCTCCGGATACTTTCGCTCCACCTTTACCGCAGTGATCGCTTTGGCCGGATTGGCTTTCATATACCCGGCCCCCACCATGAACTGGTAAAACGACTTGATGGATGCCGTGCTTCTCGTGATCGTCGCAGGGGATTTCCCCACACTTTCCATGTATTGAAGATACTGAACGATCACGTTCTTCTTCACCTTAGACAGGTCGATGGTGTCATTTTCCGTCAGCCAAGCCCAGAACTGGTTCATATCCCGCAGATAGGAGCTGAGGGTATTGGCGGACACATGACGCTCTTCCGTCAGATAGGTACGATACTCCTGAATATAATCGGTCATGCCAACATCTCCCTCCTAACTCCTTAAAATACAGCCGCTCCGGCGGAGCGTGCCGCACAGCACCGCAGATCCCTCGGCAGCCGTGAAAACAGACGGCGCCAGAAACTACTTCCGCCAGGGCTACACAGGCCGCCGTTCACGAGATCGCCGTCAAAGCCATCTGAAACAGCTTTGGGACCAGCGTTACTTCCAACACAACGCCCAGCAGTAAAAACAACACACATGCGCCAAAACGCAAAAAATAAACCGGCTCATAGATCGATCGGTTCTTGCGGTACCCGAACGACCCCCGCTTCCCCACCTGCCGCGCAGCCTCCATGGCCTCCATGGCTAAAAAAAGGACACACGGCAGCGTAAACAGACAGCGGACACCCAGCGCCGCCAGCGCCAGAAGTACGCCGTCCCGCCCCATCGAAACCGCAAAAGACGTCACGGCAAAGGACAGGAAAAAACCTTCGGTCGCACACAAAAGCGGAATGAGAACCACGCCCAGAGCTGAAAAACCAAAGATAAAAATCAGCAGCGGATAGCGAAAATAGAGCACCAGCGCAGACACCAGCGATGCCGGAGCTGCCTGGGTGTGGGCCATCAGCTCGCTATATCCGGTCAGATATTCCTGCAGCTGCTGGCTGCTCTGCTGTGCGATGGTTCCATAAAAACGCCACCCCAACAGGATGCCTGCCGAAAAAAAGGCGCACAGCACCAACAACTGTCCACGAAAAGAAAACTGTACCTTCTGCTTTTGAGAAACGCCGCCACGGTTCATGCATCTTCACCTCGGTTCAGTCTATGAGACAAGCCGGGGAAATAGAAGCCTTCTGAACAAACGGCTATATAATACACTATATGGCACCGGCTTTCAATTCGCAAGTGTTTTCCCCGAATTTAACGTTTTTTGGCAATTATGCTAAAATATTATGTAAATTACTTTATGTAAACTCAGCAAAGTTGAGACCCTGTATGGCTGTCTGCGTCCATCCGAAAGCAATATATGGCCAAGAATATCCCCGCTTACCTCTATATCTGGTAAGCGGCCCTTTTTGAGGAATTACCGACATTTTTCCATGGATCGTCATACTTTTTTTGGCCAAAGCCCTCTTTTTCGTGATTTTGACCATATGGCGATCTCCTCACCTCGTCTTCCCTGCCCCGCGTTTCGGTCTTTTCCCGGCACGTCTTTTCTTGCCGGGGCCCATCCATGCCGCCGCAAGGCTCGCTGCCAGCAGCACAAGCGCCACCTGCCACCAGCTGTCCGGACAGCATTTTCCCTGCGAGAAGCCCAGTCCGATCCCCCACGCAAGCACATAGCCCATCAGACAGGCCAGCAGTGCACGGAGTAATCGCTGCTCTCTCTCTGCACATAGTGCAAACCGTGCACCCACAAATCCACCGAGCAGCCAGCCGGACAGCATCCATGTGTGGGCATATGACATCGGCATCCACCCTTTGCACAGGACCAACGCTCCTGCAGCATTGACAGCAACCACAACCACAAATAACATCAGAATGCCGATCCAAAAGTGCTTTTGCAGTACTTCCTTCCAAAAGGACATAAAAAAACCTCCTCCGAACAGCTTCTTTTGAAGCATATTCGGAAGAGGTGTTCTTATGCAGGAAATTACTCCTCCGGAGAATTTTTATTCTCCTCAGCCTCTTCAGCGGCCTTAGCGGCTTCAGCAGCCTTAGCAGCCTCGGCAGCCTTCTTCTCCTTACGGGTGCGCTGTGCAGCAGCGGCCTGCTCATCCAGAGTGCCCACGGAGCCAATGGCAGACTTCAGGAACTCCACACGAACGCGATCCTCGCTGGTCTCCAGCACCACCGTACGATCCGTAATCGCCACAACACGACCGTACAGACCGCCAATGGTGGTCAGCCAATCGCCCTTTTTCAGGGTGTTGCGCATCTGCTCTGCTTCCTTCTTCCGCTTATTTTCCGGACGGATCAGGAAGAAGTAGAAGATGGCGATCATAATGACCAGCATAAAGATGGTAGAGCCCATTCCACCGGCTGCAGAAGCAGCGCCACTGGCAGCATGTGCAGTTTCGATCAAGTTAAACATGAAACGATCTCCTTTTTACAATATAACTATTATTATACAAAACTATCCGCATTTTGGCAAGTACTTTTCTACGTATTATATGCGGCGGCCCAATTTTTCACTGTATTCCTGCCGGAATGCATCAAACGAATCACTGTCCAGCGCCTCACGGATACGCTCCATCAGCTTGTTATAAAAATAGAGATTGTGCATGACCGCCAGACGCATTCCCAGAATCTCTTCCGCCGCAAAGAGATGACGGACATAGGCACGGCTGAAATGACGGCACACCGGGCAGTCGCACTCCGGATCGATGGGCCGATCATCCAACTTGTACTTGGCGTTCTTGATATTCATCGCTCCCTGCCAAGTAAACAGCTTCCCATGGCGTGCATTGCGGGCCGGCATGACACAGTCAAAGAAGTCCACACCGCGGGCCACGCCCTCGATAATATTGGACGGTGTTCCCACACCCATAAGATACCGGGGCTTATCCTCCGGCATATACGGTTCTACCGCATCGATCATCTCGTACATCACTTCCGTAGGCTCACCCACAGCCAGTCCACCGATGGCAAACCCGTCGCAGTCGATCTTGGCGATCTCTTTCATATGCCAGACACGCAGATCCGCAAACGTAGCACCTTGGTTGATCCCGAAAAGCATCTGCTGCGGATTGACCGTATCGGGCAGGGCGTTCAGCCGATCATGCTCCGCCTTGCAGCGCCGCAGCCAGCGCAGCGTCCGTTCGCAGGACGCCTTGGCATAGTCGTACGTGGCCGGATTCTCCACGCACTCATCAAAGGCCATAGCCACATCGGATCCAAGATGAGACTGGATCTGCATACTCTCCTCCGGACCCATAAAAATCCGGTGTCCATCCAGATGAGAGGCAAAGGTCACCCCCTCCTCGGTGATCTTTCGCAGGCCGGCAAGCGAGAACACCTGAAAGCCGCCGCTATCCGTGAGGATCGGACCATCCCAGTGCATAAACGAATGGAGCCCACCCATAGCACGAACCACATCATCTCCGGGACGCAAATGGAGGTGATAGGTATTGGAAAGCTCGATCTGGCATCCGATCTCCTTCAGATCAAAGGCATCAAGTCCACCCTTGATCGCCCCCTGCGTGCCTACATTCATAAAAACCGGCGTCTGTACCTCACCGCCATGGGCGCAGCGGAACCGGCCCCGACGAGCCTTCCCCTCTTTTTTAATGACTTCAAACATCTCTCAATACTCCCTTACCCGATGAACATTGCATCGCCAAAACTAAAGAAGCGGTACCGCTCCTTGACCGCCTCACGATACGCAGCCAACACATTCTCACGCCCCGCCAGCGCAGAGACCAGCATCAACAGCGTAGACTCCGGCAGATGGAAGTTGGTGATCAGCGCATCCAGCACCTTAAAGCGATATCCGGGATAGATGAAAATATCGGTCCACCCGGCGCTGGCCGTCACCGTCCCGTCCTCCTGCGCCCAAGACTCCAGTGTGCGGCAAGAGGTCGTGCCCACGCAGATCACACGGCCGCCGCTTCCCTTTGTCTCGTTGATCAGATCCGCTGTCTCCTGCGGGATCACACAGTATTCACTGTGCATCTCGTGATCGCTGATCTCTTCCTCTTTCACCGGGCGGAACGTCCCCAAGCCCACATGGAGCGTCACATAGCCAATGCGAACGCCCATGGCACGGATCTGCTCCAAAAGCTCCGGCGTGAAGTGGAGCCCCGCCGTGGGGGCGGCCGCAGAACCGGTGACCTTGGAGTACACAGTCTGGTACCGCTCCCGATCCTGCAGTTCAGCCTTGATATATGGAGGCAGCGGCATCTTCCCCAGCTGGTCCAACACCTCAAGAAAAATCCCCTGGTATGAAAAATGCACCAGTCGATTGCCGCCGGGCAGCTCGTCCACCACCTCGCCGGTCAGCTGGCCATCGCCAAAGGAAACCTTGGCGCCCACTCGCATCTTCTTCCCCGGGCGGACCAGACACTCCCATGTGTCGCTCCCCCGATCGATCAGCAGCAGCACCTCACAGGCCCCGCCGCCGGGCAGTCGATGACCCAGCAGGCGCGCCGGCAGCACACGGGAGTTATTCAAAATCAGACAGTCTCCCGGGCGGAGGTACGACGGCAGATCGAAGAAATGGCGATGTTCCCAGGCGCCGCTGTGCTTATCCAGCACCAACAGCCGGGACGCATCCCGCTTCTCAATAGGGGTCTGTGCGATCAGCTCCTCCGGCAATTCAAAATCAAAATCTTTTGTTCTCATACGATCATCCTATAAAGATATAAATTTGCAATTTCGCAATTTTTTATTATAGTATAGATTTTCCCTGATTTCAATAGGCAGAGCGAAAACAGGAAAGAGACGGTGCTGTTCACACCGTCTCTTATGATGTTCCGGCGATCCCGTCTATGCGACGTTCCCGCCCATTCAAAGTGCCATTACACCATCACGGCGCGGTGAAACACCTTCTTACCCTTGCGGATCACAAGTCCCTCGCCGGTGAACTGCTCCAGACCATACGTCGTTTCAATAGAGGTCACCTTTTCATCGTTCACCGAGACGCCCCCCTGCTGGATCAGGCGGCGGGCCTCACCATTGCTGGCGCACAGACCGCACTTGACCATCAGCGGAATAATACCGATGGAACCACCGCCCAGATCGTCACCGGTCAGCTCCGTGGTGGGCATATTCTCGCTGCTGCCCTTGCCGGCAAACAGCGCACGGGAGGCCTCCTTTGCCTTCAGCGCCTCTTCCTCTCCGTGCACCAGCTTGGTCAGCTCAAAGGCCAAAATCTCCTTGGCATCGTTGAGCTGTGCACCCTCCCAGCCGTCCATTTTGTTGATCTCCTCCAGCGGCAGGAACGTCAGCATCCGGATGCACTTGAGTACATCGGCATCATCCACATTGCGCCAATACTGATAAAACTCAAAGGGAGAGGTCTTGTTGGGGTCCAGCCACACAGCACCGGAGGCCGTCTTGCCCATCTTCTTTCCCTCGCTGTTCAGAAGCAGCGTGATGGTCATGGCGTGGGCATCTTTCCCCAGCTTGCGGCGGATCAGCTCGGTACCGCCCAGCATATTGGACCACTGATCATTACCGCCGAACTGCATATTGCAGCCATAGTGCTGGAACATATAGTAGAAGTCATAGCTCTGCATGATCATGTAGTTGAACTCCAGGAAGCTCAACCCCTTCTCCATACGCTGCTTATAACACTCAGCACGCAGCATATTATTGACCGAGAAGCACGCACCTACATCCCGCAGCAGCTCGATATAGTTCAGCGGCTTGAGCCACTCGGAGTTATAGACCATCATGGCCTTATCGTCAGAGAAATCGATAAACCGCTCCATCTGGCGCTTGAAGCATTCTGCGTTATGCTTGATGGCCGTCTCATCCAGCATCTGGCGCATATCGCTGCGACCGGACGGGTCGCCGATCAGCGTGGTTCCATCACCGATCAGAGCAATGGGCTTATTGCCGGCCATCTGCAGCCGCTTCATCAGACAAAGCGCCATAAAATGGCCCACATGGAGGGAATCCGCCGTACAGTCAAAGCCGATATAGAATGTCGCTTTGCCGTGATTGATCATCTCCCGGATTTCTTCTTCATTGGTAACCTGCGCAATCAGGCCCCGCTCAACCAGTTCTTCGTAAATACCCATCATGTACTTTCCTTTCTTCCTTTGCATTTTCTTCTTGGCAGGGGCAAGAAAAAGCGCCCTCTGCCTGACGACAGAGGGCGACAAAATATCGCGGTACCACCTCATGTTCACCTCCACCCTCACGGATGAAAGCCTTATCGGGTACAAACATACCCTGTCGCTATAACGGGCGAACCCGACACATCCCTACCGACGCAAACACGTTTTCAGAAGGCTGCTCCAGGATGTATTCACCGCACCTCAACCTCTTCCCCTTCCACCAGACAGGGCCTCTCTTTGCAGGCTGACAGCGGGTTACTTCTTCCCTTCATCGCTGTGGCATCATTTACTTTTAATATTGTCATTATAGTCATTCCCGCAGGAAAAGTCAACGGTTATCTGGCAGTTTTCAGGTTTTCTCTGAATTTTTCCGCTTCGACCAGCAATTCCTCCGCCCCGGAGAGCATGACCTCCGATACATGAGCGCCTCCGGTCAGTCGTGCCAACTCCTCACGGCGCTGCTGTCGTGTCAACTCCTGCACCCGCGTATAAGTGCGGCCGTTAGCCTCCCCCTTCTCCACGGAAAAATGGGTATCAGCCATGGCCGCCAGCTGCGGCAGATGTGTCACGCACAGCACCTGCTTTTTCTGCGAGATCAGCGCGATCTTTTCCGCCACCTTCTGAGCGGCACGTCCGGAAACACCCGTATCCACCTCGTCAAAGACCAGCGTCCCCACATGATCCTGCTCCGAGAGGACGTTCTTCATGGCCAGCATGATGCGTGCCAGCTCGCCGCCGGATGCGATTTTATGGATGGGGCGCAGCTCCTCGCCCACATTGGCGGACATGAGAAAACGCACCGTATCCATGCCGTTTTCTGCCGGCTCCTGGGGCGCAAACGAGACCTCAAAGCGGATTTTGCCCATGTCCAACTGCTGCAGTTCCGTCAGGATCTGCTTTTCCATCTCCTTGGCAGCCGCTTGGCGTGCCTGCGTGAGCAGTGCAGCCGCCTTGCGTGTGTCTTCCTCGGCCTTGCTGCGCTGGCGCTCCAAGCGCTGCAGCGTATCATCCGCATCCTCTATGGAATTGAGCTCATGGCGGCAGCGCTCCAGATACTCCACCATCTCCTCCACCGTGGGCCCGTATTTCTTTTTCAGGCGATACAGCTGATCCAGCCGGCTCTCTACCTCATCCAATTCGTGGGGAGAAAAATCAAAATCTTCTCTTCGATCACGGACCGTATCGGCCAGATCGTAGAGCTCGCTGTAGAGCGATTCCAACCGTGAATACATCTCTCCGAACGCCTCGTCCAGATTTTTCACGGTGCCGATCGCCGTCTGCGCCTGTCGCAGCAGTGTTAAAGCGCCATCCGAACCGTCATCACCGTTCAGGCAATAGTCTGCCCCCTCCACGGCGGAAATAAACTTCTCCCCATTGCGCAAGAAACTACGGCGGTTCAGCAGTGTTTCCTCTTCCCCAATCTTGAGCTTTGCCCGCTCCAGTTCCTCGATCTGATAGCGCAGCGTATCCATGCGCCGTGCCTTCTCCGCCTCGTCCATTTGCAGAGCCTGTATTTTCCGGCGTAATTCCTGCAAAAAATGATATTTTTCCTGATACTTGGCCAGTTCTCCGCCCACACGTCCGAACGCATCCAGATATACCAGATGCTGCTCTTCATCCAGCAGCTGCTGGCCGTCGTGCTGGCCGTGGATGTTCAGAAGCTGGCTGCCCACGGCGCGCAGCTGCGTCACCGTCAGCGGGCGGCCGTTGGCACGGCACACATTTTTCCCGTCCGTATGGATCTCACGCTGCAACAGCAGCTCCTGCTCTGATTCTACACCGAGCGTCTCCCAGACACGCTCCGGGACGTCGGTAAAACAGGCACTGACAAACGCTTTGTCACTGCCTGTGCGAATGAGTTCCCGAGAGGCACGCTGCCCCAAAACAGCGCTCATCGAATCGATAACGATGGATTTACCCGCACCGGTTTCACCGGTCAAGGCGTTAAACCCCGGCTCGAAGGTAATATCTGCCTGTTCGATAATGGCAATATTTTCAATGTGCAAGACTTGCAGCATCTTTCCCCTCCATATAACACCTGCTCAGCGCATCATCTCTTTGATCTCTGCCGCAAAATCCGAGGCGCTCTCCAAATTACGCATAACGATCAGCACGGTATCATCGCCGGCAAGGCACCCGACCATATCTCCGATCTCCATACTATCCAAGGCAGAGGCCGCCCCCTGCGCCAGACCGGGCATCGTTTTGAGAACCACCAGATTTTGGGCATAATCCACGCTGAGAACACTCTCACGGAAAATCGTACGCAGCCGATCGGCAAAATTCAGCTTTGCCCGGTGGCCGGAAACGGCATAGCGATACTTCCCCTGTCCGGCCGGCTCCTTCACCAGATGAAGCTCCTTAATGTCCCGGGAAATGGTGGCCTGTGTACACTTGATCCCCCGAGCCTGCAAGCACTCCAACAGCTGCTCCTGCGTCTCGATCGCTTCTTCCGTGATGATCTGTAGTAACTGCTCCTGTCGATCATTTTTCATAACGGACAGCCTCCGTTCCCATTTTCTTCTCTAAAATTTCGCAGAATCCTTTTTTCGACAGACGGACCAGCTTCATATTATGGCGTGACTGCTTAACACGCACCTGATCCCCGTTCTTCAGGGAAAACGCCTTGCCGCCGTCCACCGAAAGATAGACATATTTCTTATTGGTATCCGCTGCCTCGATCGTGATCACATGGCTGGGGTCCAGCACATAGGCCACCGCCCGCATGGCATGAGGGCAGATCGGTGTAATCAACAGATTCCGAGCCATAGGCTCGACGATCGGTCCACCGGCGGCCATGGAATATCCCGTAGAACCGGTGGGGGTACTGACGATCACACCGTCGCCGCCCACCCTTGTCAGCGGCCCTTCTTCTGTAAAGATACTCAACCTTACAACCCGTGCAATAGAGCCTTTTGATACGACTGCATCATTGATCGCAATGTTGTTGTAGACACTGCGGCCGTCACGGATCACATTGACGTCCAACATCATGCGGGATTCCACGGTAAAATTCCAATCCACCAGATCACGCAGACGATGCAGCTCGTTGGGCTCCAGCTCTGACATGAAACCGAGGCTTCCCAGATTGATGCCCAGTACCGGCACATTATGCAGCGCAACAGTCCGTGCCAAATGCAAAATAGTGCCGTCGCCGCCAAAGGCGATCAGTAGGTCTGCCGACTTGATCTCCTGCTGCAGCGGACGAATGGGCACGCCCATTTCTTCACCATAGCCTTCCCGCTGAAACGGGAGACAGACCACTGTGCGGAAGCCCAAACTCTCCAGTATTTCCCGTGACTCCTTGGCCACACGTAAATCATTGTCCCGATATGGATTCGGGCAAAGAATGACTTTCTTCACAAAGCACCCCTTTCAATCTTTCAGGTCGCTGTGGGATGCGTCCACGATTGCGGCCAAATCAAATACGCCATTGGGGGCCGTCTCCTTGCGGAGATAGCCCAAATATTCAATATTCCCCTCCGGTCCACGAATGGGAGAATATGTAACGTCAACAACTGTAAAGTTATTTTCCTTTGCATGAACAAGAAAGTTTTCCAGCACCTCCAGATGCACGGCCGGATCCCGGACAACACCCTTTTTACCAACCTTCTCCCGTCCGGCCTCAAACTGCGGCTTGATGAGGCACGCGATCTCGCCGCCCTCCCTCAACAGGCCATACAGTGCCGGAAAGATCAGTTTTAGCGAGATGAACGATACATCGATGGAAGCAAAATCCAGCTCATCCGGGATCTCCTCGTGGGTAAGATAGCGGGCATTGGTGCGCTCCATACAAACAACGCGCTCATCATTGCGAAGCTTCCAGTCCAATTGTCCATAACCGACGTCGACAGAGTAGACCTTTACCGCTCCATTTTGCAGCATACAGTCGGTAAACCCACCTGTGGACGCCCCAATATCTGCACAGATCTTTCCCTGCAGTGTCAGTGGGAAGGTTTTCATGGCCTTTTCCAACTTCAGCCCGCCGCGGCTCACATAGGGCAGCACATGGCCGCGCACCTCAATCTCCGCTTCACTGGGCACCGATGTCCCCGGCTTATCCACCCGCTGTCCCCCGACAAAAACATTACCGCTCATAATCACGGCCTGCGCTTTATGACGGCTATCAAAAAAACCACGTTCTACCAAAAGAACGTCCAATCTCGTTTTAGCACTCATGTAGCATTTCCTCCACCGCACCGGCAACCCCCTCTGCATCCAGGCCCAGTGCGTGATTCAACTGTGCGACACTGCCCTGCGGCACAAAGGAGTTTCCGCAATTCTTCAAAACAAGGCGCTGGGGACCCATGCCCATCTGTATCAACAAGGCAGCCAGACGCTCTCCCACGCAGCCGGACTGAACACAGTCCTCCAGTACCAACATCCGTTGCGTGCCGGCAAGCGCATCCTGGATGTCCTCTGCCTGCAGGGGAGCAATTCGATTCAGCTTGACCACACGGGCAGAAATCCCTTTTTCTTCCAAAATTTTTGCCGCTTCCAACGCCTCGTTGATCAGCACGCCATAGCTGACGATGCTGCAATCATCGCCTTGCCGCAGTACGGTTGCCGCCTCTTCCCCGCAGCAATCGCGATACATCCCCTCGCCGCCGCGCGGGTACCGGACAGCCACCGGCCCGGTCACCTCCTCAATGGCATAGCGGAGCATAAACCGCATTTCGCGGAAGCTGGCCGGACATAGGACCGTCATCCCCGGGATCAGAGAGAGATAGATGGGATCAAAGCATCCGTGGTGCGTCTCGCCGTCCGCCCCGACCAAACCGGCACGATCCACGGCAAAGACCACATGCAGCCCACTGAGTGCCACATCGTGCAGCAGCATATCAAATCCTCGCTGCAAAAAACTGGAATAGACGGCAAACACCGGGATACATCCCTGTTTGGCCATTCCGGCTGCCATGGCCACGGCATGGCCCTCCGAGATCCCCACGTCAAAAAATCGGCGTGGGAACAGGTGCGCAAAGTCATTCAAGCCTGTCCCGCCTGCCATTGCCGCAGAGATGGCGCAGATTTTCGTATCCTCTCTGGCAAGATCCGTCAGTGTTTGTCCAAACACACCGGAAAAGCTGGGGCCCGACGCCTTTTTCAGCGCCCCCGTTGCAATATCAAAGGGGGCAACACCGTGGAACCGCTCCGGCTCCTGCTCGGCAAAGCGGTACCCCCGCCCTTTGATGGTGTAGACGTGGACCAAAACCGGACCATCCTGCTCCTTGGCCCACTGGAGCGTCTCCGTCAGGGCTGCCACGTCGTGGCCGTCCACCGGTCCCATATAGCGGAACCCCATCGCCTCAAAAAAACTCCCCTCCGGAAGAAGAGAACTTTTGAGCACCTTTTTTACATCGTGGCCGGCCTCATAGACCTTGCGTCCCACCGCCGACTGGCGCAGCGCCTTGCGATAGCGGCGCTTGAATTCATCATAACCACGGCTGGTGCGCAATGCGGACAGATGCCGGGACATGGCCCCCACATTGGCATCGATGGACATCCCGTTGTCATTCAGGATCACGATCATCGGCTCACGGGAGGCGCCTGCGTCGTTCAGTCCTTCAAAGCTGAGGCCGCCCGTCATTGCCCCGTCTCCGGTCAGCGCCAGCACATGGTAGTTTTCCTTGGCCAGTGTGCGGGCACGGGCCATACCCAGCGCCACCGACACAGAATTGGACGCATGGCCGGCAATGAACGCATCGTCCTCGCTCTCATAGGGCTTAGGAAAGCCGGAAAGGCCCTGAAACTGGCGCAGTGTGTCAAAAAGTTCACTGCGGCCGGTAAGGGCCTTGTGTACATAACATTGATGGCCCACATCGAAGACCAACCGATCTTCCGCAGTATCAAAGACCTTGTGGATAGCCACGGTGAGCTCCACCACGCCCAAATTGGACGCCAAGTGGCCGCCTGTCTTTGAAACACGGTCGATGAGAAAACGGCGAAGCTCGCTGCACAATCGTACGGTTTCTTCGCTATTAAGGGCTTTTATATCAGAAGAATGATGAATCTTCTCTAAAATCAAAATAAAACATCTCCTATCTGCGGAACAGGTGCAGAGCATGCATGATGCGTGCTACGCGGTATACCACCCGGGTACTGTCGTTGATGGCCACCGCCTTGCCCAGCGCCTTGCCTCCGATGGTGATGCCGGAGATCAGCGCTGTAACACCAATCGAAAAAAGAACGGTCGTCGTGTTGAAGTCCTGCTGCAGCTCCGACACGATCACGGCCGCCGTGGAGCCGCTGACAATCCCGCAAATATCGCCGACAACATCATTACAAAAGGAACTTACTTCGTTGGCCTTGCTGAGAAGGCGCACCGCCTCATGACCGCCCTTTTCCTTATGGGCCGCCATAGAGTGGAAGGGTTTCGGGTCAGCCGCCGTCACCGCCACGCCGATCATATCAAAAACAAGACCCAGCGCTATGAAAATCGCCAACACTACAAGGGCAACCACATAGCCGGTCCCCGCCAAGGCTGTCGACGAAAAGAAACTCAGTACGGCAGACAAAACCACGGAAATCAGGAATACGCGCAGTGCCCAGCGGCTTTTCCGTTTCTTTTTATTCTTTTCCCGATCGCTCAAAAAGCTCAATCCTCACTTAAAAAAATTACTGAACAGGGCAGTTCCGGGAGTTAATCTTACGGCTTAGGTACGGGTTGGCTTTCCCCGCAGCACACCTCTCGTTGCCGATCAGGCGGTTTCCCGTTCGGTGCTGCGCCATGATGTTACCGGTCATGGTACCCGACTGCCACTTAGTCCGTACTGCAATCCCCCCGACACCCCAAAGGACAGCCTAGGTGATTTCCACTGCAGTCAAACCGTTTCTTAGCCTCTTTTGCAGCCATGGTTTCAAGAGAATAACACTGCATCCCTGGCCGGGGACTTCGTGCATAAGCTCCTCTATTCGCCATACCCACGCAAGGCAGGCTACTCTGCACACAGCGTTCATATCTCGCGACATTTAGCACCGCATTGCAGGTTCTCAATCTGCTTCGTACACGGGTCGGTTACCACTCAGGGAGTACGCCTGTGCACAACAGCAGGTCTCCACGAAAGCAGGGTCGGGTCCTCCATGCCATTGGAGGGCGCCCTACATCCGCAGGCAGCGGGAAACTCCCGCGCCTACCACCAGCACCCACCCCAAACTGGGCGTAAAAAGCAGGCACCAATGGCTTCACAGTTGTGCCCTTTAAAGGATTTTTAGGCCCTTCTTCGGAAACGGCAGATCTGACTAGGATACTGCGCCACTGTTCAGTATTATGAATATGGTAGCATATTCTTCCGAAATTATCAACTATTTTATACACTGTCCCCGATCCGCCCCGCAGGATCAAGGGACACAACCTGCCGCTTCAGGGCGCTCTTACCCCCTGTTTTTCAAAAATAATGGCAAAATTAAAAACCAACCGTTGACAATTCCTTACGGTGGTGTTAGAATTTATGCGTCTCAATTGGAAAGAGTCTTTCCGAAGCAAGATACGACCGCCGATTTTATCGGCTAAGGCCATACGGACAGCCGGGTCGAATGCCGAAAACCGCAGGTGCGGTTGGCAACTTCTGTTGCCTTATTGATTGAGTTAAAAGCTCAGTTTTATAAGTTGGTTACTATAAACCAGTGCCTTGCGGCATATAACTTGTGAAATGGTCAATAAGAGTAGTAAAAGTAATCTTTGCTATATAGACTCTGATCCATGGTGATTGAACCGTTCCCCGAACATGAAGCAACGCTTTTGCGTCTTTTGTTGGTGGATTGCGTCCCTATATCACACTTTACAGGTGGCACACCGCACGGCGGTATGCCGCCTTTTTTGTTTTTAAAAAAGAGTATTGATGGAAAGTGTGGGAGAGAAAGATGGATAAGATCATTGAACTGAAAAACATCTCCAAATCCTTTGATGGCGAAACCATTCTGGATCACATCAACTTGGATATTTACGACAACGAATTCATTACGCTGCTGGGTCCCTCCGGCTGCGGCAAGACCACGACACTGCGAATGATCGGCGGCTTTATTCAGCCCGACGAGGGTGATGTGGTCTTCATGGGCCAGCGGATCAACGATGTACCGCCCCACAAGCGCAACGTCAACACCGTGTTTCAGAAGTATGCGCTGTTCCCCCATTTGAATGTCTATGAGAATGTGGCTTTTCCTCTCCGCGAGCGGAAAGTCCCCAAAGCTGAGATCGATGCCAAGGTCACGGAGATGCTGAAACTCGTCATGCTCTCGGGGTTCGCCAATCGCCGTGTCACCAGCCTTTCCGGCGGTCAGCAGCAGCGTGTGGCCATCGCTCGGGCGCTGGTCAATCACCCGAAAGTCCTGCTGCTGGACGAGCCCTTGGGTGCTCTGGACCTGAAGCTGCGCAAGGATATGCAGCAGGAATTGAAAAAAATCCAGAAGAGCACCGGAATCACCTTTATCTTCGTCACCCACGATCAGGAAGAGGCCCTGAGCATGTCCGACACGATCGTGGTCATGAGCGAAGGAAAGATCCAGCAGATCGGTACACCCATTGATATTTATAATGAGCCGGTGAACGCCTTTGTGGCCGACTTCATCGGTGAGAGCAACATCATCGACGGCGTGATGTTGGAGGACTATAAAGCCCGCTTTGCCGGTCATGTGTTCGACTGTCTGGATGCCGGTTTTGCCAAGAATGAACCGGTGGACGTGGTCGTGCGTCCCGAGGACGTGGATATTGTCCCCGTGGAAAAAGGGATGCTGGACGGCGTTGTGACCTCGGTCACCTTCATGGGCGTTCACTATGAGATCATTGTGGACATCAAGGGATTCAAGTGGATGATCCAGACCACTGATTTTGTGGACGTGGACGAGCACATCGGCCTTTATCTGGAGCCGGATGCCATTCACATCATGAAGAAGTCCAAGTACTCCGGTATGTTTGGCGACTACTCCTCCTTCTCCAACGAGTTGGATGAACTCTCCAATCCGGGAGGTGACGAGGAGGAATGAGACCCAAAGCGACACAGCGCAAAAAGTTCAACAGCTACAACGCCGCCCTGCTCCCCTACTCGATCTGGGCCTTGCTGTTCATTCTGGTGCCCCTGATTTTCGTGGCCTACTACGCCTTTACGGACAACCAGTTCAACTTTACCACTGAAAATATTGCGCGCTTTTTCAATTCCGTCAGCCAGATACAGGATGCCTCCGGCAGTGCCACGGAGATCCGCACCTATCTCGTCATCTTTATGCGTTCTCTGAAACTGGCCGTGATTTCGACACTGGTCTGCCTTCTGATGGGCTATCCCATTGCTTATATCATGGCCCGTGCCCAGGAACGCACCCAAAAAATGATGATGACCCTCATCATGATCCCCATGTGGATGAACTTCCTCATTCGCACCTATGCGTGGATGACCATTTTGCAGGATAAAGGCATCTTTAATAGTATTCTCCAGATGTTGGGCCTGTCCCCCGTCCACATCATCGGTACGGAGGCGGCTGTCATCATTGGTATGGTCTACGACTACTTCCCCTACATGGTACTGCCTATTTACTCCATTATGGCCAAGATGGACGACAAACTGCTGGAGGCTGCCCGTGACCTGGGCTGCGGTAGCTTTTCCGTGTTGCGCCGTGTGATCTTCCCCCTGAGCTTGCCGGGCGTCATGTCCGGTATCACCATGGTGCTGGTGCCCTCGATCTCCACCTTCTATATCTCCCAGAAATTAGGCAACGGTAAATTCTTCCTGATCGGCGACGCCATCGAAGGGCAATATGTGGCCGGCAATTTCCATTTTGCCGCCGCCATGGCTTTTATTTTAATGGTGATCCTGCTGGTCTTTATGGCACTGATCAAATATGTAACCGCCCGGTATCTGTATGGAGGTGAGAATCGTGCATAAAATGAAATTATCCTCCAAGATCTACAGCGCCTTGATCTTTATTTTCCTCTTTGCCCCCATCGTTGTGCTGTTGGTTTTCTCATTTAACGCATCCAAGAGTCTTTCGGTTATGTCCGGCTTCTCTCTTCAGTGGTATCGTGAGCTGTTCAACGACCGAAACACCTTGGAGGCCGTGCGCAACACGGTACTCCTGGCGCTCTCGGCCACCGCCATCTCTACAGTTATGGGAACAGCGGCGGCTCTGGGAATCGACCGGCTGCGCAGCCGGTGGTATCGGCGCATGATGAACACCGTCACCGACATTCCCATGACGAACCCCGATATCATCACCGGTATCTCGCTGATGCTGATGTTCGTGTTTGTGGGCCGCCTTTTCGGCGCCGCCACCAGCCTGAGCTTCTGGACCATGCTCATCGCCCACGTCACGTTCTGCGTGCCCTATGTGATCCTGCAGGTTCTGCCAAAGCTGCAGCAGATGGATAAATCCCTTCCGGAGGCCGCTATGGATCTGGGCTGCACGCCCATCCGAGCCTTTTTCAAAGTCGAACTTCCGGAGATGCTGCCCGGCATTGTGACCGGTGCCATTATGGCCTTTACTCTTTCTTTGGATGACTTTGTCATCAGCTATTTTACCAGCGGCAACGGCTTTGAAACCCTGCCCATCCGCATCTACAGTATGACGAAAAAAACCGTTACGCCCAAGATGTATGCGCTGGCCACGATCATCTTCTTCATCACCATGACGCTGCTCATTATCAGCAATATCATCGATACGGAGAATTCCCGTGAGCTGCGGGAGATGCGCAAAAACCGCAAACATTCCACCGGTCAGGCACAGCGTAAGAATGAGACCCACTCTCAGAGCAAGCACTCCGGTAGTTGGAAAAAGGTTCCGGTCATGCTGTTGGCCGTGATCATTGTGGTAGGAGGCGTCTATCTGGGCACCAAAAAAACCCCTCTGGTCCTCAACGTCTACAACTGGGGCGAATATATCTCCGACGGAACCGAGGGTTCTCTGGATACCATCGCCGCTTTCGAGGACTGGTTTGAGGAGACCTATCACCAGCCCATCACCGTGAACTACTCCACCTATACCTCGAACGAGGATATGTACAACAAGATCTCCGGCGGCGCCGTCAGCTACGATGTCATTATCCCCTCCGACTACATGATCGCCCGTATGACGGAGGAAAATCTGCTGCTGCCTCTGGACTTCGAGAATATCCCCAACTATCAATATATTGATGACACCTTTAAGGGACTCTACTACGATCCTCAGAACCAGTACACTGTCCCCTACACCTACGGGATCGTTGGCATCATCTACGACGCCAACGTGGTGGACAAGGCCGACACCGGCAGCTGGGATCTGATGTGGAACGATAAATACGCCGGCAGCATCCTACAGTACAACAACTCCCGTGACGCCTTTGGTACCGCCATGTACAAGCTGGGAATTAATGTAAACACTACAGATACAGCCCAGTGGGACCTTGCTGCTGATGAGCTCATCCGACAGCGTCCTATCGTGAAGAGCTATGTTATGGACGAAATCTATAACATGATGGAGTCCGGCGAAGCAGCCATCGGTTCCTACTATGCAGGCGATTACTTCACCATGGTCGATGCACAGGCCAGCGATGTGGATTTGCAGTTCTACTATCCCGAACGCACCAATTTCTACGTAGATGCCATGTGCATCCCCGCCTGCACGCAGAATAAGGAACTGGCGGAGATCTTCATCAACTATATGCTCTCCGAGGAGCCGGCCGTTGCCAACGCCGAGCAGACCTATTACGCCTCCCCTAACAGCTTGGTCTACAACAACCCCGACTACCAGGCAGACATGGGCCCGGAGGCCATGGAGATCCTCTATCCCCAGCTGGACAACTTCTCCGAGTCCTATAACCAGTTTGCATACCGCAATATGGATGCTGAGATGCTGGATCGTCTAAATACCCTTTGGGAGCAAGTCAAAATCAGCTGATGCTCCTTCACAAAATAAAAAGCCCCTGTCGTAAGCCGGAAGTAGCTGAGGACAGTCGGCAGGCAAAAAACGGTACAGCTCCGCTTGGGGCTGTACCGTTTTCCGTTTTGTGCTGATTTTGCTGTATGCCTCATTTCTTCCTATGTTTCCTGTATCATTTTAGCATTGGGAGAACGAATCACACCTGTTCCATCCAATCTTACTACAATGGATTTCAGGTCACCTCTTTGTTTCTCAATTGCCGTTCCGGCAATCTCAGCCCTGAGGCAACCATATGGCTGCCATCTGCCGGCTCTCGAGAATTTCCAGACTGTACTCCACAACCTGTTTTTCGCTGATAAACTGCGTCTGGACAGAAGAATCTGCCGCCCGAATCAGGAGATAGCCCACAATGATGAGGGGCTTTATGTAGGATTTCCACTGCACCTCCGCTTGCTTAGCAAACTCCTGATCCATATCCCAAACCGTTCAACCGATACGCCCCCCATTAGGTTCCTTTCGTTTTTTATCTGTTGCACACTCGGTTTCGTGTAAATCCTCCTGCTATTTATCCCGATATTTGAGATAGCAGTCTGGGCAAGGTTGTGCTCGCCTTTTGCTCTCTGTCTCCATTTGTAATAATTTTACATGACTTCTGCTATAACTTCAACAACTCAGCATCCAGTCCAAGAAGCCGGCATTCTTGGTAAAAAAAACTCCCTGCTCTCCTGTGATGCGGTCGTTGAACCAACATCACTTGAGCACGGAGGTTTTTACAAAGATTTTTATCTCCCCCTGGTAGAACCAAGGGGGATTCACGCCGAAAGGCCACCTTAAAAAGCCGAGAAGAACTTTTTACAGTCCTTCCCGGCTTACAGTCCTCTTCGGCAATTGTCTTGTCCCGCGGCAATCCTCACTGTCCTAATTCCAGTCAACCGTCCTTAGGAACCCCGGCCATACGGCGGGAACTTTTTCTTCGTTCTTCAGTTCTTGCGGCCGACCATCCGGTCTGCCAGCTCCCACAGGAAGTCATTGTCCTCCCAATCTGCCACAGCGGCCTTGGCCCGGTTTGTGCAGGCCTCCACCTCCTGACGGCAGCCCTCCAGACCAAGAACATCCACGAAGGTCACTTTTCCCTCTTCTTTATCCGATCCGATGGGCTTTCCGAACGTGGTCTCCTCGCCGACCACGTCCAGTACATCATCCCGGATCTGGAAAGCAAGCCCTAACTGATCGGCGAAGCGAATAGCCTGCGCCCGTTGTTCCGGAGACATCCCGGCGGCCACGCAGCCCAGTTCCGCTGCGCCGGAAATCATAGCACCGGTTTTCAGTCGAATGAGGTTGGTCAGTCCGGTCACATCTTCCACGTCGTACACCGTATCCAGTACCTGTCCGCCCACCATACCGTCGGCTCCGCAGGCCTTGGCGAGTACTTCCACTGCGTCAATCCGGCTCTCGGCACTCAAGCCGGGCGCCTGAGCGATCAGCCGGAAGGCCTCCGGCTGCAAGGCATCCCCGGCCAGAATGGCCAGTGTCTCTCCGTACACTCGGTGATTGGTGGGCTTGCCGCGGCGCAATTCATCATCGTCCATGCAGGGAAGGTCGTCATGGATCAGAGAGTAATTGTGTACCAGTTCCAGCGCGCAGGCATACGGCAGCGCCAAATGCCAGTCGATCCCGCCCAGCCGTGCAAATTCCAGCGTAAGAACCGGACGGATCCGCTTCCCCCCTGCCAGAATACTGTAGCGCATGGCCTCATACAGGCGCCCATACGGCTTTTCCGCGGTGAACAGCTGATGGAGGTATGCCTCCACAGCCGTCTGATATGCTGTATAGCGATTCTCGTAATCCATCCTTTTATTCCTCACTTGCAAATTCGCTTTCGATCGGCTCTCCATCCGGCCCCTTCATCAGCCGAACCACCTGCTGCTCTGCCTTGTCCAATTCCTGGCGGCAGGCTCCAATCAGATGAGTTCCCTCCTCAAAAAGTTTCAGGGAATCATCCAGCGACCCATCGCCTTTTTCCAACTTGGCAACGATCCCTTCCAAGCGCAGCATCTTCTCTTCAAATGTCATCTGTTCCATATATTACTCCCTTTTGTCATTCACTGTACAATGCAGCTCACCCTCATGGAGCCGCACACGGATCTGGGTCCCCGGTGCCACCTGCTTGGCGCTGCGCAACACGCTCCCATCCTCGCTCTGGGCCAGTGCGTATCCGCGACCCAGCACCTGCAGCGGACTGAGCGCATCCAGCTTTGCCGCCGTCTGTCCGAATCTGCGATACCGCTGCTCCAGCTGCATCCGTGCGATGGCGGCCATTTTCTCCTGCAAATAGTCCAGCTGCTGCCGCCGATCCTGAAAAATCGCCATGGCATCGGTCAGAGCACGCTTGTCCGCCAGATACTGGAGCTGTTGCTTCCTGCGATCCAACAAATTGAATTCTGCCTGGGTCAGACGGCCGCTCTTATTCTGCAGCCCGCGCAGCAGTTCCTTCACATCCGGAACCGCTATCTCCGCCGCATTGGACGGGGTCGATGCACGCCGGTCGGCCACAAAATCCGCAATCGTCACATCCGGCTCATGGCCCACTGCCGAAATCACCGGGATCTCTGAATCGTAGATGGCCCGCGCCACCCGCTCATCATTAAAAGCCCACAGATCCTCCAGCGAACCGCCGCCCCGGCCGGTAATGAGCACATCTCCCAGCTGCCAACGATTGGCGTAACGGATCGCACCGACGATTTCTGCCGGCGCCTCGGCCCCCTGCACGCGGACCGGCAAGAGAAGCACCTTTGCCAGCGGATAGCGGTGGCGAAGGATCCGGATCATGTCGTGAACCGCCGCTCCGGAGCCGCTGGTAACAATAGCGATCCTTTTGGGAAACGGGGGCAGCGGTTTTTTATGGGCCGGGTCAAAAAGGCCCTCCCGATACAGCTTTTCTTTCAGCTGTTCAAATGCCACATGCAGATCACCCACGCCATCTGCGGATAGGTGGGTGCAGTAGAGCTGATAGGCACCATCCCGCGAGTAGACGGAAATCCGTCCCGCGGCGATCACTTTCATACCATTATCCGGACGAAAGCGCAGTTTCATGGCCGAGCTCTTGTACATGACGCCCCGCAGCACCCCGCCCTCATCCTTCAACGTAAAATAGTGGTGCCCAGAGGCATGGACCTTATAATTGGAGAGTTCACCGCGGATGAGAACATTCTGCAGTCCCGGCTGATCCTCCAACAGATTTTTGATATATTGGTTGACTTCAGACACCGCATAGATGCGCCGATCTTCCATGCTGTCTCCCTTCTCTCTTGTCAAAAACAGGCAGAGCAAAAGCTCTGCCTGTTCCGTTAGTTCTTAACTTCCTCACGCAGGAAACTGCCCAGAATGCCGTTCATAAAACGAACCACTTCGGGTGCCTCGTATTTTTTAGCGATCTCTACCGCCTCATTGATCGCCACTCCGTGGGGAATCTCCGGCATATAGAGGATCTCAAACATGGCCACACGCATAATGGCGGAAGCCACCAGCGAAATACGCTCAAAACGCCAATTCTTGGAATAGGTCTCAATATAGGTATCCAGCTCGGCGGCGTGTTCCGCCACACCGGAAACCAAGCGGTAGATGTACTGTTTTTGTTTTTCATTGGGCAGATCCTGATAGATCTCGCACTCCGCCGCCAGGTCGGAAAAATTCTCTCCCGACAGGCGCTGGTTCAGAAATTCATCGATCTGCAAATCCGTAAAGCTGAATTCGTACGCCAAATGTGTGGCGATCTCTCTTGCTGTGCTGCGTGTCATAGTACGTTCGGTCCTCTTCTCTCTTACTCAAAACTGATGCCGCCAACATGGACGTTCACAGCGCTTACATCAAACCCGGTCATATCCCGCAGTGTGGTAAACACGCTCTCCTGCACTTTGGCTGCAATCTCAGACACGGCGCACCCGTAGCGGATAACGATGAACAGATGCACCACGATCGCCTCTTCCACCATCTCCACGCGAACACCCTTGGCCGTCATTTTTTTGCCGCCCATAAAGTCGGACATATTGGCGTTCAAAAGACCGCTGACACCATCCACATCCAGTGCAGCCGCCGTAGCCACGGAGGCCACAACGTCCTCAGAAATCTGGATCGTGCCCATATTCTCCTGATGTGTCATATATTCTTTATTATCGCCCATAATCAAAAATTCTCCTACATCGTATCATTTGCGTTATAAGTATTTTAAGTATACCATTTCCCCGCAGAAAATACAACAATTAATTTGACTCCATGATTTTGATCTGATCGGCGGTATAGTCTGTTTCACTGATGACAATATCTTTAATGCGCGCTACATCCGCTTTATCCAAGCCGTCCGGATCGGAGACCACCACGCTGATGCTGTCACTGCCCATAAACGTGACGCAGTCCTCGTAGCCTTTCGCCGTGACAAGGCTCTCGATCTGCGACTCTGCCACGGTGTAGGCCGCCAGCACCTGCAATGTTTCCGAGGCCTCGTTGAGCACGCTCTGCTCGGCGTTTTCATCGATCTCCGCCTCTTTGAGCATACTGATGGCGTTGTCTCTGGCCTGCTTACGGCTGAGCCGGGCCGTTGCGAAATAATCATCCGCCGCCGGTGCAGGCGTCTCTCCTCCGCCGGATACATCATCGGTCTCGTCCTGCGAAGAAACCAATGTGGACTGCCCCAGCACCTTGGAGCTCTGCGCCACATTGTCGGCATAACGCCAGTTCAGATAGACTGCTGCACCCACAAACAGCAATACCGTCGCTGCAACTGCCCGCTTTTTCCATACCTGTTTCATCGGGCCCTTCACTGCATCCTTCACTTTACCTTTCATCAAACCGCTCCTCCTCATGCACTCCATTTCACAATTGATACCCTGTCACTGCTCAATCCTGTCAATGCACAAACCGCCTCCGTTATCGCCAGTCGAACCGAAGCCTGATCGGCCCCCTGACACACGACAACCGCCCCCTGATACACAGGATAGATCTGCTGGGTCACCACAACGTCCTCCAGGCCGCTGCCACGACTGATGGTAACCGTCGAGCGCTCCGTTCGCTGCTCATCCGCTGCTACCGACCGGCCACTGTCTTCTGCCAGATGCAGCTGTGAGCCGCTTTGCAGTGTCAGCATGACCTGCAGCCGCCCGACCCCCTCGATCCGACTCAGCACCTCCTCCATCTTCGCCTCCACACGTTCCAGCGAAAAGGTTTCCCGGTCGGCGGATTCGGCGTGCGGCTCTTTTGCCTTGGCACTGCGGGACGGAAGCAGCATGAGCACCACGCCGGCCAGAATGACCAAAACCACAAAGCGGTATTTCTTCCAAAGGGCCTTTCCGTCGGCCCTTCCCTCGTTCCCTATCATGGTCCAACCTCCCAGCTCTGGTTTTCCTCGGCAATCCCGATCTCGGCACCGATCCACTGTGCCAGCGATGCATCATAGGGGATGTTCAGCGCTACGCCGCAGGGCATCGGGATGCCGTCTTGCAGCTCCGTCTCTACCTGCACCTCACAGGCACACCCTCTTTCCGCCGCCTTTTTCGATATATATGCAGACAGTTCCTCTTCTATGATTTCCGCCATCTGGGTCTGATTCTCCTCCTGATAAAGAGCAATCTGCCGGTCAACCTCCCTCTCATATGCCCGGTAGTGCACTCTCAGTTCCTCCACGTTGACCTGCATCAGCGGCCGCAGCACAGCCAACAGCAACACCAGTCCACCGCTGAACCGGAGAATGGCGTGCATGGTCCCTTTCGGCACCAGCGCGTAAAGGAGAGACAGCACCATCGCAGCAGCGATCAATCCGGTCAGCCATTCTCGCAGCCATCCTGTCATATCGTCACCACCGATACCGTTGTTGCGATGGAGATGAGCAGCAGCAAAGCGCAGGACGCCGTCATACCCAAAATCATACCAAAGGCACCTCCCAGTGCATCAATAAGTTCCATTAGAGCGGGACTGCCCACCGTCCCGGCCAGAAACGCTGCCAGCTTATAGAGGAGATACTGCAACGCCAAGCGCAAAAACGGCATCAGGCACAAAGCCAGTACGGCCAGCATCCCCACCACTCCTACGGTATTCTTCACCGCAGCAGCGCCCGCCAGAACGGTTCCGGCGGCATCGGAAATGATTCCGCCCACCACCGGTACAGTCCCCATAGCACTGCGGGTCAGCTGTACCGACAGTGCGTCCGCTGAGCCGGTCATGGCTCCGGAGAGAGTCAGGAAACCCGTATAGAGGAGCAGCAGCCCCGTCAGCAGCCATGTCACTCCCTTGGAGATGGCCTGTGCCACCGCCTTCAGCCGCTGTCCCGGCAGCATGGCATTGGCAGCGGCTGCCGCAATATAGAGATACACCAGCGGCAGCAAAATCCCACGGATGAGAGAGATGAGAAGTTCTGCAAAAAAGACGGAGGCCACCTGGCGAAAGCCCGCCGTCACCACGCCGCCGCCGGCCGCAACAGCCGCGGAGAGGGTGGGCAGCAGCGCTTTTGAGAAAATATCCAACTCTTCGATCGTCTCCACGCCCACCCCCATCATGGTATGGATATTCCCGGCGGCGATCAGTGTAATGGCCATGGCGCCGGCCATGGGCGTAAAATCGTGGAACGTCCCTTCCGAGGATGCCTCCACACAGTCAGACACCACCGCACAGAGCAGCACCACACCCAGCAGCAGGATCACCCCACGCAAAGTGCTCCGCAGCACATCGCCGAAGGCGGTACAGGCCCCCTCCCATAGGCGGGCCAAGCCCTCTGGCAGCGTGTGCAGGTTCACTTCCTCGCCGCCCAAGTCCCTGAGCAGCATTTCAGCCTCCGGCGGCAGAGCCCTTTCCAGATCCTCTTTCCATGCTGCTGCGGCCGGCTCCACCAGACATAAAAACAACGCACACAGCAGGCCTATGTAACACGATCTTTTCATAGCATTGTCTGCAGCATCTCCCATACTGCCTGCAAAAGAGGCAGCGAAACCCAGATCGCGCCGAAAGCGGCCGCAATCTCTACCAATGTCGCCAGTGTTCCCTCACCGGCATCTTTGCAGAGCCCGGCGCCAAGGCGGCTGATAATGGCAATGCCCACCGTCTTGACCAGCGGGACAAATACCTCCGGCGCGAGGCCGCACTCCTGCGCCATCCGTTGCAGGAAGTCCATCACGTCCCGCAAAATATCCTGCAGCCATAGAAGGACCACCGCAGCCACGGCCATGACCAGCACAAAGCCCATGTCCGGACTGTTCTTTTTCAGGATCACCGCCAGCAAGGCGCCGATCAGGCACACGGCCCCCGCTTTATACACCGCCTCCATTACAAGGAAAAGAGGGACTTGATGAGGTTGAAGAGATCGCTGATCTCCTGTACCAAGATCATCAGCACCACCACAAGGCCGGCCAGTGTTGTCATCATCGCCTGCTCTTCCCGCCCGCTGCGGATCAGCACCTGGTTCAGCACAGCCACCAAAATCCCGATGGCCGCTATTTTAAAAATCAGATCAACATTCATTTTGCATCCTCAAATCAGTACAATGATTGCCAGCCCTGCGCCGCTGAGCACAAGCGCCGTGCAGAGCTTCTCGCTCTGCCGCCGCCGGGCCATTTTCTCCTGCCGAAGTCGTTCCAAGCCCTGCTCGGCCGCACGCAGGTTTCCCGTGATCTGCTCCTCATCCCCCTGCAATTCTATATGACAAAGGATCTCTGCAACGTCTGTTGTAGAACTCCACGAAAACACCTCTTTCCAAGAATCATGTAAAGCGTTTCCGCTTTCCACATTTTCAAGGACTGCTTTAAACATCCCGCCGCACAGAGGGCGCTGGCACTGGCGCAAAATAGCACGGGGAAGGGTCTCTTTCTGCCACCGGATCAAGGTTTCTATGCTCTCCAATGCCGCCGTCAGTTCTCGCAGCAGGCCGATCTCCATCCGCACCGCCCGGCGCTGATTAAGACAAACCAGACACCCACCCAGCAAAATTAAAAGTGCTCCCGGCAGCTTTCCGCTCACAGCTCTTCCACCTCATAGATACGCCGCCCTTCCACCACAGAGATGGTCACCAGGCGAGTAAAAACACCGGCGGAGACCACCTCTGCAAAGAGCGGCTTACGCTCCAATTCCTGACGATTAGCGGCATGGATCGTGGCCAGCATCTGCACGCCACAGTTGGCCGCCGCAATCATGGCCTGCAGATCCGCCGCCTCCGTGATCTCATCGACGGCGATGATCTGCGGGTTGGCAGCCCGCAGCAAAATGGGAATCCCGATCGCCTTGGGACAGGCGTCCAGCACATCCGTATGGCTTCCCACAGACATCTGCGCCGTGCCCTGATGCATGACAGCGATCTCCCCCCGCTCGTCCACCAACGCGACCCTCTGGGGCGGAAACTCTGCCGTGCCATCGGACAGCAGTCGAATCAGATCCCGCAGCAGCGTGGTCTTTCCGCCGCCCGGCGGGGAAAGCAGCAACGTGCTATGAAACCGCCCCACTTTCCAGAGTGCAGAAAGCAAGGGGGCGCCGACCCCCTGCCGCTCCCGTCCGATGCGGATGACCGCCGAGGAAATGTCACGCAGATAGGTGTTGCGTCCCTCCCGCATGACGGCGGTACCGCATACGCCTATCCGAAATCCGCCCCGTGCCGTCAGATAGCCTTGGCTGAGCGTATCTCCTACGGCATAGCGAGAATATCCTGTGACGGTGTCACACAGCTGTTCCAGATCGGCCCGTGTCACGCTCATGGAAAGCAGCTCCTCACAAAGCACCTTTTCTCCGTCCGGCAGGAGCACGGTCAGCGGCTTTCCGGTCCGCAAACGGAACTCCTCCGCCTGTCCTTTCTCTTCCTCAGGGATATGCGCTGCTGCCTGCTGCCAGCGCAGCGGCAGCAGCGCGGACGCCTGCTCATAGCGGCGGATGGCATAGGTCTCCTCCAATGGTTCCACGCTCCTTTTTTGTGATGTTCCACTCTATGATGACTTGTCCGGAAATATGCAAAAAGAATCCTCCCACGGATATACCGTGAGGGATTCGCACAGCCGCTCCTGCGCTCCGCTCTTTATTTCCGGCAGAGGAAGGAACGTGATTTTTCCCCTGTGCCGGTCACCACACCCGATGCACCTTCCCATCTTTTGACGCAAAAAAGCTCCCTGAACCCACGTTCAGAGAGCTTTTTATTCAGATCACCTATTCTTCAGCGTACAAAACGCTCAGCAGACCGGAGTACATCTTTTCAGGATTCTTCTGAAACCGTTCCGCCAAATCCTTGGCCATTTCCTCCGAAGCCACCATCAGCTCCAACTCCATCACGCTGTCCACGTCATCACGGAGGCTCAACTGCACCGTAAAGGTCCCGTTGTCACGCGTGATCACATGGCTCTGCACCTGATTTTGGCGCAGCAGGTTTCTCTTATAGATCGCAATTTTTTTATCAGCACGGAGACGCACAGAATAGGGCAAGCTGGAGGCGCAGATCTCGCTATTGCGCAACCCCTTGGTGGTCACACAGTAGAGATCGTCCTCTGTCACCTGCAGGTGTTCCGTTTTGACCAGATCGTTGAGACATTCAGAAAACGAAAAATAGTTGATGCCGTCATCGATCATGGTCAGCTCTTGCAGCTCCGCCAGTGGGATCGGCTCAGAAACCCCTGCAGCAATATATAGGATCAGAAATTTGATCTCCAGTTTATCCCGGATGAAACCGACACTCATTGTGTCATCCCCTTCCTATTTTACGTATTTAATATATTATAAGGAAAAATTTCTCTTTTGTATAGAGGAAATTTGTAAAATTTATCACCCGCAGATTTGCATTTCTTTGCAAACTTTGGTATGCTGATGGCAACAAAAAGAATAGGGAGTGTGTGTATGAAAAGACAGATCATCGCTTTTCTTTTGGCAGTTGGCATACTGCTTATCTGTACCGGCTGCGGCGCAAAGCAAGGTCCCTCCCCGGCCCCGGAGCCCCCTGCTCCGATCCCTGAGGAAAAAACCACGCCGAATCCGCTGACCGGTGAGCCGCTTCACGATCCCGACGCCGCAGAGCGCCGTCCTGTTGCCGTCATGCTCAACAACATCCACTACGCAATGCCCCAGCACGGTGTATCGGACGCCGACATGATCTTTGAATTCAATGTTGAGGGCGGGATCACCCGCATGGTCGCTTTCTATCAGGAAATCGGCTGTCACTCTACCATTGGTTCTGTCCGGAGCGCCCGTCCCTGTTTTCTGGAAACTGTGATCGGTATGGACGCCATTTACGTCCACGCCGGGGCCAGCGACGAGGCCTCCCGCATGATCTACCGCTACGATGTGGACGATATCGACGAGGACGCTTTCGACTGTTTTTGGCGGGATGAAAAGAGGGCCGAGACTATGGACTTTGAGCACACGCTCATGACCAAGGGATCTCTCATTCAAGACTACATCACCGCCAACGGATGGCGGCTGGAGCACGAAAAGGGCTATCACTATCCCATCACCTATGTAGAGGACGGAACACCGGCCGACGGCACAGCGGCCACCGATGTCTCCGTCAAATTTTCCAATTATAAAACCGGGACCTTCACCTATGACCCCGCCGCCAAGCTCTATCGGATCGGACAGTATGACGATGCATACATCGACGGAAACACCGGTGAACAGGTAGGCGTGACCAATCTTCTGATCCTGCGCACCTCAGTCTATAACAGCGGGGACGCCTCGGGTCATATGATCATCGATGTCCGCAACAGCGGCGAGGGTATCTATCTCTGCGGAGGGAAAGCCGTGGATATTCAATGGCACAAGGAAGAAATCGACGACCCCTTCACGTATACGACAGAGGACGGTGCCCCCCTCTCTCTCGGCATCGGCAAGACCTATGTCTGTGTGGTAGGCGAGGACGCCCCGGTCTCTATTACATAACCCAACCTTTCTACGGGGAGGAAATGCGCAGGCGTTTCCTCCCCGCACCTTTTCCTCCCCTGCACATACACTGTAATGAAAGACGCTTCTTTCACTACTTATTGGGAGGTTATTCTATGGCTGAAAAAGGAATGCCGGGCCCGGTCTGTGATCTGAACTCCGTTCGGGAATCCGTGTGCATCCATACCAGAAAGATTTTTGACAGCTGCCGGGACAAAGATTGCATCGAGGACCTGCGCTTTTATCCCACCTGTGCAGGGCAAGCCATCCTCAATGGCTGCCAGATGATCAAGGGCGGCCGAGCCGAACTCTTGTACGTCTATACCGACGTGGAACCGGTCAACTTCAACCGTGGCTTCTACTCCGTGGATATGCGCTTTTTCTACCGCGTCACGCTGCAGGTGGGCACCGGTACACCGCGGTACGCCGAAGCCGAGGGGCTCTGCGTCTTTGATAAGCGCTGCATCCTCTTCGGCAGCGAAGGCGGTGCCAAGATTTTCAGTTCCGACACCGTAATGGAGGGAATGGACACCCCCACTCCCGCCAAAACCGATCTGCCCATCGCCGTGGTGGAGGCCGTGGACCCCATCGTTCTGGACACCCGCATCGTCGATTGCTGCCCGCCCCCCTGCAGCTGCTGTGAGCCATGCATCGCTGAGGTGCCGGGATGTGTCAGCTGCTGTTTCAATCAGGAACTGGTCATGGATGACAGCAGTCAGCGTCGCTACTATGTCACACTGGGCCAGTTCTCCATGGTGCGTCTGGAGCGAGACACGCAGCTGCTGATCCCCGTGTATGACTACTGCATCCCCCAGGCCGAATGCAGCTGCGGTGATCAGGAAGACCCCTGCGGTCTGTTCCGTAATGTGGACTTTCCCGTCAACGAGTTTTTCCCGCCCAGTACGGTGGAGATGCCCAAGGACTACGCCGGCACCCGCAACTACTGCGCCAACAAGTAAGCGGTCTTGGAGCAAAGACCTCCGGCAGAAGCATCTGCCGGAGGTCTTTTTCTGTCCTGTTTCAGTTTTATGAGCTGTGGACCAGATAGCGCAGCGCTTCGGCCACATTTTTGACCGGCAGCAGCTCCAGTTGAGGCAAGGGTTTGATTTCCCGGGCACGACTGGAAGGCACCATACACTTGGTAAAGCCCAGACGCTGCACCTCGGAGAGGCGCTGTTCCAGATGGCTGATACTGCGGATCTCCCCGGAAAGGCCCACTTCCCCCATAGCTGCCATACTGGACGGCACGGTCTTATCCAGATAGCTGGAGGCAATGGCAACCACGGCCGCCAAGTCCGCCGCCGGCTCGTCCAGCGTCAGCCCGCCAATAATATTGAGGTAAGCGTCGCACTGCGAAACCTTTAGTCCGCCGCGTTTCTCCAGAACCGCCAGCAGCATCGCTGCCCGGTTATAGTCAAAGCCATTGCTGGTCCGCCGCGGATTCGACCCGCTGGCCGGAGCGATCAGCGCCTGCACCTCGGCCAGAACCGGACGAGCACCCTCCATCACGCAGGTGACACAGGTCCCCGGCGCATCCTCGGGCCGGCCGGACAGCAGCATTTCCGAGGGATTCTCTACCTCCTTCAGGCCGTGGTCCATCATTTCAAAGACACCGATTTCGTTGGTCGCACCAAAGCGGTTCTTTGCTGCGCGCAGGATACGATAGGTCATATGCTGATCGCCCTCAAAATAGAGCACGCAGTCCACCATATGTTCCAGTACCTTCGGGCCGGCAATGGCCCCCTCCTTATTCACATGTCCGATGACAAACACGGTGATGTTCTGGCTCTTGGCCAGATGCATCAGCGCCATGGTGCAATCCTTCACCTGCCCCACACCTCCGGCGGGGGAATCCAGATCCTCATTATAAAGTGTCTGGATCGAGTCGACGATCAAGACATCCGGCGCTTCCATCTGGACGGATTCCATTAGATTTCCCAGACAGGTCTCACTGAGCACGTAGAGGTTTTCGCTCTCCGCCTCCAAACGCTGTGCCCGCAGCTTGATCTGGTGGACCGACTCCTCCCCCGACACATACAGAACCTTGGAAAATTCCCCCAGCTGCCGACAGATCTGCAGCATCAGGGTCGACTTCCCGATTCCCGGCGCACCACCCACCAGGACCAGCGAGCCCTTCACTGCTCCGCCGCCTAAAACCCGGTCCAGTTCCCGCATTCCTGTAGGAAAACGGATCTCATCCGATGTATTGATATCTGTGATGGGAGATGCCTTTACAGCGACGGTTGGGTGGATCTTTTTCCCGCCTTTAACGCTCTTTTCCACCTGCTCGACCATGGTGTTCCATGCGCCGCAGGCACCACAGCGGCCAGACCACTTAGGACTCTCGTTCCCGCACTCCGTACAATAAAAAACGGTTTTACTCTTCATATTCTTCCTCATTCGTTCTCATAGTTTAGGTAAGCGGCGGCTATGGTGGCAGCCAGCAGCTTCTGATACCCCTCCTGCTGCAGCAGCCGCACCTCATCCGGATTGGACATGAACCCGCATTCCACCAAAATGGCCGGACAGTCTACCTTTCTCATCAGATAAATATCCTCGCCGATGGGCTTGCACGCTTTTTCATTATTGGGATTGATCGTTTGGTTGAGTTCATACTGCACCGCAGCGGCCAAGTCGCCGGCCCATGAAACCGTATTATAAAATGCTTGCGCCCCATGCACCTCCGGATGTCCCGGCAGACTGTTTTGATGAATGCTGATCAGCACCCCGCTGCCACTGTTCTGTACACACGCCACCCGGTTTTTTAAGTCGGACACTTTTTGCTGCCGTGTGCTCTGCGCATCGCCGGCGGCAAGACTTTCCTCCCCGCTGCGCACCATGACCGTGGGACAGCCCAGAAATTGCAGCGTCCCTTCCAGTTTTTGCGCGATCTGCAAATTAAGGCAGCTCTCCGTTGTGCCATCGCCCGCTACAGCTCCGCCGTCACCGCCGCCATGGCCGGCGTCAATTGCGACCACGACCGGCGTCTCCGCCGCTTCCGCTTGGAAGATCAGCGGCACCAACAGCACAGACACCAAGGCCACTACCACCATTATTCTCCATTGCAAAGCACTCCCCTCCTCGCCGTACTCTATGCATCCACGGCAGAGGGTATGTTTTGATTTTACCATAATATGCAGAAAATGCAAAGTGAATCGTGTCCCGCAGCACCCCGGCGGCATAGAATGGCATGGGCAGTCGTCCAAACAGCAAAGGAGGAACACGCATTGTATATTGAAAAAAATGATGACATGACCATGGAAAACCGCCCTGCGGATTCCGGCTCATGTACCGATTGGAAGGGTTCTGTTCCGGAGACTTGTCTCCCACTGGCCTTTCCATATATTCCGAAGCAAAATCAGAATCCCAAGCGCTATAATCAGCGGGAGGCGCTGCAGCAGGGCACGTTGTTTCCCGGTCTGAATCTCCCCTTTCATAGCGAGCTGAAAAGCCGTTTCCCTGCCGCAAACTCCGCTCTTTCTGAGCTGATGGCTCTGGATTTTGCCATCGATGAACTGGGCCTGTATCTGGTGACCCACGCCGACGATCAAGAGGTTCTGGATCTCTATTGGAACTATATCCGTATGGCACAAGAGGGCCGCGCCAAGTACGAAAAAATGTACGGTCCCCTGACCCAGACCACCATCACACCGGAGGGCTATACGTGGCTGAAGGATCCCTGGCCCTGGGATGAAGGAGGAAATGACTGATGTTTGTCTATGAAAAGAAATTGCAATACCCCGTCCGCATTGCTAACCCCAACCCGAAACTGGCGTCGGCAATCATTTCTCAGTACGGTGGACCTAACGGCGAGCTCGGAGCCTCCCTGCGCTATCTCAGTCAGCGCTACAGTATGCCCTACCCCGAACTGAAGGGGCTTCTGACCGATATCGGCACCGAGGAACTGGGGCATCTGGAAATGGTGGGCGCCATTGTCCATCAACTGACCCGAAATCTGACGGCAGAGGAGATTAAAAAATCCGGCTATGACAGCTATTTTGTCGACCACACCACGGGGGTCTATCCGACCGCCGCCTCCGGCGCTCCCTGGAGTGCTGCGACCATGGCCGTCACTGGCGACCCCATCGCCGATCTGACCGAAGACCTGGCCGCCGAACAAAAGGCGCGCATTACGTACGACAACATCCTGCGCCTTTCTGATGACCCCGATGTGAGCGATGTCATCAAGTTCCTGCGCGCCCGCGAAATTGTCCACTTCCAGCGTTTTGGAGAAGGGCTGCGGCTTGTGAAGGAAAAACTGGATCAGAAAAACTGCTACTATATCAACCCTGCATTTGATTAAACGCATCGACAACCGCAACCAGCCTCGACCTCGGCGTACTGATGCAGGTCTGCTATGAAGCTCCGGTCACGGCGCAGAGCACCGGGGACGTACACGCCCCTCTCATCTGCATCGCCCGACCGCGTTTCGGCCAATGGTTTCAGACCCTCTGCGGTGTCGAAGTGTAACTTACGACTAAGAACATCAAAAAAGATACGGTACCACCCCGCGGGGATGGTACCGTATCTTTTTTCCATTTCATTGCGGCAGTATCCTGCCCGTGTTATACCACGAAAGAGGCGACACCACGGCCGGATCGCTGACAGGTCAGGGCACACGCTTATTGAAAAAACGTCCTTCGCTCATGCGTCCTGCCTGCACATGCCGGGGCGCAGGAATACATAGCGGTCCTCCCGGGAGTGCTCCGGAGAAAAACAAAATTGCAGGCGGTCAAAGCTCCGCACTTTCTCGGGCTCCGTCACCTGATTTTCCGCCAGGTAGCGCACCATTTCACCCCGTGCCATCTTGCACATCGTACCCTTTTCTACCACTTTTCCGTCTTTTTCCTCGCCAAATACACAGTCGATCAGGCGGATTTCAGGACGCAGATACCGGGAGATACACTGGCTGTATTCCTTGGAAGCCAGATTGATAATACACGCTGTCTCCTCGAACAGTTTCTCTGCAATCATTGCGCCCCAATAGGTGTAAAGGTCTTTTGCATCACAGGTTTTCAGCTTTGTCTGCATCTCCAACCGGTAGGCTCTCACCCCATCAAAAGGCCGCAGCACTCCATAAAATCCGGAGAGGATCCGCACGTGCTCCTGCACATAGGCAAATTCGTCCGCTGTAAAAACACTGGGGGCCATATAGCGATACTGGATGCCCTCGTAGCACAGGATCGCCGGGGTCAGCCGGTGGTGCAGATCCATCTGCGAAAGCCGCTCGGCATTGAGTGCTGCAATCTGGTCGTTGCATCGCCACAGCGCTTTGAGTGCATCATAGGGCATGGCGCGCAGCACTGTGAGGAGTTCCTCCGTCTGCGGTAAAAAGTCCGGCAGCGACTGCCACGGCAGTCCGTCTACATCCTCTGTCATTTTCTTCGCTGGTGAAATAATGATGCGCACGGTTTACTCCTCGAAAAGATCCTGTTCCTCTTTTTGTGCCCGCCAGCAAGACAGCGTCTCCCGTGCCACCGGAATCGCTGCGGCTACCAGCAGAAGTGCCAGTAAAATTTTGATCACTCGTTTCATCATATTTCCCTTTACAGTGTCTCCAAAAAGGCCAATACATCTCCGGCGTTGGTATCCGGCTTAACCTTGGCCATCACCTGACGGATGATGCCCTCCTCATCAATGAGGTAGCTGGAGCGCACAACGCCCATCCCCAGCTTGCCGGCAATCGATTTCTCGTTCCATACACCGTAGGCCTTCAGGGTCTCGAGACTTGCATCGGAAAGCAGCAAAAACGGCAGGTCGAACTTATCGGCAAACTTATGATGGGATGCTGACGAGTCCTTGCTGATGCCGATCACGACGGTGTCTTTCTCCTGAAACTTGGGATACTCCTTGGCAAAGGCGCAGGCCTGCCGTGTGCAGCCGGGGGTGTTATCCTTGGGATAGAAATACAGCGCCACTTTCTTTCCGAGGAAATCCGACAGGTGCACAAGATTCCCCTCCTGATCCGGCAAGGCAAACTCCGGGGCTTTCATTCCAACTTCTAACATATCTATTCCTCCTTTATTTCCCTGCACATGGTGTGCAGGCTCATTAAATGATGATCCCGTTGCAGTGGTCGATCTCATGCTGAATGATCTGGGCGGTAAAATCGTGATAGGTCTTGATTCGTGTCTCCATACTCTCGTTCTGATAGCGGACCTTAATAGAGCGGTAGCGTCGGCATTTCCGCACACCGCTGAGAGAAAGGCAGCCTTCTTCCGCTTCATAGGGCTCTTTGGTCCGCAGGATCTCCGGGTTGAACATCACCTGATACGTTCCGTCGCAGGCGAAAGCGATCACCCGTTTTGCCGCACCAATCATATTCCCGGCCATGCCCACACAGCCCTCCTCGTGAGCCTGCAGCGTCTCCAGCAAATCCCGGGCCAGCGGCAGATCCTCCGCCGTGGCATCCACGGATTTTTGCGCCAGAAAAATGGGGTCTTTTACAATCGGACGAACCATCGTCACACCTCCTTTTTCTCGAATGGGGGACATTGATAGCGCGGCTGTCCCACGCTCTTTTTTCCGTATTCAATAGCTTCGGCAGGACAAGAACAAATGCAGGCCATACAATGGGTGCAATTTCCCTGCCACTGCGGTCTCCCCGCGGCCAACACTATGTTGTGGAGCGGACATACCCCCGCACATTTCCCGCAGCCAATGCAGGCATCTGTTGCATAAAACTTCCGGTCACGGACAAGAAACCGGCAGAAAATCGGGTTGATCAGGGTACTTTTCACCCGATCCAGTACGCCGGGGGTAGGCTGCGGAACATCCTCCCCTTGCAAAATGGCATCTGCGCCCCTGCGGATGGACGGGTGCGCCATGTGGATGATGGCTGCCGCCCGCTTTCGATCCGGCACCTTGAACATCGCCAAATAATTTTCCGGCATCACTACCTGCAGGACACCTCAGTAGGTCAACGCCAGCCGGGCGCACAAGCATCGGAGATACTTTCCGGCATTTCCGATCTCTGAGCCGCAGGTCATAACAAAATACGCATCCGTGCTTCCGGAAAAAACAGCTTCTTCCAGAAACGCCTGAAAGAGCCGCGGGATCCGCCAGCCATAGGTCGGTGATACAAACACCCATGGTTTTTCGGAGTGGAGCGCAGCTTCTGCACCGTCCTTCACGGCCTGTCCGGCGTCGAACAGTTCATCGGAAAGCCGGTCTGCCAGCATCTGCGCCACATAGCGGCTGTTCCCCGTTCCAGAAAAATAAACGATCATACTTTCTCCTCCGATTGCAGCACAAGAGGTGATTTTTTCAATTATCATATCTTATTTTCAAATAAATTGCAATAAAAAATCAGGAAACGTTGCGAGACAGGCACACCACGCACCACCAATACATATATTGTCTTGAACTCAGTTTTAGGAGGTAGCTATGGAACAGTGGGAAATCGTCGAAAAGCTCCGGAAAAATCCGGCAAAGCTGCAAGCCCTGATGCAGTCTCAGGAAGGACAAAGTCTGATGCGTGCCTTGCAGGGCAATGACGGAGGCAAGACCTTGCAGCGCGCGGCCTCGCAGGCCGCCGGCGGCAACAGCAGCGAAATGGTTCGCCTTTTACAGCAAGTCATGAGTAGTCCCGATGGCGCAGCACTGGTACAGCGCATGGAGGAAATGCTGAAAAATCAGGAATGAACCGAGAGCGACGGTAGGAGGAACACAGCGTGGGAGAACTGGATGAAAAATTGAACGCCCTCCTGTCCAATCCGGACAGCATGGCGCAGGTAATGCAGATGGCACAGCAGCTGTCAAGTAGTTTCAATCAACAGAAGGAAGCTCCGCAACCGACACCACCGCCGCAAGCACCACGGGAGACTTCCCATGCCAACGACGGCGGTTCCTTCTTAGGCGGGCTCGACCCTGCCCTTGCCGCCAAATTTCTGCCGCTGCTGCAGGAATACAGCCGGCCCAATACGGCGGCCATGCAGCTGCTTAATGCTCTGCGCCCCTACCTGAAAGAGGAAAAGCAGGATAAAATCCAGCGGGCCGCTAAACTGGCCCGCATCATCCATTTAGGAAAAAAGTTTCTCATGGAGTGGGAGGGATAAGCCGTGTACAATCGCTATGTCCGCAATGACAATGGCCACTATGACCGTGTGGTCCAGCAAGATCCGCCGCCGCAGAAAGCCCCATCCCCTCCGCCGCCGGAGGAGCACGGAACGCCCTCGGCACCGCCGCCCTCCGACCATCACGGAGCCCGTATACCCCGCAATGCCCAC
>JAHHSI010000012.1 GCA_020025275.1 Oscillospiraceae bacterium | reverse complement strand
TTCCGCACCTTCTTCTCCGTGGTGGTGCCCATGCTCAAGCCGACCCTCATCAGCGTGGGGATTTTGGAGATCATGTGGGTATGGAATGACTATTTGCTGCCCTATCTGGTACTGGATCGTACCAAGTATATGACCATTCCGGTTCACATTCAGTACTTGAAAGGCAGCTATGGTGCCGTGGATCTGGGTGCCACCATGGCCCTGATCCTGTTGAGCATCATTCCGGTGATCGTATTCTATCTCCTCTGCCAGAAGCACATCATCAAGGGTGTGGCCGCCGGGGCGGTCAAGGGCTGATACAAGAGCAATACAAGTTGGGAGAATAACATGAGTATACAACGCAGCAGTGGCATCTTGATGCCGATCTTTTCTCTGCCGTCCCCGTATGGGATCGGCACCCTGGGCAAAGCCGCCTATGACTTTGCCGATTTCCTCCATGCAGCCGGCCAGAAGTATTGGCAGCTGCTTCCGCTGGGCCCCACCAGCTACGGAGACTCCCCCTACCAGAGCTTCTCCACCTATGCGGGCAATCCGTATTTCATTGATTTGGATCTGCTGATTGCCGACGGGCTATTGACCAAGGCCGAGGTGGAGTGCGGCAGCTGGGGGACAGACCCACGGTATGTGGACTATGGCTCCATCTATACGAGCCGCTTTGCCGTGCTTAAAAAAGCCAAAGAGCGTGGTTGGCAGCGTGACCGGGCTGAGGTGGAGGCCTTTGTGGCGGAGAATCGCCGCTGGCTTCCGGACTATGCCCTCTTCATGGCCTGTAAGTGCTACTTCGGAATGAAGGCGTGGACGGAGTGGGAGGACGATGCCATCCGTCTTCGCAAGAGCGAGGCGGTTCTGGAGAAGTACCGCACCATGCTGCGGGAGGACGTGGAGCTGTTCCTCTACCTTCAGTTCCTCTTTTTCAAGCAGTGGGAGCAGCTCAAGAGCTATATTCATGGACTGGGGATCCAGATCATCGGGGATCTGCCCATCTATGTGGCACTGGACAGCGCCGACGTGTGGGCAGAGCCGGAGAGCTTTCAGCTGGACGAGAACAACGTCCCCACGGAGGTGGCCGGCGTACCGCCGGACTACTTTACGGAGGACGGCCAGCTGTGGGGCAATCCACTGTATCGCTGGGATCGTATGGAGCAGGACGGCTTTGGCTGGTGGATCCGCCGCATCGACGGTGCCCGCAAGCTCTTTGATGTGATCCGCATCGACCACTTCCGGGGGCTGGAGAGCTATTGGGCCGTCCCCTATGGCGAGACAACGGCCAAGCGGGGACACTGGGTCAAGGGGCCCGGGATGCGCTTGGTGGGGACGCTTCTCAGCTGGTTCCAGAATCTGGAACTGATTGCCGAGGATCTGGGCTATCCCACGCCGGAGGTGCAGCAGCTGCTGCGAGAGTCGGGTCTGCCCGGAATGAAGGTGTTGGAGTTTGCCTTTGACTCCCGTGAGCCCAGCGACTACCTGCCTCACGTGTATACAGAGAACTGTATTTGCTATGCAGGGACCCATGACAATCCACCCATCGCCCTGTGGCGTGAGGAGGCCGATAAGGCCGATGTGGCGTATGCAGAGCGGTATCTGGGGCTCCATGCGGCGGAGGGCTTCCACTGGGGAGTGATCCGTGGTGGGATGAGCTCTGTGGCTCGTCTGTTCGTGGCACAGATGCAGGACTATCTGGGACTGGGCCTGGGAACACGGATCAACACGCCGGGCACCTCCAGCGGGAACTGGCAGTGGCGTTTGCTGCCGGGCGAGGTGGATGCGGCACTGGCAGAGAAAATCGCAGTCATGACTACGATGTATGGCCGATCTATCTGAGACTGCCCTCACAGCCGCCGCAATCAAACGAATAAATGAGCAAACACGGAGCCGCTCCTGCAGGGAAGCTGGCTCCGTGTTTGTTCTATAGACATGGTCCCACGGGGAAGCGGCAGTGCACAGAGCTGTGGAAAAAGCGAGTGCTGCCCCAGAAAATTCAGACATAAAAGTGGAAAAACATAGGCTTCGTGTACGTAGTATTCGGGGGAAAATGCGGTACACCTCATAAAAACGGCGGGAAAAACAAGTGAAAGAGAAACAGAGGACCTATGGCAACGGTTCCATAGGTCCTCTGTTGGGAAAAAATGTGGATGGCACGCCGGGGACAGATTTCTGCGGGAAGCGTGAGAAAAGGGGGCGCAGGTCGATCCGTGGCCGCCCGACACGACAGACAGGACGGTCGGCACGGTACAAGGCTTCCGGGGAATGTGGTGCCGCCGGGAAACGCTTTTTCGGCCGTGAGGCAGTAAGCCGTGAGAGATCTTAATAGGAGCCCAGATCGGCGGACTTGTCGCCCTCGTTGGAGGTGCCGAATACATAGTCGTTGCCGGGCAGGACAGCATTGAGGGTCACGCCCACCAGTGCGGCAATGGCCAGACCGGTCAGGGTGATCTGGGCGCTGCCGATGGTGAAGCTGATGCCGCCCACGGAGCTGAAGCCCAGACCGCACACAAAGATGACGGCGGCAATGATCAGGTTGCGGGACTTGGTGAGATCCACGCGGTTTTCCACCACGTTGCGGACGCCGACAGCGGAGATCATACCGTAGAGGATGAAGCTGACACCTCCTACAATGGCGGCGGGAATGGAGCTGACGAGTGCATCGAACTTGGGGGAGAAGGACAGGATGATGGCGTATACTGCAGCCAGACGGACCACGTTGGGATCATAGACACGGCTGAGTGCCAGAACTCCGGTGTTCTCACCGTAGGTAGTGTTGGCGGGGCCGCCGAACATACCGGCGACTGCCGTGGCCAGACCGTCACCCAACAGCGTACGGTGCAGACCGGGGTCCTCAATAAAGTTTTTGCCGCAGGTAGAGGAAATGGCGGACATATCACCGATGTGCTCCATCATGGCGGCGATGGCAATGGGCGCCATGACCAGAATGGAGGTGACATCAAATTTGGCAATCACAATCTCCTGCAGCCCCACCAAAGAGGCCTGAGATACGGCAGAGAAATCCACCTGATGGGTCAGAACGGCCACCAGATAGGCGCCGACGACGCCCAGCAGGATGGGAATGATCTTGACCATCCCCTTGCCCCAGATGTTGGCCACGATGATGATGGCAATGGCCACCAGTGCCAGCGGCCAGTTGGTGCTGGCGTTGGTGACGGCCGTGCCCGACAGGTTCAGGCCGATAAGAATGATGATGGGGCCGGTGACGATGGGGGGGAAGAAGCGCATGACTTTTTTGGGACCTACCAGCTTAAAGAGAAGGGCGACCACCAGATAGAGAAGACCGGCCACCACGATCCCACCCAGTGCATAAGGGAGCTTTTCTGCACCGCTCATGTTGGCATAGATCCCGCTGTCCAGATTGGCCACCGTCTGGAAGCCCCCCAAAAAGGCGAAGGAGGAGCCCAGAAAAGCGGGAACCTGCAATTTGGTGCAGACATGGAACAGCAGCGTTCCGATGCCGGCAAAGAGCAGCGTGGTCTGGATGGACAGGGGCAGGCCGTAGCTGGAGACCAGGATCGGGACCAGCACCGTGGCACCAAACATGGCGAACAGATGCTGCAGCCCCAACAGAAGCATACGGGGGAAGCCCAGCTCACGGGCGTCGTAGATGGCCTCTTGGCCGAGATTTTTCTTCATGGAATGTCCTCTCTTTCTTTCACCACTCTCCATTTTGTCAGTCCTCTTCTTTCTGCCCGTCTGCGGGCAAAAAAAAGAACCGGTACAAATACCGGTTACAAAGAAAAACGAAAAATGGAAATAGTGAGGCCGCCGACAGATTCTGTTTGCATTTTGCAATCATACAGCATGGTGGCGCCTCCTTTTGTTTTTACATATTATACGGGGCAATACGACAAAAAACAATAGGAGGCACCGCCAAGAAATGGGGGGGAAGAGCGATGCACTTAGTGGATATTACCCAAACGTCGGCGGAGCTGGGGGGCCAGAAGGGTACAGACCAGAATTTTCAGCGCATCTCCCGGCAGAAACAGCAGCATTCCCTTCGTAATGATGTCCCAAAAGCTCCACCCCTTGCCGAGATATCCGTTCACGATCAGCGCCATATAGGGGAGTCCGACGGCGTACAGCACGAAGAGTCCGGCAATACAGGCGGCAGCCACCCGTCCTCTGGTGCAAGATTCCTGCGCCAGAGCACCGATGACCCATGCGCAGGGGATCAGCCCCAACAGAAAGCCGAAAGTGGGCTGCAGGACGCTGCCCAAACCGCCGCCCATAGTGAAGATGGGCAGTCCGATCAGGCCCAGTGCCACATAGAGGATCTGGGAGATGGCCCCATAGACCGGCCCCAGCAGCAGGCCGGCCATGGCGGTGAAGAAAAATTGCAGGGTGATGGCCGAGGGGGGCACGGGGATGCGCAAAAAGGCGCCGACGGCGGTGAGCGCCGCCAACAGGGCGGAGAGGACCAAGGACTTTGTCTTCATGCTTGTAAACCTCCTTTTATTTATAGGTTTACAATACAGCGAAACGATAAAGATGTCAACTGATTTTGCTATAAGGTTTACAAGGGGGGTAGGTTTACAAGTGGAGGGGATTGTGGTACAGTAGCACTGGAAATGAAAGGGGGGTGGCCGCCGTGAGTCAGGATCGAGTGTATGCAGCCCTGGCTGCGTGTCCGGGGGAGTATCTCTCCGGCGAGGAGCTGAGCCGGGAGCTGGGGATCACCCGTGCCGGAGTGTGGAAAGCGGTGGAAGCGCTGCGGCAGCAGGGCTATTCCATCGAGGCCCGGACCGGTCGGGGCTACTGTCTGGTGCAGACGCAGGAGCGTCTGGAGCGGCGGGAGATTGCCGCCTATCTGGGGCAGGAGCGTCCCAATTGGCAGGTCTTTGGTGAGGTGGACTCCACCAACTCTCTGTGTAAGCGTCTTGCCATGGACGGGGCAGAGGACGGCACGGCCGTCCTTGCCGACAGCCAGAGCGCCGGACGAGGCCGGCGGGGCCGCAGCTTTCAGTCTCCGGCGGGAATGGGGATCTATTTCTCCATCCTCTGGCGTCCGGAAGTACCGCCGCAGCAGCTGATGACACTGCCGGCACTGGGGGCCGTGGCGGCCTGCCGCGCGGTGGAAGAGGTCTGCGGAGTCTGCCCGGGGATCAAGTGGCCCAACGATCTGGTGATGCATGGGAAAAAGCTGGGGGGAATCCTGACGGAGCTGTCCATGGAGAGCGAGAGCGGCCTTGTGGAATATGTGGTGCTGGGGATCGGCCTGAATGTATGCCAGCGCCGGGAGGATTTTACGGGGGAAGTGGCGGATATGGCCTCGTCACTGGAGGTGGAACTGGGACAGAAGGTGTCCCGCCCCCGGTTGGCAGCGGCGCTGCTGCGGCAGATGGACCGCTTGCGGCGTGAGGCGCTGTGTGCACCGGAAGCGTGGCTGGCGGAGTACCGCCGCTGCTGCCTGACACTGGGAGCGCAGGTGCAGCTGATCGCCGGAGAGCAGCGCAGCCGAGCGGTGGCACTGGATGTGGACGAGATGTACGGCCTTGTGGTGCGCCGTCCGGACGGTACGGTGGAAACCGTGCGCTCCGGTGAGGTATCGGTGCGGGGGCTATACGGCTATGTCGCCGGAGAGGAATAAAACGGCACCGGAAGCGGTGCGGAAGGAAGCGATGGATTGAAAGAACTGTGGATCTTATTTCTGACCTTTGCCAAGGTCGGTGTGATGACCTTTGGCGGCGGCTATGCTATGCTGCCGATTTTGCAAAGGGAAGTGGTGGAAAAAAAGGAATGGGTCAGCGATGAGGAGCTGACCGACTACTTTGCGGTAGGACAGTGTACGCCCGGCATCATTGCGGTGAACACAGCCACCTTTGTGGGCCAGAAGCGAAAAGGGGTGGCCGGCGGGATCATCGCCACGCTGGGGGTGGTATTTCCCTCGCTGCTGATCATTACGCTGCTGGCCGGCGTCATCGGCCGGTTTTCCCATCTGGCGTGGGTACAGCACGCCTTTGCGGGTATCCGGGCCTGCGTGTGCGTGCTGATCCTCAATGCGGTGATCAAGTTGGGGAAAAGTGCCATCAAGGACCGCTGGGGCGTGGGATTATTTCTGGTCATTCTGGCTCTTTCCCTGTGGACGAAGCTCTCTCCGGTGGTACTGGTGCTGGGTGCTGCCGCTGCGGGAATCTTGGTACAGACGCTGCGGAGGAAATCATGATGCTCTATCTACGGCTTTTCTATGAATTTTTTAAAACGGGCCTGTTCGCCGTGGGCGGCGGTATGGCCACCTTGCCCTTCCTCCATGATATGGCGGATCGTACCGGCTGGTTCTCAGCCGAGCAGCTGACGGACATGGTGGCGGTGTCGGAGTCTACGCCCGGCCCCATCGGCGTCAATATGGCCAGCTATGTGGGCTTTACCACGGCGGGAGTGCCCGGCGCCATTCTGGCCACACTGGGACTGATCACACCGTCCATCATAGTGATTCTGGTGATTGCCGCTTTCCTGCGCAGTTTCCGGGAGAACCGCTATGTGAACGGCGCATTTTACGGCCTGCGTCCGGCCTCTACGGCCATGGTGGCCTCGGCCGGGATCACGGTGGCGGCGGTGTCACTGCTCCGTCCGGACATGACAGGCCTTGCTGCGGTGGATTGGAAGGCGGCGGCGCTGGCGGCCGTACTGCTGGTTCTGACACGCTGGGTCGAGCCAACGAAAAAGCTGCACCCCATCGTCTTTATTATCGGCAGTGCCGTGGTGGGGATCGTGTTTCAATTTTGAGAAAAAGAGTACGTATTCCCGCCGATGTGGGATAGAGGAGATGTGTCGATGAATGAAATCAAAATCATTGCGCTGGATCTGGACGGAACCCTGCTCAATTCGCAAAAGGAGCTGACGGAGCGCAATCGGGCGGCGCTGAGCGCGGCGGCGGAGCGGGGCATTGAAATCGTTCCCACCACCGGACGATTCTATGGGGCGGTGCCGGAGGAGATCCGATGCCTGCCGTTTCTCCACTATGCCATCACCATCAACGGAGCGCAGGTACAGCGCTTGTCCGACGGGGCGGTCTTATACCGGGCGGAGATGCCACGGACACAGGTGGTGGAGCTGATGGACGAACTGGACCGCTGGCCGGTGGCCTATGACTGCTATTGTGACAACAGTGCCTACATCACTGCATCCGTGCAGGCGAAGATCGAGGACTACACCGCAGACGTCCATTATCAGCGCATGGTCCGCCAGCTGCGCCGCGGTGTCCCGGAGCTGAAAGCGTGGGTGCAGGGGCAGTCCCGTGACATCCAGAAGGTACAGTTCTTCACGGAAGAGACGGAAGTGAAGGCCCGTCTGATGAAGGAACTGCCGCAGAAATTCCCCGACTTCATCATCACCTCGGCCATCCCCAGCAATGTGGAAATCAACCAACACAGCGCCAACAAGGGCGAGGCGCTGCTGGCGCTGGCACATCATCTGGGCTGCACCGCCGAGCAGGTGATGGCCTTCGGTGACGGATTCAACGACGTGACCATGATCCGGGCCGCAGGGACCGGGGTGGCCATGGGCAACGCCTTTGCGCCGGTGAAAGTGCTGGCAGATCTGGTGGCCGAGGACTGCGATCATGACGGAGTGGCCAAGGTGATCGAGATGCTCTGCCTGACATAGCTGTCTCCGGCGGGGAACGAACCGCGGAGTGCAGGGGCGTGTGACAGGCCTTGCTCCCGGCGGATATGAGCCTGCTAAGAGAAAACAAAAGCGGAGTTTACGGGGCCTTCCCCAATGAGAAAACCTCCCCTGTGGTACACGGACGGTGCGCCATAGGGGAGGTTTTTTGCGGGAAAAAGAACGACCATCTGCGGAGGCTGTGGACCAGATGGGGACGAATCACACTGTCGCCAGCCAGTGGAGGATCGTATCCAGCGCCAGTTGTGTGTTTCCACACTGGCAGTGGTTGGAGGCGGCTTCCTGTTGGGTAAACAGGCGTACGGTGATGGATCGTGCGTTTTTTAACTGCTCTACCACCTCACTGTACAGGCTCCAGTGGATAAAGTGATCCTGTTTGCCGTGCAGCAGCAGAACGTCCTGTGTGATCTGAGGGGCCACATCCATCATCTGAAAATCGTTGAGTTTGCGTAGATACGCATAGGGCGTCGGGGCATCGTAGGCGTACATCCCATGGGAAAAGACCCACTGCATGAAAGGATCTTTTTTCATTTCGCTGTACATCATCCGATTGATGAGCCAGCGCTGCTTTGTTTTCAGCAGGAAGGAGAAAAGCAGCCGTGCCGGTTTTGGCAGATCGTACAGGGAGATCTCCAAAAAATTGGGGAAGATGGACCAGGCCACCACGTGGGAGATCCGCCGGTCGAAGGCGGCGGCACGGGGGGCCAACATTCCGCCCAGAGATACCCCGATGAGGATCACGTCCTCCAGATGACACGCATCCAGAATAGCGCCTACGGGCTGTTCCCAGCGATGGGTGAAGGGTTTTCCCTGCTCCCGTAAGACGCCGCCCTGCCCGGGGCCTTCAAACAGATATACGTCGTAGCCGTGTTCAGAGAAATAGAGCATAGGGAAGAACAGCTCCTCGAAATAGCTGTCGTTTCCGCCGTGGAAGAGGATGGTGCCCTTTTTGGCGCCGCGGCTCCTGGCCAGCAGCACCGGCAGCTGTACCTCCTCGAAGGGGACGGAAAATCGCTCTACGGTGTGGTCTTCAAAGTAGTCTGCGTAGTAGGCATAGAAAAGATCCACTGCCTTTTTGTAGTAGGCACGTTTGTCCGGGTCGTCATCAGACATGAAAAACTCGCTCATCCGGTAGTAGGCGATGGCATTTTCCATGCGCTCTTGTGCCAGCGCCCGGTCGCCCAGACGGATCAACTGCTGTTTCCAGTCGGAATTTGTGTGGATCATTCCGGCAACGGAACGGACTTCTTCCAGATCCCCGCCGTCCCAGTTGACCAGACGGTTCAGCTGAAAGTTGTAGTTTTCCTCCGGGTGCAATGAATATAGGCCTTTTTGAAATGTCATGCGATACACCTCCGCTCTTTAGTATAAAGGATGCGCGGGGGCGGCGCTTTCGTTTGGACGCTATCTTTTTTGTGCCTTCAGAAAATCGCTCAGAGAGATGCCGTAGTGCTGCTTACACGCTTCGGCAAAGTGGGAGGAACTGGAAAAGCCGGAAAGAATGGCCGCTTCGGTGATCCGCATTCCCCGTTCCGTCACATAGCGATACGTTTTCTCCATTCGCTTGAGCAGCAGATAGTTTTTCAGATCGATCCCGATGGTCTCCTTAAAGAGGTGCAGGCATCGGCTTTTGCTCAGGCAGACCTGCGAGGAGAGGGAGTCATAGATGTCTTGCGGCAGAGTTTCGCTCTCCTCGATGATGTGCAGGAGCCGGGCGATCCGGGGGTCCATATCGGAACCGGCGCTTTGCCGGCCTCGAAAGTGGGCTGCCACACACTGATCGATGGCTTGCAGGGGGCTGTGGCAGCGGAGCCGCAGGAGCAGTGCCTGTTCCAATGACGGCGGCAGCGGCCGATGGCTTCGCTCGGCAAGGTACCTCTGCTGGATCTGCTTGGACAGGGCGGAGGTTTCGTCGATAAAAAAGACCACCATCCGGGCATCGCTCTCGGTTTTCACAGAGTGCAGCACCTGTGAACGGATCATCATGGAGCGAACGACGTGTTCCTGCCCGTCTACCCGGCAGAGAAAGGGGCGGTCGGAGAGTAAAATGTGTTTGGCAAAGTGCTTGTGCAAGGCGGGATCCCCGTATTCGGCAAACAGGACGATCCGGTCTTTTTGATAAAGAATCGTTTCCATAGCATCACCTGCTGCTGATTATAATACACCTGCGTCACCTGCGCAAGGAGCATGAGAGGCAGGGAACAAGAGAGAAAACAGGGCGGCTGTGCTTCTGCACAGCCGCCCTGTTCAAAGAACCGCTTTCATAAAATTCGGATTCTGTGGCGTGCTTCGAGAAATCATCCGAAGTCGCCGCGCCTAAGGCGTTATTTTTGGAAGTAGAGGACTTTGGCCAGCTCGATGTAGGCCTGGTCCCGGGCCCGGATGGCGGCGTCGGCTTTTTCGCCGGAGTAGTCATAAAAGCCCTGACCGCCCTTGACGCCCGACAACCGTGTGAGACATAGGCAGGGCTCCTTTTCATACAAATTTTTTGAAAATGCAGGGAAGGGGGCGCTGTAGGTGTCGGATGCGGTGCAGGGAGTGAGGGGAGAGGGCGGGAGGAGTGGGCGATCAGCCCAGCTCAGGGATCACGGCCAGCAGCGTCAGGGGCTCGGTACCGTTGTTGATGAGACTGTGGGTATGTTCCTTGGGGCAGTAGCAGCACATCCCGGCGCAGACGGGCAGGGGGTCGCCGTTGGGGGCGTTATCCTCCAGAATGATGCCCTGACCGGAGAGAAAATACATGACCTCGGCGCTGGTGTCGTGGGTGTGCAGACCGATGGAGGCGCCCACCGGCAGGGTGAGCCGGGCAATCTTACCCATGGCATCGGTGTACATATGGGCGATCACCTCGCCCTCGCCGCCCTTGAAATGGGCGAGGTTCTGGGCAGGGATCCGGTCAAAATCAATCACCATGATCGTATACCTCCCTTAGTTCAGGAAATCCTTCAGCTTCTTGCTGCGGGAGGGGTGACGCAGTTTCCGCAGGGCCTTCGCCTCGATCTGGCGGATGCGCTCACGGGTCACGTTGAACTCCTTGCCCACCTCTTCCAGTGTGCGGGTGCGGCCGTCCTCAATGCCGAAACGCAGCTTCAGCACCTTCTCTTCCCGGGGGGTCAGGGTGCTCAGAACGTCCACCAGCTGCTCTTTGAGCAGGGTGAAGGAAGCCGCTTCGCTGGGCTCGGAAGCCCCCTCGTCAGGGATGAAGTCGCCCAGATGGGAATCCTCCTCCTCGCCGATGGGCGTTTCCAGAGAGACGGGCTCCTGTGCAATTTTCAGGATCTCACGGACTTTATCCACCGGCATATTCATTTCTTCGGAGATCTCCTCGGGGGAGGGATCGTGGCCCAGTTCCTGCAGCAGCTGACGGCTGACACGGATGACCTTGTTGATGGTTTCCACCATGTGGACCGGGATGCGGATGGTGCGGGCCTGATCGGCGATGGCACGGGTGATAGCCTGACGGATCCACCACGTAGCATAGGTGGAGAACTTGTAGCCCTTGGTGTAGTCGAACTTCTCCACGGCCTTGATGAGGCCCAGATTGCCCTCTTGGATCAGATCCAGGAACAGCATCCCGCGACCTACGTAGCGCTTGGCGATGGAGACCACCAGACGGAGGTTGGCCTCGGCCAGCTTCTGCTTGGCGCGCTCGCCCTTTTTGACCACCTTCTTGGCCTCGTCCAGTTCCTCGGCGGTCAGGGGCTCACCCAGATTCTCGGCAGCATCCAGACGGCTCTGCGCCTTGGCGGCGGCGCGGATGGCGGCCTGTGCCTTGGAGGCGTCCTCCAAAGAGAGGGTGGCGTCATCGTCGGCCAGCAGGCGGGAGGCCTCTTCGCCCAGCGCCACCAGACGCTGGCATTCGGCGCGCTCGTCATCGGTCATGGGGTGCATGGCGGCCTCGGAGGCGGCGATGCGGGCCTTGGCCTCGTTTCCGGCGGCCATGGCCGTTGCCAGATCGATCTCCTCGTCGGCGCTCAGCAGCGAGACCTTGCCGATCTCCTTGAGGTACATACGGACAGGGTCATCGATGTTGAAGCTGTCCACCAGTGTGTTGGGGTCCACCAGCTCCTCTTCCTCGATCTCGGCGATCTCGGCCATGGGCGGCTCGTCGTCATCGGAGGGCTCAAAGATCTCGGTGTTCAGCTCGATGTTCAGCGTCTCCAGAGAGTCGTAGATGAGATCCATCTGGGCGCTTTCCAGATCCATGGAATCCAGAACCTCGCTCAGCTCGGTGGAGTCCAGCTTGCCCTTCTTCTTGCCCTTGGCAAAGAGGTCACGCAGCTTCTCGTTGCTGGCCAGCAGTGCGCAGGCCGGCAGGGTGGCCATCGTCTTTTCATCCAGCTTGCTGCCGCTCTTTTTCTTGGCGTTCTCGGCCTCGGCCGTCTTTTTCTTATCGGCAGCCAGCAGCTCGTTGGCCATTTGTTGAAGCTGCTTGGACGTCAGTTTTTCACTCATGTTGCTTTCCTCCATAACCCTTTTTGTCTTTAAATTGTTTCATGGCGGCCAGCAGGGGATCTTCACTGGCAGCGCCGTCCCGTTTTCTTTTTTCGTCTTGGATCACGTGTATGTAATCGTGCAGTGCCTGCTCGGCGCCGGCAACGGATTCCGGCTTTTGCAGCAGGGTGGTCAGGTGGCTCATCTCCTCGGGCGTCAAGACACCGCTCAAAAAGGCGATGCTCCCGGCGTGGCCCGTCTCACGGTGGTGCCACAATTCGCGGTAGATCTTCCCCAGCAGGGGACTGGAAAAATCCTCGGGCTGTACCGGTGGTTCCGGGGGGAAGATCCCCTCATCCCGCAGCAGGAGACGCAAAATGCCCTCCTCTGCCATGGCGGAGCGCAGATTTTCATAGTGAATACTGCGCGGCACCGGCTGGGCATTGGCGGCCGGGTTCAGCTCCCGTCGCTCGGTCATCTTCCGCTCCTTGCTCTGCCGGCGGCGGAAGGCGCGCTGGACCTCCAGACGCATGGCCTCGGTGGTGAGCTTTGCCGTCTCTGCGGCGCGAACGGTGTAGATCTCCCGCTCGACCGCATTTTCAAGGCGGGACAGAACGGTGCTGATCTCCGTGGCGTAGGCGATGCGCTGTTGATCGTCATGGAGATCATATTTGCCGGCGACCTGCGCCATGCGGAACTCAATGCCGTTCTCGCTGCCGGAAAGCAGGTTTTCAAAGGCGTCCCGCCCCTGAAATTTGATGAAGTCATCGGCGTCCTGCTTGACGGCCTCTCCGTCCACCATTCGACGGGGAAGGCGCAGTACCTTCACCGAGAAATCTGTGTTGTTGAGAAGCTCCAACGCCCGCTGCGTGGCCAGCTGGCCGGCGGTATCGTTGTCATAGCAGAGGACCAGCTCTTTGGTATACCGGCTCAAAAGACGGATCTGCTCCGTGGTGAGGGCCGTACCCATGGAGGCCACGGCATTGTCAAAGCCCGCCTGGTGCAGCGTCACCACGTCCAGATTTCCCTCACAGAGGATCATGTTGGGCCGCTTCGTCTTTTTGGCCAGATTGAGACCGTAGAGCACACGGCGCTTGCTGTAGGTGAGCGTTTCGGTGGTATTCATGTACTTGGGCTCAGACTTATCCAGAACGCGGCTGCCGAAGCCCACCACGTCGCCGCGTACGTCAATGACCGGCAGCATCAGGCGGTTGCGGAACTTGTCGTAAAGACCACCGTTCTTGTTTTTGACCACCAGACCGGCGCTGATGAGCTCGGCCTTGCTGTATCCCTTTTGCGTCATGGCCCGCAGCAATGAGTCCCAGGCGTCGGGGGCGGCCCCCATGCCAAAGCGGGTGGCCACGCCACGGCGGATCTCACGGCGGTTGAGGTACGCCCGCACCCCGGCCCCCTCCGGGGCCAGCAGCATCTGATGGTAGTACCGGGCGGCGTCCTTATTGAGGGCCAGCATCCGGCGGCGCAGCTTTTCCGTGCCGTCCCGGTCGTCCTCCGGCACCGGAAGATTGGCCCGCTGGGCGAGAAAGCGCACCGCATCGGGATAGCTGAGGTTCTCGATCTCCATAATGAAGTTGATGACGCCGCCGCCCTTCTTACAGCCGAAGCAGTGGTAGATCTGCTTGTCCGGCGAGACGGAGAAGGAGGGGGTCTTTTCATTGTGGAAGGGACACAGACCGAAGAGGTTGGCGCCCTTTCGGTTCAAGGTGACGTAGCTGCTGACAATGTCCACGATGTCACTGCGGGCAATGAGCTCGTCCAAAAAATGCTGAGGAAATGCCATATGGCGCCTCCTTTCGGTGAAAGTTTTGCCATAAGCCCGGTGTTCTATACGAGGCTCTGTATATGTATATACGAGAAAACTTTCAGATTTCCTCTTTTTTTACGAAATTTTTCAAAAGAATTTCCCCACGCCCACTGTCGGCGCGGGGAAACGTCTCTTTATAGGTCCACAAGGACGGGCACATGGCCCGTATGCCGGAGGAACACATCCAGTACATCGGCGGTCCTCAGACGCAGGGACGAGGTGTTACGGCAGGGGTGGCAGCCGAAAAATTCGTGTGCGATAACCTGTCGATCCAGTGCCAGTGTTACCCGGTGTTCCGGGTCGTTCATCAGTCCCAGAATGGAGGCGGAGCCGGGCTGTACGCCCAAGAGCTGCTCCATGTCCTCGCCGGAGGCAAAACTCAGGCGGGAAGAGCCGATCTGGCGGGAGAAATCCTTGGTGGCAAAGTGCTTGTCACCGGGCAGGCACAAGAGGTAGAAAGCGCTGCGGTTTCGTGGTGTCAGCACCAGATTCTTGCAGATGTCTACGCCCAGAATCCGGGAGATGGCCACGCAGTCCTCCATGGTGTCGGCCGGATCGTGATCCACCCGATCAAAGGGGATCTTCAGTTGCTCCAGTAGATCATAGACGCACTGTTCGGCTGCGGGGCGCACCTCCTGCGGGGCACCGGAAAAGACGGAAGAAATGTTCATGGCCTTACCCCCGGCGGACCAGCTCTTCGCCGGCACGGTAGATGTCGCCGGCGCCCACCGTGAGGATCAGGTCACCGGGCTGGGCCAATTCTGCCAGCTTGTCGGTCACGGCCTGCAGCGAGGAACAGTAAACGGCACCGGGGATCTCATTGGCCAGATCCTGAGAGGAGATGCCCAGTTCGTTCTGCTCCCGAGCGGCAAAGATCTCCGCCAGAATCGTCACGTCCGGCAGGCGCAGTTCCTCCACGAACTCGTGGAAAAGCGCCTTGGTTCGGGTATAGGTGTGGGGCTGGAAGGCGCAGATGATGCGCTGATAGGGCAGGGTTTTGGCGGTGGTCAGCAGGGCGTGGAGTTCGCCGGGGTGGTGGGCGTAGTCGTCATAGACCTCCGCCCCGTGGAATGTCCCCTTGTGCTCGAAGCGGCGGCCGGCGCCGAGAAACTCGCCCAGACCCCGACTGACCGCTTCCCCCTTGATGCCCAACACATAGGCACCGGCAGCGGCGGCCAGTGCATTGAGGATGTTGTGCTTGCCGGCCACCTGCAGGTCTACATGGGCGTACACCTGATCGTGGATGACAACGGAGAAGCTGGGGTAGCCGTCGTGGTAGGAGATGTCCACTGCACGGCAGTCGGCCGGCTGCTCCAGACCAAAGGTGAACAACGGATGACGCAGACCGTGGAGTGCGTCCATGGTGTTGGGATCGTCGGCGTTCGCCACCACATACCCCGTGTCGGGGACGAGGTCGGCGAAGGCACGGAAGGAGTGCTCCACGTCCGCCAGATCCTTGAAAAAGTCCAGATGGTCGGCCTCAATATTGAGGATCACCGCCACCGTGGGGAAAAAGCTGAGGAAGGAGTTGCAGTATTCGCAGGATTCCAGAATGATGGTCTCCCCCTGGCCGACCCGATAGCCGGAGTGCAGCATGGGCAGTGTGCCGCCGATCATCACGGTGGGATCTGCCTGTGCGGCCATGAAAATGTGGGTGGCCATGGAGGTGGTGGTGGTTTTCCCGTGGGTGCCGGAGATACACAGGGCGTTTTGATACTGGCGCATAATGGCGCCCCACGCCTGTGCCCGCTCATAGACGGGGATGCCACGGGTGATGGCGCCGGCGATCTCGGGATTGTCGTCATGGATGGCGGCGGTGCGGATCACCAGATCGCACTGGCGCAGGTTCTCGGCGTTGTGGCCGATGTCCACATGGATGCCCAGAGAGCGCAGATGCGCCACGGAAGGGCTTTCGTTCATGTCCGAGCCCTGCACACTCAGACCCATTCCCCGCAGCACTTCGGCCAGCGGGCACATGGAGACGCCGCCGATGCCGGAGAGGTGGACACGGACACCGGGGTGCATAAAATCATGAATATCCTTTTTCGGATGCATCATTCGATATTTCCTCCTGAAAAGCGCTGCAAGAGCGCTGACATTGCATTTTGGCATAACTTATATTATAATACGAAAAAATAAGAAGTGCAACTGAATTTCCTGTAATCCGGCGGGGAATTTGGTACAAAAAGGAGGGGAAAACCATGTTTCCGACAGAAGTAGAGACCGTCCTGCGCCGCTTGGAGGCGGCAGGCTATGAGGCCTATGTAGTGGGCGGCTGTGTGCGGGATCAGCTGCTGGGCAAACAGCCGGGGGATTACGACATCACCACCTCGGCCCGGCCGGAGCAGGTGATGGCCCTCTTTGACGGCTTCTGCATCCCCACAGGAGTACAGCACGGGACGGTGACGGTGCGGCAGAGTGGGAGGAGCTTTGAGGTTACGACCTTTCGCACGGAGGGGGACTATGAGGACGGCCGCCATCCCAGTGCCGTTTCCTTTTCCAATCAACTGGCGGAGGATCTCAAACGCCGTGATTTTACAGTAAATGCCATGGCCATGGATGTGGAGGGACGGCTTACGGATCTCTTCGGCGGACAGGAGGATCTGCGGCGGGGGATTCTTCGCTGCGTGGGGGACCCGGGACAGCGCTTTGCCGAGGATGCTCTGCGGATCCTGCGGGCCCTGCGCTTTTCCGCTGTGCTGGGCTTTTCCGTAGAGCCGGCCACTGACCGTGCGCTGCGAAAGAACCGGACGGGGCTGCGGCGGATTGCTGCGGAGCGCATCCGGGAGGAGATGACCAAGCTCTTATGCGGGGCGAACGCTGCGGAGGTTCTTCTTACATGGCCGGAGGTGTGGGGAGTGTTCCTGCCGGAGGTACTGCCCTGCGTAGGGTTTGACCAATGCAACCGCTACCACTGCTATGATGTGTGGGAACACACGGTGCGGGCGGTGGCGGCGGCCCCCTGCGTGCCGGAGGTGCGCTGGACCATGCTGCTGCACGATCTGGCAAAGCCGGTGGTTTTTACCAAGGACGAACAGGGCAACGGCCATTTCTACGGCCACGCTCAGCGCAGTGCAGCCATGGCACGGGAGATCCTGCGTCGGCTGCGGTTTGACCGCCGCTCTGCCCAGCGGATCGAACAGCTGGTGCTCTGGCATGACCGGCAGCTCCAGCCCACGGAAAAGAGTGTGGCCCGGGCGCTGCGCCTTTTGGGAGAGGAGCCGCTGCGTCAGCTGTTTGCCGTAAAGCGAGCTGACAATCTGGCGCAGCCGTTGGAACTGCGGCCACGCCAACAGGAGATCACGGAGCTGGAAGAAGTGTTGGAGACGCTCCTTGCCCGAGAGCAGTGCTTTACGCTGCGCCAACTGGCGGTAAATGGACGGGATCTGATGGAAGAGGGGCTGCAGGGACCGGCTCTCGGACAAATGCTACAGGAGCTTCTGAGCGCCGTGGTGGACGGCGATGTGGCCAATGATCGGGAGATACTGCTTCGGTGGGTGAGGGAACGTATGGCGCAGACAGCGCCCTGATTACGTCCACAGGGGCAGCTCACCGGCATCGTGGAGCTGCTTGGCGAGGAGCAGGAGCAGGGGCGCAAAGATCATGCCGGCCACGCCGAAGGTGCAAAAGCCGATATACATGGCCATCAGCGCCGCCAATGGAGGCAGCCCCGCTTGGGCGGCCATGAGTTTGGGCTCCAGAATATTGCGGACCAGCCAGATCAGACCATAGAGGAGCAAAAGGGCCAACGCCCGTGGGATACGCTGCGTCAGCAGACAGAAAACAGCCCACGGCAGCAGCACCGTCCCCACGCCAAAGACGGGCAGGGCGTCGATGAGGGAGATGACGGCGGCCAGCAGCAGGGCATAGCGTTCCTGCAGCAGAAAAAAACCCATCAGCAGCTGTAAAAACGTGATGGCCAGCAGAGTCAGCTGGGCACGCAGCCACTGGCCCAGGGTGATGCGAAGACTTTTTTTCACGCCGGAGACAAAGGTGCGTGTCCGGGGCGGCAATTGGCGGCGGAGGAAGGCCACGATGGCCGGATAGCCGGGCAGGGTGAAGAAGATGGCCAGAACCGTGGTGGCGCAAAAGAGGAGGATCTGCGGGAGCCGTGCGAAGAGATCGGTGAGCCATGCCAAAAGACGGGCAGAGAGCTGAGAGGACAGCGTGAACAGCTGTGTGGAGAAGGACTCCAACAGCTGCGTGGACCAGTGGCAGAGAGGATCGGGACAGGCGGCGCAGAAGGAGATCAGCCGCTCATGGAGATCATCGAGAAGGAGCGGAAGCTGTGTCAGCTGCTCCGGCAGCTCGGTGAGAGCCTGATAGAGCTGTCTGACCAGCTGCACGGCGATGGCCCGCCCTGCGGTGGCGATCAGGGCGAAAAGTGCCACCGTCAATACCACGGAGGTAAAGCCGCGCTTGAGGTGCATTTTTCGCCGGCAGAGCTGAACGACGGGGTCCAGCAGCGCCGATGTCAGGAAGGCAATCAGAAAGGGCAGCAGCCAGACCAGTACATAGCGCACCGCCAGATACCCCACGGCCAGGACCACGGCGGCGGTGGCGGCGTGCAGAAGAAAGTTTTTTTCCTGTTGCAATCGATGGAACCTCCTCTAAAAAGCAGTTGTATTTTCCGGCGGGACATGATAGGATAGAGGAAACACAAATGTGCCCGAAGGGTGGACGCCCTTTGGAAATGATGAGGGAGCGACCATGAATAAACGCAAGTACTATATTGTGGCGGCGGATGCGCTGCCGGATATTTTTGTCAAGGTGGCCGAGGCCAAGCGGATGCTGCAGGTGGGCGAGGCCACGACCGTGGGCGAAGCAGCCCGCCTTACCGGGATCAGCCGCAGTGCGTTCTATAAATATAAGGATGCGGTGCAGCCGTTTCAGGATATGAAGGCGGGTCACATCATTACCTTTTATGCCCTGCTCAAGGACAACCCCGGCGTGCTGAGTCACTACCTGTCTATTTTTGCCAACTCCGGCGCAAATATTCTGACCATCAACCAGACCATTCCAACCAATGGCTGTGCCGGTGTGACCATTTCGGCTGAGACCAGTGAGATGGTGGAGGGCTTGGACGAGATGGTGGAGCGTGTAGGCTCTGCCGAGGGCGTGCTGAAATTTGAGATCCTGGCGGGCTGAAGCGGCACAAAATTGAAAAAAGAAAAGAAAAAGGAGCGTATCGAATCTTCGATACGCTCCTTTTGGCGTTTGAGATGTTGGCTGTCCGGTGTTGGGGCACCGCGGGGCGGCAGTGTCCGGAAGCTGCGCAGCCTCGAGACTCGGCCGTGGGGACAGCGGCAGCCGCCGGCAGGCGGCCCTCAGGGCAGCAGATGCTTCACCGGCTCGTTCAGATCCCGGAGGATCTGCTTGTGGTAGCGGTCCTCCTCACTGAAGATGCAGCCGCAGTATTTCTGCATATAGAAGCCCAGCTCCCGGGCCTCCTGCTGTCCCTTGCGGAAATCGGGGCGGAAATCCCGGTAGAGGAAGGTGACGCCGTGGCGTTGGGCGGCCTCCTGAGCCACCGCCTTCATCAGCTCGTGGTTCTGATAGGGGCTGACAAACAGCGTGGAGGTGAAGGAGGAAAAGCCGTGCTCGGCGGCATACTGCGCCGTGCGGTCCAGACGCATGGCATAGCACTTGCCGCAGCGGTGCTCCACATCGTCGGCCACGTTGGCAACGAATTCCCGCAGGCCGTAGTTCTCCTCCACAATAAGCTCCATGTGGATGGTGGGGGCGTAGGCCATCAGGGTGTCACGGCGGGCCTTATACTCCTGATAGGGGTGGATGTTGGGGTTGTACCAAAAAGCAGTGGGCTCGATCCCGTCGGCGCGCAGCATCTGGATACAGGCGACGGAGCAGGGAGCGCAGCAGCAGTGCAAAAGTGTTTTTTCCATGGGGTCTCCTTATTGCTTCTTGCGGAAGGGGTGCGGGAGGCGGAAGGGCTTCCGCTTGCTCCCGGATTTTTTGACGTGGGACAGGGGGCCGGAGCGCAGGAACTGGTCACATACCTGCTGGAAGGACTGCTGGGCAAAGGCGGCGAAGAAAGCGCCGCGGTCAGCCGAGGCGGCCGGTGGCCGGGACAGGACCGGATTTCCGGCGACTGCTTCTGCCAGCGTACGCTTTTCCCGTTTCAGGGGCAGCAGATCGAACATATGCGCGCCCTTGGGGGAGTTGACCAGCAGCAGACAGATGCCGCGGCGCTGTTCCTCGGGATAGAAGTCCTTGGGAAGGTTCTGATAGGACCCCAGTGACAGATCGGCCACACGGTCCGTGCAGGCGTACGAACAGCTGTGACAGGCGGGGCGCAGGAAAAGTCCCCGGGTGATGCCCCGGCCGAACTCGGTTTTGGAGAAGGGGGCGTCATAGGTGCTGCCGCCTTCAAAAATGACGCGGAACCGCCGTTCCCGCTGGCCGTCGGTCTTGCTGTAGAAGTTGACGGACAGCGGCCGTTTCTGCTTGATGTAGGTCATGGAACGGACCAGCTGGGACCAGACGCCGGGGGAGGGGGCGCCGTGGCAGAGGATGTCGCAGGTCAAGAGTTTTTCCGGATGTTCTCCCAGAAAGCGGTACAGTCCATCTACCTGACAGGGTGTCCCGGTAAAGAGGACACGGCGTCCGCGGTCCAGATAATGGCGGACGCGGATATAGGCGTCGCCGATTTCGCTTTGCACCAGTTTGGCGCCCTGCAGCAGGTGCAGATCGTCCTTGGCCTTGACGGCGATGTGGCGCACCTGTAGATCCGGCGACAGGGCGGCACCGAACACCACACCGCCCTCGTCCAGAATGTATTCGGCCAGCAGGGTAAAAACGCCGCCGGAGGTCGAGACACGGCGGGCATCTTCGTCCGGGTTCCATGCGGCAAAGACCATGGGCTCAGGCCGCAGCTCCCGCTCCTTGAGAGCGGGACAGATGTGGGTGCAGTGACCGCACTGAATACAGGCATCTGTCACCGTGGGATAGAGAAACCCCTCTCGGTCGGGCAGCATATGAATGGCACCCTTGGGGCAGCCGCTGGCGCAAGTGCTGCAGCCGGTACATAGATCCTTGGAGGCCAGATGCGGCATGGTATTTTCTTGAGGCAAGATCGCCCACCTCCTGTAAATATCAGTGTTTTTATCATTGTAGCATGGGGCGGAAAAAATAACAAGGAGAAGAAAAAGAACGGACTCCGGTGTATATGGGATGTGAAGCGTGCTGAAGCCGCAGGCAGCGGGGGGTATGCAGAGAAAAAAGGAGTGCGCAGCAGAGGGCACCGCTGCTGCAGACAGATTCGGCGGGGAGGAAAAGGAGGGGGAACGAAAATAAATGAAAGACCGTTAAAAATTACACAACAAATGCGCCGTACAGAACACTTTATGTTAATTGCTTATTTTTTTACCCAAAGCGCATAGAAAAAATTCGCAAAAATATTGACAAAGGGCAGCGGAAATATTATACTCGCAGAAAAGCGAGATAAGCATATTATCAATTGTGTTGACAGGGAAAAGCGGCGCTTTTGGCAAGGAGCGGCAGCTGTATTTTTCATACCTGTGCATGCATAATTAGCCAGGCGGATCCACCAAACGCATTTTAACTAAAATGCTGTTAATGATTTGCTGAAAGGCGGGCTCTCCCCGGAAAGTTTTCCACATTGAATACGGAAAACCGAGGAGTACAACCATTGTTTGATCACAGAGAAGAAGTGTCTGCGGGCACTCGAAGCGCCGGGGGCACCGGACAGGGACGTCCGAGCCGGACCTGTGGTGATCAGCACCGATGGCCGAACATCATCGGTGTTTAATCTGAACAAAGAAAGAGAGGTTATTGCATCAGAGGGTAATTGGACATCATAACGAAAAGAGGAGAGACTACATTGAAAGATCAAAATATTAAGAATCTAACAAGCGAAGAAACCGAATTCAAACGGGAAGTGTCCGTTTGGGGTGCGGTTTCCCTCATGGGCGGCATCATGATTGGCTCCGGTATTTTCTATATCGGCTCTTACGCACTGATCCGTACCGGAATGAGTCAGGGGCTGGCCCTGCTGGCATGGATCCTCGGCGGCCTTGTGTCCTTGTTGGGCGCACTGTGCTATGCAGAACTGGGTACCATGATGCCCAAGGCCGGCGGCGCACAGATCTACCTCAACGAAGCCTATCATCCCTGCGTCGGCTATGCCAAGGCCTTCTCCGCATGGATCATTGGCGGTCCGGCGTCCATTGCGGCACTGGCCATCGCCCTGCCTACGGCCTGCCGTGCATTCTTTGACATCTCCGATACCGGCGTCAAAATCATCGGTGTGGCCCTGATCGTTCTTCTGACCCTGGCCAACAGCTTCGGCATTGCTCTGGGTGACAAGATCAGCAAGTACACCATGGTGGCCAAGCTGATCCCCATTTGCGTGATCATCATTGCCGGTCTCATCTTCGGTAAGGTGACCCCCAATCTGGCGCTGACACCGCAGGACGGCACACCCGCCACCTTCGGCAACCTGATCAGCATGGTGGCCTTCGCCGTTGTGTCCACCCTGTGGGCCTTTGAAGGCTGGGCCAACGTCAGCGCCATTGCCGAGGAGATCAAGGATCCCCACAAGAACCTGCCCAAGGCACTGATCATCGGCGTGGGCAGCATCACGGTGCTCTATACCCTGTTCAACTTCTCCATCTACCGCGTACTGGATATGGAAACCATCAAGACCATGCTGGCCAGCGGCGACCTGTATCTGGGTACGGCGGCAGCCAAGCAGATCCTGGGCAGTGTGGGCGGAATCGTGGTAATCATCGCCATGCTGATGGCCATGCTCAGCTCCATGAACGGCATGATCATCACCTATCCCCGCATGACCTACGCCATGGCCAAGGACGGCCATTTCTTTAAGGCTTTCGGCAAGCTGCACCCCAAGTACAAGATCCCGCTCAACGCCGTGATCTTCCAGGGCGTGTTCTGCGCCGTGTTCGTGGTGTTCCAGGACCTGAGCTCCCTGACCACCCTTGTGACCTTCTGCGGCCTGCTGTGGAACTTCCTGGTGGTGGTGGGCGTGATCATCATGCGCAAGAAGTATCCCGACCTGCCCCGTCCTTACAAGGTTAAGGGCTATCCCTGGCTGGTCATCCTGTCCTCTCTGGCCTTCCTCGGTCTGGTGGTCAACCAGATCGTGACCAAGCCCCGCACGGTGTTCCTGGGAATCTTTGTCCCGGCCATCGCAGTGATCGTGTTCTTCATTTTCGACAAGCGACTGAAGAAGACGGCCGACACGGAGCAGTAAAAGACATATATTACCTGCTGCAATGCCTTCGGATCACTCCGAAGGCATTGCGCTGAGAGAAAAGGAGGAACCATGGCTACCTTAATTACGAATGCGAAGATCTACGTGGAAAAGGGGGTGTTCGCCCCGGCACTGCTCATCGAGGACGGCTCTATTCTGGCCGTCGGTGAGGAGCAGGAACTGCGGCAGCAGGCGCAGTCGCTGGCTGCGCCGTTGGAGATCATCGACTGCGAAGGCAGAACGGTGATCCCCGGGCTCAATGACACCCACATCCACTTGATGCTCTATGGTACCAAGAAAAAGCAGGTGAAAATTGGTGAGGCCAAGTCCATTGAGGAGATCATCGACACCTGCCGCGCCTTTATGGAGGCGTATCCCGAGCGGACGAAGAACGGGATTCTGGCCATTGGCTGGAATCAGGAGCGGCTGGCGGAGGGGCGGATGCCGGTAAAAGAGGATCTGGACCGGATCAGCACGGACATTCCCATTGTCCTGCGCAGAGCCTGCGGCCATGTCCTCACGGCCAATTCTCTGGCATTAGAACAGATCCTGGCTCGCGGCGATATGGAACAGTATCCGGCAGAGCTCTACGAGAAAGACGCTGCCGGTCAGCTCAACGGCATCCTCTATGAGGCGGCGGCGATGAAGGGCATGACCATCATCCCCGATCCCTCCGACGCCGAGCGTGACGAGGCGCTGGTGGATGCCATGCACGAAGCGGCCTCCTATGGCATCACCTCCCTCCAGTCCAATGACATCAGCCCCAACACCGGCGACGAGCACCAGATCGAGCGTGTGACCAAGAAGATCTTTGACGAGGGACGCAGCCCTATCCGCCTGCGCTGGCAGTGCTTCTATCGGGAGATGGACAAGCTGAAAGCTTCGCTGGAGAGCGGTGTGCTCTCGCGCAGAGCCGTGTATAATCAGGGACGGATGCTGACCGTGGGCCCGCTGAAGCTCTTTAAGGACGGCAGTCTCGGCGGCCGAAGCGCCCTGATGCGGAAGGATTATGCCGATGCGCCGGGGGTGCGGGGCGTGGCCACCATCGACGAGGAGACAGCGAAGGAATTTTGCCGCGTCGCCGCCGATGCTGGGATGCAGGTCATTACGCACTCCATCGGTGACGGGGCTATCGATTCGATGATGAATGCCTATGACAGCGTCTGGCAGGAGGGGAACCCCCTGCGGCACTGCCTGCTGCACTGCCAGATCACGGACGAGGAGATGCTGCGCCGGATCCGGGACAGAGACTATCTGGTGTCCTATCAGCCCTGCTACCTGAACTCTGACCTCTATGTGGTGGATAGCCGTGTGGGCAGCGAGCTGGCCAGAACCTCCAACGCTTTCGGTACGGTCTATCAGATGATCGGCCGGCGGATGTCACTGGGGACAGACTGCCCCATCGAAAAAATGAACCCCTTTGAGAACATCTACTGCGCCGTGACCCGCAAGGATCAGAGCGGCTATCCTCCGCAGGGGTACTATCCCGAGGAGTGCATGGACGTCAGCGATGCCGTTGACGCCTACACCATCAACAGCGCCTACTGTGAGTTTGCCGAGGACTGGAAGGGCCGCCTGAAGCCGGGCTATTGCGCCGACCTGACCGTATTGGATCGAGATATTTTCACGGTGCCCTCCTCGGAGATTCGGGAGATCCTCCCGGTCATGACCATGGTGGACGGCAAGATCGTCTACCGTAGGAAAGACTAAAACAGCTGCTTGATGTTCGACACCGGCTGCGTAAGAATGTACGAACAGCGGGAAGAAACTGCCGTTTTTCGGAGGAAACTCCGAAAAAGCGGAGAGGAAACAAGTTGATCCAAAGCCATCAGGCAGACATTCGTCCAGAATGTCTGCCTGTTTTTTTGTGGGCCGCTCCCGACTGGGGGGCGTTCTTTTATCCGCCGGCAGGGGATTTCGGGCAACACGTCCGCAGCCGCACCGTGCCCCAAAGTGCTCAGAAGGGCAGGGGCGTGTTCTTCTGCTGCCGCATACGGGCGGCGGAGACCCGGTGCTCGATGGGGGTCCATTCCACGTGTTGGAACAGGACGGAGAGCGAAATGGGCAGATAGGTGAACATGAAGAGCGGGAAGGTGAAGAGGTAGCCGATTTTCTTCCCGACAGAGGTGTGGATATTGTCCCACTCGCTGATGGTGGTCACGGTACCCAAGAAAAAGAGAGTGAGGTACATTCCTAAGAACATCTGCCCCAGCGACAGCAGAGCGGGAAAAACACCCACGCCGCTCAGAATGCCGACGACCGCCATGGCGATGCTGCAGAGGATGCTCAGCGTAGAGAGGAGGAAGGCCGGCATAATGGACATGGACATATCAAAGCAGGAGAAGCTGCCGTGGAAGATGCCCCGGAAAAGACCGTCGCCATACTGCCGGAATACCTGCAGATAGCCCTTGGCCCAACGTTGGCGCTGCTGCCAGGATTGACGGAAGGAGGTGGGCTGTTCGTCATAGAGAACGGCGTCGGGACAGAAGGCGATTTTGCGACCACGGATGATCTGGTCCACGGAGAATTCGATATCCTCGGTCAGCAGATGGAAGGGCCACGGCCCCATCTCCTCCAACACCTTGCGGCTGAAGAGGAAGCCGGTGCCGGAGATGGCACAACTGGTGCCCAGCAGAAACCGGGCGTGGTTGAGATAACGGCTTTCCCGCAGGAACCACAGGGCATAGCCGGCGCTGATCCAGTTGTCACCGTAATTTTTGGAGTTGCGATAGCCGGTGACGATCTCGTGGCCGTCGGAGAAGGTCTCATTCATCCGCTCGATGTAATCCGGCTCCAGAATGTTGTCGGCATCAAATACGAAATAGCCGTCAAAGCCCTGCGGTTCATCCCGCTCCAAATTGTGGAGCAGTGTTTGCAGAGCATAGCCCTTTCCGACTTTTTCCCTGTTGCAGCGCTGATAGACCGTGGCACCGGCGCGGCGGGCCACTGCGGCGGTATCATCGGTGCAGTTGTCTGCCAGAACAAAGATGCTGACGGGAGCGGCTTTGTAGGTCTGGGCGCGGAGGCTGGCGATGAGATCGCCGATGACCGTAGCCTCGTTCCGGGCGCAGATCAAGACCGCATAGCGATTGGCGCGGGGAGCAGCGTGGGCGGTGGACGGCCGCAGCCACGGTACGGGGATGTACACAAATTGATAGGCGTAGAGGATGAAAAATAAGAGGCCGATGACGAGATTGACTCGCTGTAGAATCTCCATGGTGAACGTCCTTTCTCCTGCGGAGCAGGTCACTGTATTGAATTAAGTGTATTAATAGTCTTAGTACACTTAACATAGCACGGGGAGAAGGAACTGTCAATAGATTTTTTTAAAAGAACCGAGAAAATAGGCGGAGAAAGAGAAAATGGCAAAAGATGTGAGAGTTTTTTTGGACAGAACTTGGTCTATACTGAGGTCATCATCCAGAGGAAACAGAATTCCGCGGAACAGGAGGTTCTTTATGAATAAATTTTTTGATTACTTGATGGGCGATATGACGGATGGAGCGATTCGCGAGCTGCTGGACTATATTTGCCGTTTTACGGCGGTGTTTTCCGGAGATGTTCCGGTGGAGGGCAAGGTGGGCAACTGTCGCTTCTGCGCCAGTGATTTTGGCAGCGGCCGCGTGCGGGTACACTGGGTGGAGATCGGCCGGCAGCGGATCACCGTGGATGCCGTGGTGTAAAGACACGACAGGAGTTGACAGGAAACAGGCATGGCGTTACAATGGACGCAAGGTGGGAAAATCGCCGTCATTTGCCTGAAAATAAGAAAGCACGATTTTGCAGGCATCCTATCATGGGATGCCTGCCCTTTTTATATACCGATGTACAGGAAAGGGGAACGTGATGAACGAGCGAAATACAGAAAATATGGGCCTCCATCTGCTGAAGAAAAAGGGGCGGAAAGGTATTTTCCACATCATCTTCAGCCGTATGGGGATGATCGTCCTGCTGCTGGTGGTGCAGATCGCGCTGCTGGTGGGACTGATGCTGCGTTTCCAGCGATTCATGCCCCACTATGTGGGCGCAGCCATGGTGCTCAATGTGGTCATGGTGCTGTTCCTCTTTAACAGCCGCGCGGACAATGCAGTGAAGCTGACATGGCTGGTGGTCATCACCGTGCTGCCGGTGTTCGGGGCACTGCTATACCTATATACCCAAAGCGATTTGGGACACCGTGCCCTGAAGGATGTGCTCAATCTGCGCATGGAGGAGAGTAAGGGGATGGTGCAGCAGGACGAGGCGGTGGCCGAGCGTTTTGCACAGGAGGATTCCGGCGCCGCAGCTTTGGGCTACTATCTGCGCCGGAAAGGCTTCCCGGTCTACGACGCTACGGAAACGACCTACTTCCCCACGGGAGAGGCGAAGTTTGAGGTGCTGCTGCGGCAGCTGGAAAAGGCGGAAAAATTCATCTTCCTGGAGTATTTCATCATTGATGAGGGCTTGATGTGGGGCCGTGTTCTGGAGATTTTGGCACGCAAGGCCGCCGAGGGCGTGGAAGTGCGTGTTATGTACGACGGCACCTGCGAGTTTGCGCTGCTGCCCCACAGCTATTCCGGCGAACTGGAAAAACTGGGGATCCATTGCCGTGTTTTTGCGCCGCTGACACCCTTCGTTTCTACCCATTATAACTACCGTGACCACCGCAAGATCCTGGTCATTGACGGCAAGGTGGCCTTTACCGGCGGCGTGAATCTGGCTGATGAATACATCAATCGCATTGACCGATTCGGACACTGGAAGGATACGGCCATTATGGTGGAGGGGGCCGCCGTGCAGACCTTTACGCTGCTCTTTTTACAGATGTGGAGCATCCACGATAAGACACCGGAATTTGACCGCTATCTGGGGATGCGGCTGGAGCTTCCCGAGGCGGAGGGCTACGTGATTCCCTACGGGGACTGCCCGCTGGACAGCGATAAGGTGGGCGAGCAGGTGTACATCGACATTCTCAACCGAGCCCGGCGATATGTGCATATCATGACCCCGTACCTGATTTTGGACGGTGAGATGGAGGCTGCCCTGAAATATGCCGCCGAGCGCGGCGTGGAGGTGGTGCTGATCCTGCCGGGAATTCCGGACAAAAAGCTGCCCTATGCGCTGGCTAAGACCCATTATTGTTCTTTGATGGACTCCGGGGTAAAGATCTATGAGTACGTGCCCGGTTTTGTCCACGCCAAAGTTTTTGTCAGCGATGACCGGGAGGCCGTGGTGGGGACCATCAATTTAGACTACCGCAGTCTTTACCACCACTTTGAATGTGCCAGCTATCTGTATGAGACCAGATCCATTCCCGCCATTGAGCGGGACGTGCAGGAGACGCTGCGCAAGTGCCGTGCCGTGACGTACCAGACAGTGCGCCACGAGAAGGTGTCCACACGCCTGTGCGGCTTCGTACTCAAGGCGCTGGCTCCGCTGCTGTGATAGAAAAAACCGCCTCTTCAGAGGCGGTTTTTTTATTGCATGAGAGTCAACGTCCCAGCTGCCAAAAGGCCACGGCGCTGGCGGCGGCAACATTGAGAGAGTCCACGCCGTGGGACATGGGGATACGGACGGTGTAGTCACACCGGGAGATCGTGCTCTGTGCCAGACCGTCCCCTTCGGTCCCCAGAACAATGGCCAGCTTTTCCTCAGCACGCAGACGGGGATCATCAATGGAGATGGAGTCGTCCTCCAGCGCCATGGCGGCCGTCTTGAATCCCATGGTGCGCAGGCGCTCCATGCCTCGCTCCGGCCAGTCCTCCATGGTCTCGCCGATGTAGGCCCACGGGATCTGGAACACGGTTCCCATACTGACACGGGCCGAACGGCGGTACAGGGGATTGCTGCAACCCGGTGTCAGCAGCACCGCATCCATATGCAGCGCGGCAGCGGAGCGGAAAATGGCCCCCACGTTGGTGGGGTTCATGACACTTTCGAGTACGGCAATGCGGCGGGTGCCGCGGCAGATCTCCTCGGCCGGGCGCAGGGGTGGGCGGTGCATGGCGCACAGCATCCCGCGCGTCAGGCGAAAGCCGGTGAGCTGTGTCAAGACATCAAAGGGGGCGGTATATACCGGCAGATCCCCACAGCGGGCGATCAGCGGGGCGGCCTCGCCCTCGATATGCTTGCGTTCCATCAAAAAGGAGACGGGAACGCATCCGGCGTCCAGTGCCCGGCCGATCACCAGAGGGCTTTCGGCAATAAAAAGACCGTCAGTCAGACAGTGACGGTTGAGCAGCTGCGCCTCCGTGAGACGTGCATAGACGTCCAGTTCCGGGGCGCTGAAGTCGGTGATTTCAATAATATTGGCCATACAGATCTCCTTTTCGGCGGATGTTGCAAAGCTTATTATAGAGCGGCAGCCATCATCTGTCAAAGGGGGAGCCATGGCGATTTTTGGTCATGCAGAAAAAACGGCGTTTTTCGTTGCTTTTCCTCGAAAATATGATATGATAGGAATACTTTATCGCAAGGAGAGAGCAGTATGGGAATCGTAGTGATGGGCGCCACATTTGTGGATATTAAGGGATTTCCCCGGGACACATATGTGGCGGGCGGCTGTAATGTAGGGCAGGTCAAGTATGTCCACGGCGGAGTAGCGCGCAATGTTGTGGAGGATATTGCCAACATGGGGCTGCGGCCTACGTATGTGGGGATCGTGGATGATACGCCCATGGGCGGAGATGTGGTGCGCCGTCTCCGGGAGCGGGGCGTGAACACGGACTATATGCTGACCCGTCCGGGTGGTATGGGCACATGGTTGGCCATTTTCAATGAGAGCGGCGATCTGGCCGGCTCCATTTCCCAGCGGCCCAATATGCTGCCGCTGCTGGAGGTGCTGGAGGAAAAGGGCGATGAGATCTTTTCCCAGGCGGACTCCGTGATCCTTGAGATCGATTTGAACCGTGAGATCGTGGAGAAATCGCTGGAACTGGCCAAAAAATATGGGACGCGTCTTTTTGCGGTGGTCTCCAATATGACCATCGCAGCACAGCATCGGGCGGCTATGGAGCAATTTGCCTGTGTGATCTGCAACTGTCATGAGGCGGGGATTCTCTTTGGCGAGGATTACAGCACCATGACCTGTGCAGAGCTGCAGGCCCTGCTGCCCCAGCGAGTCGCGGCGGCCCGGATCCCGTCCATGGTGGTCACCATGGGGGCGGCCGGATCGGTGTATGTGGATGCACAGGGAAATGCGGGCAGCTGCCCGGCCTGTAAGGTGGAGGTATGCGATACCACCGGAGCCGGTGACTCCTTCTGTGCCGGGGTATCTGCGGGGCTGACCTACGGCAAGACCATGGCCGAGGCGGTGGAGATCGGTACCTGCCTGGCGGCCAAAGTCATCACGTCCATGGAGAGTGTGTGCCCCTGTATGTCGGCGGAAATGCTGGGTTTTATGATGGAAAAATAAGCGATGAGTCGTACCTGCGGCAGATGCAATGGTTGCATCTGCCGTTTTTCACGCCCAGATGACCGATTCAGACAGAAAAGACGGTGCAAAAACTGTCGAATCCCGGCGAAAATAAAAAACAGGGAAAAAGTTCACAAAATGTCGATAAGTTATCGTCAAAAAGCACTAATTAGCATTGAAAAGCACAAACTTTCGTGATAATATATACATGTCCCGCTGCGGGAGACAAATATAATGTGCAGCAGGCCGAAATTTTGATGGAAAAGGAAGATGTAGGCTTATGCAAAACGAAATGAAGGTCATTCTGGCGGATGCCAGTGAGGAGTTCCGCATGTTGACCGAGAAAACGCTGGAAGGCACAGGAGAGTTTCAGGTTGTGGGGAGTACCGGAGACGGCGCTGAGGCGGTGGAGCTGGTGCGCCAGTATCGTCCGCAGTTCCTGTTGATGGACGTGGTACTGCCGGGACTGGATGGATTTGCGCTTTTGCACCAGCTGCAGGCGCTGGAGATCATGCCCACGGTGATTGTGACCTCTGCCTTTTGTAATAAGGAGACGGTCCGTCGTGCCATGGAACACGGGGTGTATTTTTTCTTGCCCAAACCGGTCTGTCAGGAGTCGCTTTTGGAGCATATGCGCCAGTCCATCTGCCCCAGTCAGGAAGAGCCGGCGCACCCTCCGGTGTTGGAGGGGATGGTGACGTCGATCATCCATGAGATCGGTGTCCCGGCCCATATCAAGGGGTATCAGTACCTGCGTGAGGCGATTATGATTGCTGTGGATGATATGGATGTGATCAACGCTGTGACAAAGGTGCTCTATCCGGAGGTGGCTAAACGGTTTTCCACCACCGCCTCCCGTGTGGAGCGCGCGATCCGCCATGCCATTGAGGTGGCGTGGGATCGGGGAGATCTGGAGACCCTGCAAAAGTACTTTGGCTATACGGTGAATTCGTCGAAGGGGAAGCCGACCAACTCGGAATTTATTGCCATGATCGCCGATCGGCTGCAGCTGCAGATGAAGCGGGCCTAAGAAAAAAGAGCGATCAGATACGAAGGAAAACACAGAAGGTTCGCAAAATCTTCGGATTTTGCGAACCTTTTTTTCGGAAAAACTTGCAAAAATAGAGAGGGGGGCATATAATAACGAAATTAATCATACTAAAGGAGGAGAGACTCATGACCTATAGTTATCGCCCCAAGGGCGTATGTTCCCGACAGATGACCTTCGATTTGGAGGACGGCGTTGTCCGCCATCTGAAGGTGGAGGGCGGCTGTGACGGCAACCTGAAAGGGATCAGCGCTCTGGTGGAGGGCATGAAGGCAGAGGATGCCATTGCCAGACTGCGGGGAATCACCTGCGGCCCGAAGCGGACCTCTTGCCCCGATCAGCTGTCCTATGCGCTGGAAGAAGCGCTGGCAAGCCGGGAATAAAAAAATCTCCGTGCAGCAGCGTCTGCGCGGAGATTTTTTGCACTTATTCCATGGAAACGATGGGGAAGAGATCCCAAGGGTATTGCCGGGGCGGGGGGAGGCTGACGTCCACGGTCTTTCCGGTGACGGGATGGCGAAAGGCCAGACGATAGGCCCACAGGGCGGCATCGCAGCAGGGGTCCTTGCTGCCATAGCGGATGTCGCCCAACAGGGGAAGTCCGCGGGAGGAAAACTGCACGCGGATCTGGTGGGTGCGCCCGGTGTAGAGGTTGATCTGCACCATCGTCAGGGTTTCGGTGGCGGCGATGGTGCGGTAGGAGAGCTTCGCCTCCCGCACGCCTTTGCGCATCCGTTTGACCACATAGCTCTTGTTGTGGGCGGCATCCCGGAAGAGAAGATCCGTGAGGGTGGCCTCGGGCTGCTCCGGGTGGCCGCGGAGCACGGCCAGATACTCCTTGGCGATACGATTTTGTGTTACGGCGGCCGTCAGCTTCCCGGTGATGGCCTGACGGCGGGAAAAGGCCATTACCCCGCCGGTGACGCGGTCAAGGCGGTGGACCGTGGCGATGTAGTCCGGCTTGCCCAAGCTGTGGTAGTGCTCCCGCAGCCAGCGGGGCATACACCTGAGCGAACCGTCATCCTCGGAGAGATAGCCGGCGGGTTTGTAGCAGAGAACGAGATGGGCGTCCTCGTATAAAATGGCGGGAGAGTCCATGAGTCATACCTCCGATAGAAAAAGCAGGCGCAGAAACGGCGCCTGCTTTTATCACTGCTTATCTGCGGTGGCCGCGGTAGGAGCGGCGGCCCTTATACTGGGGACGGCGCGCACCGTAGCGGCGGTTGGGACGGAAAAATTTGAACCAGATGAAGATGGCTGCTGCCAAAAGGATCACAATGGCAAGAACCACCTGTACCAGTGTTTTGTGGAAAAACTGGATGATCTGATACTTGACGGTGAGGAAGCGGGAGGCCGAGACATCATACTGGGCCAGAAGATCGGCCGAAGCGCACTCACGTCCGTTGTAGCTGATGGTGATTTTGCCCAGTACATCACCGGCCGCAATGGGGGCCAGTGCCGTGTCCCGGGTCAGGGTGACGGTGCGCTCGAGATCCTCGGGCTTGACATCGTTGGGCAGGATGGCGGTGACGTCATTGGCCGGATGTACCACGACGGCGCTGCTCTCCTTGGAAAGAGCGACCGGTACCTCCTGAATCATCTCGTTTTTTTCCAGAATGACCTGTGTACTGAAGTTTTTGAAGCCGTAGTCGTAGAGCCGTGCGGTTTCGGAGAAGCTCTCCACATGGGTATCGTCCCCCTCACAGCCCAAAACAACGCAGACCAGCGTACGGCCGCTGCGAGAAGCGGAGGAGACCAGACAGTGGCCGGCCTCATCGGTGGTGCCGGTCTTGATACCGGAGGCACCGTCGTAGAGATAGCCGAGGATGCGCCAGTTGGAGATGAGGGAGTTGGTGGTGTGCAGCTCCCGCGCCTCGGACTTGTTGGTAGCGGGTACCTCGTAGGCGATGGTATTGCAGATCTTCATGAAGGTCTCATTCTTCATGGCCGCCTTGGCAATGAGGAAAATATCCCATGCCGTGGTGTAGTGGTCGGGGTTGTGGAGACCGTTGGGGTTGACAAAGTGGGTGTTTTTGCAGCCCAGTTCCTCGGCACGGCGGTTCATATGGTCCACAAAGCTGGCCACGTCACCGTCTACGGCCTCGGCCAGAATGTTGCACGTCTCATTGGCGGATACCAGCAGCATGCAGTAGAGCATATTCTCCACCGACATACTTTCTCCCGGAACGATCCCGGCGCTGCTGCCGTCGGGGTCCAGCCCCTTGAAGGAGCTCTCCTTGGCGGTGATCTCCTGTGTGAGGGAGAGCTTGCCCTCGTCCACGGCCTCCAACACCAGAAGAGCCGTCATGACCTTGGTGATACTGGCGGGGTATCTCTTCTCGTTTTCGTTTTTCCCATAGAGGATCAGATCGCCGTCCAAATCCACCAGCAGGGCGGCAGTGGCCTTGGCGTCAATGCTTTCCAGCGCGGCGGCCTGAGGTGTGAGCAGAAGTCCTGTCATCAGGACACAAAGCAAAAAAACGGATACAATGCGACGAATTTTCATAGTGATTTTTCTCCATATATGGTATAATACAAGATGAACGGCGACAAAAGTCGCCAAGGAAGTGATCTATCTCCCTATTATATCAAAAAATAAGAGGTAGTCAACCGTGGAGAAAATGGGAAAAGTGACAAAAGGGGAAAAAGTTTTGCTGCTGCTGACCCTTGTGTTTCTGGTCGGGGTGCTGAGTATGTTCTACAGCGGGCGGCAAAGCGGCGAGGGCGGCGGCTATACGGTGGAGACGGAGCGCTCCTCCACATGGAAGATGGAGGTGCACCATATCAACATCAATACAGCCGATGTGGACGAACTGCAGAGTCTGCCGGGGATCGGTGAGGTGCTGGCCCAGAGGATCATTGAACGCCGCGAGAGCGTAGGACCCTATGGATCGGTGGAGGAACTGCTGGAGGTCAAGGGCATCGGTCCGTCCAAACTGGAGGGGTTTCGCTCTCAGGTGATCATAGAGGAGGAAGAATGAAAATTTTAGTGGTAGATGACGAGCAGCTGCTGGTGAAGGGGATCAAATTCAATCTGGAGAACGAGGGCTATCAGGTACAATCGGCCTACGACGGAGGGGCAGCCGTGGAGCTGGCCCGCCGTGAGGCGTTTGATCTCATCATTCTCGATTGGATGATGCCGGTGATGTCGGGCAGCGATGCGTGTATGAAGATCCGGGAGTTTTCCGATGTGCCCATCATCATGCTCACGGCTCGCAGCGAGGACGCGGATAAGCTGATGGGATTTGCCTGCGGGGCCGATGACTATGTGACCAAGCCGTTCAATATTCTGGAGCTCAAGGCCCGGGTGCGGGCACTTTTGAAGCGGAGCAAGGCGGCACCGGCACGGCACCGGACGCTGCTGACCGGCGGTGATCTGGCACTGGATACGGAACAGCGTGTGGCCATCCGGGACGGTGCCATCATCGATCTCACGGCCAAGGAGTATGACCTGATTGAGCTTTTGATGAAGAACCCGCGGCGCGTTTACAGCCGGGAGTCGCTGATGAATCTGGTGTGGGGATATTCCTATGCCGGCGACTACCGCACAGTGGATGTCCATATCCGCCGGCTGCGGGAGAAGCTGGAGCGGAAACCGGCGGAACCGGAATACATTATGACAAAGTGGGGAGTGGGTTACTATTTCAAAGGGGAAAGTCAGCCTACAATTTAAATTCAGCATGAGCTTTATCCTCATCATCGCCGCTGTGCTGATCCTGCTGAACACCTATCCGCTGCTGGTTTCGCAGGACATGGTTTTTACCACCAAGGAAAAGGCCATGGACAGCAATGTGAAAATGATCGAGTCGGCCCTGTCGGGACTGGAGGAGCTGACGGAGGAGAATGTAGGCCAGGCCATGTCGGTGGTGGAGGAGACGGGCGTCAGCCGTATCCTCATCACGGATACGGCCGGACGGGTGCTCTATGACTCCCGAGAGACAGAAAATGCCAAAGGGATGTATGCCTTTTATACGGAGATCGTGCAGGCGCTGCAGGGCTATGACGTGTTCTACTGTAACTACGACGGCTCGGCCTTTCTCAGCCGCGGCGCCTCGCCGGTGGTGTACCATAATCAGACGGTGGGTGCGGTCTACGCCTACGAGTACGATACGGCACAGGCAGAGCTGCTGAAAAGCTTTCAATCCAATCTGGTCACGCTGTCGCTGGTGATCGCGTTGCTGGTGATCGTGCTGAGTCTGCTTCTCTCACGCATCCTCACCCGGCGCATCAGCAATCTTCTGCAGGCCATCCAGCAGGTGCGGCAGGGGGCCTATAACCACCGGGCAGCGGTGGAGGGGAACGACGAGATCGCCCAGATCACCACGGAGTTCAACAGCCTGACCGACCGACTGCAGATCACGGAGAATGCGCGGCGCCGCTTTGTGTCCGATGCCTCCCACGAGCTGAAGACGCCGCTGGCGGGGATCCGGCTGCTGACGGACTCCATTTTGCAGACAGAGAACATGGACGAGGCCACGGTGCGGGAATTTGTCAGCGACATCGGGCAGGAGGCGGAGCGCCTCAGCCGGATCACGGAGGATCTCCTCAAGCTGACACGACTGGACAACGGCAACGTGGAGGAAGCGGTCACGGTGGCGGTCGCTCCGGTGCTCGAGCAGGTGGAGCGGATGCTGCAGATCGTGGCGCAGGAGAAGGATGTGACGATCCGGTGCAGCGCAGATCCCTGTGCAAAGGTGTGTGCCACAGAGGGAGAGATCCATCAGATCCTCTATAATTTGATGGAAAACGCCATCAAATATAGCCACAGTCACGGCTTTGTCCATACCGCTGTGGCAGTACGGGAGCGTACGGTGGAGATCCGGGTGGAGGACGATGGCGTCGGGATTCCGGAGGAGGATCTGGAGCACGTGTTCGAGCGTTTTTATCGTGTGGATAAAATGCGCTCCCGTGCCGTTGGCGGTACGGGCCTGGGGCTGAGCATCGTGCGGGATACGGTGCTGCGGCGCAGCGGTACGGTGACAGCGGCACGCCGGGAGGGCGGCGGCTCCCTCTTTACGGTGCACCTGCCCAAGGCAGAGGAGGTGGAGGCATGAAAAAGATACTGCCTGCCATTTTTTGCGTGTTGCTGGCGGTGGTGCTGGGTGTCGGACTGGTCAAGGGCCGCCGGCAGGAAACTGACACGCTGCGGATCTATTGTCCGGCGGTGACCAGTGAGACACGGGGCGGCGATGCCCTGACCACGGTGAAAGTGGACTGGGAGGAGATGCGGCCCAAGGAGACGGAAACGCAGGTGGAAGAAGCGCTGCGTCTGCTGCTGGGAGAGTGCGAGACGGTGGGCTTTCGCAGTGCCATCCCGGCCGGGACGAAGCTGTTGAGCAGCCGCTTGGTGGGGAGCACGGTACAGGTGGATTTTTCCACCCCCTATCGGCAGCTCTCCGGTATGGACCTAACCATCGCCGACTATTGCGTGGCATTGACACTGGTGCAGATCCCCGGGGTCTATACCGTGCGGATCACGGTGGACGGGGAGGAACTGGCCTATCGTGACACGAATCTTTTCCGTGCCGAGGACGTGCTGTTCACCAGTGAGGAGGATGTGGCACGGAATCTGCCGGTGTCCCTGTACTTCTTAGGAGAGAACGGTCTGACATCAGAGGAGCGGATGCTGACGGTATATGAGGGCGAGAGTTCTGCCGGTGCCGTGATGGAGGCGCTGCAGGACGGCCCCGTGGGGGAGGGCCTGCGGCCTTTGCTGCCGGAGGGCTTCCGTGTGCTGAGCGTGAAGGTGGAAAACGGGGTCTGTTTCCTGAATCTGCCTGCGGACATCAAACAGCAGCTGCCGGAAACCGAAGAAGACCAGCAGCTGTTGGTGGAGGGGATCGAGCGGTCCCTCTATTCGGTGCGCAGTATCCGCCAGATCCAGATCCTGATCGAAGGAGAATTGCAGCACAGTCTGGGACTGGTGGATGTCAGCGAGCTGATTAAGGGCAAGTGACGGCTGTGGCGGCTATGCGGGCGCAGCGGAGAAAAGGGGCTGGAGTCAGCCGAAGGAATCATATAGAACAAGAGGTCTTGCTGCCGATGAAAAGAGGCAGCAGGTCCTCTTTTTGTACCCGCTGCCAAAGCACCTCTGTGGCAGCGGGGGCAAAAGATTTTGCCTGAGGGGCGGCGCGGCGGCTGTAGCCGTTTTGAAAAAAGCCCCCGCCTGTGCCGGCGTACAGCGTACGTCGGACAAGCAGGGGGGTAGGATGTAGTTTGCAGGCTGCCTTCGCTCAACGATACAGCGTCTGGGCCAACCCTACCATGATGGGCATAGTGAGGATACTCAGCAGGGTGTGGAGAGACAGGACACTGGAGGACAACTCGGTGCTTCGTCCGAATTTGGCGGACAGGATACCCAGCAGCGAGGCAGGGGGAGCACTGGCGGCGATCACGACGACCAGTGCCACCTCACGCTCCACATGGAGCAGCAGACACAAGGCAATGGCGATCAGCGGGGAGAGCAGCAGCCGTGTAACGGCGGCCAGCCATGCGTCCCAGCCCCGGACAGCAGCCCGGAAATCAGCCTTGGAGAGCTGATAGCCCACGATCACCATGGGCAGCGGGGTGTTGAGGTGGGACATATGCTCCAGTGGTTTGAGGAGGATCTCCGGCAGAGTGACCTGCCCCAGATACAGAACCAGTGCCAGTAGGGCACTGATGATGCCGGGGTTGAGGAGCAGATTCTTCCAAGTAAGCTGCTGCTTGTCCCCGGTGAGGAGATAAATGCCGTAGGTCCAGGCCAACAGAGTAAAGACCATGGAGTAGGCCGAGCCATAAAAAACACCGATGGAGCCCAGCAGCGCCAGCTGCAGGGGGAGAGCCATAAAGCCGCAGTTGGAAAAGGAGGCGGAGAAGCGCAGCGTGCGGCAGCGCTGCTCATCACGGCTGCGAACCATGGCGTGGGCGAGGAAGAGCCCGATGATCTGCACCACGGCGGCCACCAGAAGCACCATGAAAAAATTGTGGAGCGTTTGGCTCTCCACCGGGCGCTGGAAGGCCACGATCTGCATGGCCGGCATGACCACGTATACCACCAGATTGCTCATACCCAGCGAGGCCTGATCGTCCATTTTTCCGGTTTTTCCCAGAAGAAAGCCGATGCCGATCAGGATAAAAAGAATCGCCACCTGCGTGCCCACAGCGATGAAAGAGGAGAGCATAGAGATACCTCATTTTTAAAAATTGACAAAAAGTCTGAAAAATATTCTATCATAGAGGAGAAGTAAAGGCAATATAGGAAAGATGACAGGATTTTCGTTCAATCTTGTTTTACGGTATAAAAGAGCGTATAATAAACATATCTATGTGTAAAAACGGGAGGGATCGCCCATGAAATTGATGGTGCTTGACGGAAACAGTATCCTCAACCGCGCCTATTACGGAATTCGGCCTCTGAGCACGCGCCAGGGGCTTTTTACCCACGCCATATACGGCTTTTTGACCACGATGCAGCGGCTGACGGACGAGGAGCAGCCCGATGCGCTGTGTGTTACGTTTGACCGCCGGGAGCCTACGTTCCGCCATCTGGCGGACGAGAGCTATAAGGCACAGCGCAAGGGAATGCCGGAGGAACTGGCCATGCAGCTGCCGTGGATGAAAAAGGTGCTGGATGCCATGAATATCCCCCGCTATGAGTTGGCGGGCTATGAGGCCGATGACCTGATCGGCACCATTTCCCGCAAGTGCGAGGCTGCAGGCTGGCAGTGTGTTGTCGTCACGGGAGACAAGGACAGTCTGCAGCTCATCACTGAGCAGACCACGGTGAAGCTGGTGTCCACACGCATGGGCCAGACCACCACCAAGGATATGACCCCGGCGGCCTTTGAAGAGCAGTACGGCTTTGCGCCCATCCACATGATCGACTTGAAGGCGCTGATGGGGGACACCTCGGACAATATTCCCGGCGTTCCCGGTGTGGGTGAAAAGACGGCCATGGCGCTGGTGCAGCGCTATGGCTCGGTGGACAAGCTCTACCAACTGCTGCCCGACATCGAGGCCAAGCCCGCCGCCATCCGCAAGCTGACGGAGGGCAGGGAGAGTGCGCTTCACTCCAAATTCCTGGCCACCATCATCACCGATGTGCCTATGGAGTTTACTCCGGAGGACAACCTGCGCCGCCCCTTTGCACCGGAGCTGTACGACCTTTTGCTGGAGCTGGAGTTCTCCAAGCTCATTGAAAAATACGGTTTGCATCCCGCAGGCGGCGAGACAGAAACGCCGGATTTCCACGCCGAGGTGGAGAAAGTCATCACAGTGGAGCGGGCAGAGAAGCTGCTGGCTCTCTGGCGGAAGGCGACATCCGTTACCGTCTTGGCGCTGCCGGATCTTCGGGTGCTGGCAGTGGAGTGTACGACCGGGGAGGACAGCTCGCTGATGGCGCAGCTGACTTTTGAAACGTATGAGGGCGATTGGAACGCCCTGCTGACGGCGCTTTTCAGTGCCGATATTGCCAAGGTTTCCCACAATGTGAAGGACTTGATGCACCTTCTTCTGGAAAACGGACTTCCGGCGGAGGGCTTCGTCTATGATACGGCCATCGCCGCCTATCTGCTGGATGCTACGGCAGGCAGCTATGATCTGCAGCGTCTGTTCGTCTCCTATTACAATGAGGAGCTGCCCAAGCCCCTCTATCTGGAGCCGGATGCGTTCTCTCTCCTGGGTGATACCGCCACGGCAGAGGCATCCCTCTATAGCTATTGTTCCGCCATTACGGCGCTGCAGGAGACGACGGAGGAGAAGCTGCGGGAAAAGGAGATGTGGCAGCTTTTCACAGAAGTGGAAATGCCTCTTTGCAGCGTGCTGGCGAAGATGGAGCTGGCGGGTTTCCGGGTGGATAGTGCCGAGCTGACCGCCTTTGGCGAAATGCTGGCCGGACAGCTGAAGGAGCTGGAGACGCGGATCTATGCCGAGGCCGGCAGTACCTTCAATATCAATTCGCCCAAGCAGCTGGGCAAGGTGCTGTTCGATGATCTGCAGCTGCCCCATGGGAAAAAGACGAAAACCGGTTGGTCCACCAATGCCGATGTGCTGGAAAAGCTGCGCTGGCAGAGTCCAGTGGTGGAGGATGTGCTCCAGTATCGGCAGCTGTCCAAGCTGAAGTCCACCTATGCCGACGGCCTTTTGAAGGTCATCGACCCCGACGGACGGGTGCGGACCAACTTCCAGATGACGGTGACGGCTACGGGGCGCCTGAGCTCCACGGAGCCGAACCTCCAGAATATCCCCACCCGTACGGAACTGGGCAGCCAGATGCGGCGGATGTTTGTGGCCGATCCGGGCTGGGTGCTGGTGGATGCCGACTACTCCCAGATCGAGCTGCGCCTGCTGGCGCATATGGCGGGGGATGAACTGATGCAGGAGGCGTTCCGCACAGGGGCTGACTTCCACACCGTTACCGCCGCCAAGGTGTTCCATGTGCCGGAAAAAGATGTAACACACCAGATGCGCTCCAGTGCCAAGGCCGTGAACTTCGGCATTGTCTATGGGATCTCCGCCTTCTCTCTGTCCCAGGACATCGGTGTCACGGTGGCGGAGGCCAAGGATTATATCGACCGCTACTTTGCCACCTATCAGGGGGTGAAGGCGTATATGGATCAGATCATCAAAAAGGCGGAGGAGCAGACCTATGTGGAGACGCTGATGCACCGGCGGCGGGATCTGCCGGAGCTGAAGAGCTCCAATTTCAACCTCCGTTCCTTTGGCCAGCGGGTGGCGCTGAATATGCCCATTCAGGGCACGGCGGCGGACGTTATGAAGATGGCCATGGTGCGGGTGGATCAGGAATTGCAGAAGGCAGGGCTGCAGGCCCGGATGATCATGCAGGTGCACGATGAACTGATCGTGGAGTGCCCGGAGACGGAGCGGCAGCAGGTCGAAGAACTGTTGGAGCGCGCCATGGAGCAGGTGGTCACCCTTGCGATCCCGCTGCGTGCCGAGGCCCACAGCGGACGGAATTGGCTGGAGGCAAAAGGATGAAGAGTTTGATCGTATTGTTCGGCGTGGCGGCGGCGTCGCTCTCCTCGGTTCTGGTGCGCTGGTCCACCGCTCCGTCGCTGATTTTGGTGTTCTATCGGATGTGCTTTGCCACGCTGATGCTGGCCCCGGTAGTGCTGCGGCGGCACCGGGATGAGGTGCGGCAGCTGACATGGAAAGCGATCTGGCCCTGCCTGTGTAGCGGCGTTTTTCTGGGGCTGCATTTTGCCACATATTTCCAGTCCCTGCGGATGACTTCCATGTCCTCTGCGGTGGTGCTGGTGAATACGGAGGCGCTGTTCGTGGCCCTGGGCAGCGTGCTGGTGCTGCATAAAAAACTGACAAAACGAGGCATCATCGCCGTGCTGCTGGCCTTTGGCGGCAGTGTCATCGTGGCCACCACCGGCTCCTCCGGCGGACAGGAGATGCTCTCGGGAGATATGATGGCGCTGACCGGCGCATTTTGTATTGCGGTCTACACCATGATCGGTACCGTGTGCCTGCGCCGCCTGTCCACCATGGTCTATACCACCATGGTCTACGCCATGGCGGCGGTGACGGTGCTGGTCATCGCCCTGGTGAGCGGAACGCCGGTCTTTGGCTATGAGCCGGTGAACTTTCTCACGGCGCTGGCCATGGCCGTGGTATGCACCTTGCTGGGACATAACATCTTCAGCTGGGGTCTCAAATATCTCTCGCCCCCCTTCATCGCTACATTAAAGCTGGCAGAGCCTATCTTTGCCACCATCTGGGGCCTGACCCTTTTTCACGAAACACCCGGTGTTCTGGAGTTGGTGGGCGGCGCCGTGATCATCGGCGGCATTGCACTCTACAGCACTTCGGACACCGAGGCATAAGGAGACAGTATGGAACAGAAAAGACCGATTCGAATTGTACCCATGACGGCAGATCATCTGGATGCACTGGAGCGTCTGGAAAAAATCTGCTTTTCCCGGCCTTGGTCCCGGCGGATGCTGGCCGAGGAACTGGAGAATGCCTGCGCCGCCTTTTTGGTGGCGGAAGATGCAGCCAGCGGCGAGGTGTTGGGCTATGCGGGAGTGTTGGTGATGGCGGATGAGGGCTATATCACCAACGTGGCGGTGTTTCCGGAGGTGCGGCGCTGCGGCGTAGCGGCACAGCTCATTGAGGTATTCATGAACTTTGCCCGGGCCAACCATCTGGCCTTTCTGACACTGGAGGTGCGCCCGTCCAATGCGGCGGCCATTGCCCTCTATCGGGGCTTTGGTTTTGAAGAAGTAGGGCGGCGGAAGAACTACTACGACCTTCCGAAGGAGGATGCCCTGCTGCTGACACGGTATTTTGAGGAGGAAGAAGCATGAATATTTTAGCCTTTGAGTCCTCCTGTGATGAGACGGCCGTCTCCGTGGTGCGGGATGGCCGGACTGTGCTGTCGGATGCGATTTTGTCACAGGCGGATATGCACGCACTCTATGGCGGGGTAGTTCCGGAGATCGCCTCACGCAAGCATGTGGAGGCGATTGCCGGCCTGACGGAGCAGGCGCTGGCGGACGCCGGCGTGAGCAAACAGGACATTGATGCCGTGGCGGTCACCTATGCCCCCGGCCTGATCGGCGCTGTGTTGGTCGGCGTCAGTTTTGCAAAGTCGGTGGCCTACGCACTGGGCGTACCGCTGGTGCCGGTGCACCATATCCGGGGCCATATTGCCGCCAATTATCTGGCATTTCCGGAGCTGAAACCACCCTTTTTGGCTTTGGCTATCTCCGGCGGCAATACCATGATCGTGGACGTGAAGGACTATACGGATATGGAGATCATCGGTGCGACCCGAGACGATGCCGCCGGTGAGTGCTTTGATAAGGCGGCCCGTGTGCTGGGGCTTCCCTATCCCGGCGGCAAGCCTATGGATCTGTTGGGGCAGACGTCACAGGGCGGCAAGTATGTGCTTCCCCGTGCCCATGTGGAGGGGGCGGAGCTGGATATGAGCTTCTCTGGCCTCAAGACAGCGGTGGTCAATCTGGTGCACAATGCGGAGCAAAAAGGGGAGACGTTGGATGCCCCGGCGCTGGCACGGGATTTTGCCCAAGCCGTCAGCGATGAGCTGGTGCCTCGTGCCATGTTGGCAGCCCGGCAGACAGGGTACCGGGTGATGGTGGCCGCCGGCGGCGTGGCGGCCAATTCCGTGATCCGCAGTGACTTGGAGGCGGCCTGCCGTGCAGCAGGGATCACGCTTTATTTGCCGCCGCTGAAGCTGTGCGGCGACAACGGAGCCATGATCGGATCTCAAGGGTATTACGAATATCTGGCGGGAAAGCGTGCCGGATGGGATCTGAATGCCTATGCCACCATGGATTTGAATGAAGTGGAGTAAAAAGTAAAAGAAAAAACGAAGGACACGTCAGGATAAAATTCGACGGTGTCCTTCGTTTTTGCATTTTGAAGGTAAAATGGAGGACAACCAAAAATTTTACAAACAATTCACAAAGGGGATATTGTTTTATGTTAATTAAAATAAGTTTATTAAAAAGTGAATAGGTCATTTGCGGGTTTGTAGATAATGTGCATAAACTCTTTAAAGCATTGCAAATAAAGAGAAAAATAAATGTGGGAAACTATGTGGATAATGTGCATAACTGTTTGTAGTATTTATGAGTGAAAGAGTTATGTCAATATATTAGTGATTTTAATGACAACAAAAAGGAGGGGGAATGGTGGGAGAATCAGGGGAAAAAGGCGGGAGAAGGGAAGTTTTTTATATGGATAAAATGACAAGAGAAGCGGAGAAGCAGGGTGACACAGGGGGTTGACAACCTGTTTTTTGCGGGAAATAGTAGTTGCTATTACGTTATGTATTATTTCGATGAAAAAAGAAGATAAAAAGAAAAATAGAACTTTGAATTGACAAAGTGCCCGGAAGGTGTTAAAATGCAACTCGTGGTCCTATGGACCAGTGTGCTGGTATGGCTCAGCTGGTAGAGCATCTCACTCGTAATGAGAAGGTCGCCGGTTCGAATCCGGCTACCAGCTCCAAAAAAGAACGGCAGTTTACCGAGAGGTAAGCTGCCGTTCTTTTTTTCTCAAACGGCGAACGTACCGAATCATGCAAAAAAAGGACCGTTGAGGGTTAATTTCCACACAGCGAAAAAAATCGTGCTATACTCGGAATCAGAAGAGGAGGGATGCTTCGTGAAATTTACCTTGGTCGTTGATGAAACGGCAGAGGAGTCCGTGGTGGCCACCGTCCACCGGGAATCCGGATTTACAGTTCAGATGGAGAATTTGGTGCTCCACTATACGGGTGGGGATCGACTGGCGGCTTATACGGAGGATGAGCTGAAAATGCTCCCCTTTGCCCAGATCGAGTGCATCACGCTGCTGGGCGGCAAGACCTATGCCATCGACAGGGAAGGGGAAAAATATCTCCTGCGCCATCGGCTCTACGAACTGGAGCAGCTGTTGCCGGCCAACTTCATCCGGATCAACAAATCGTCGCTGGCCAATCAGGATCGCTTGGACCGGCTGTCGGCATCTTTTAATGGCGCCGTGGATGCCGTTTTCAAGTGTGGGTATCGTGACTATGTATCACGAAGATGCTTTGGCGAATTGAAAAGGAGGCTTACAGGAAAATGAAACAATATCTGAAGGATTTTTGCAAAATAGGGCTGATGGCCTGCGGCGGCGGGCCGCTGATCCTGGCAATCGTCTATGGCATTTTGGGGGCACGGGGAGCGATCGCAGCTGTGAGCGTGCGTGAGGTGGTGCTGGGTGTGATCACAAGTCTGCTGCTGGCCTTCATCGCAGGCGGCGTCAGTGTGGTCTATCAGATGGAAAAATTGCCGCTGCTGTGGGCATCTTTTCTCCACGCACTGGTGCTCTATCTCGACTATATTCTCATCTATCTTCTCAACGGCTGGCTCCCATTTGAAGTGAAACCGCTGCTGCTGTTTACGATGATTTTTCTGGCGGGATATGGCGTGATCTGGTGCATTGTCTATCTCGTCATCCGACGAAATATTCAGCGCATGAATGCGCAGATGCAGGCTTGAACGGCCATAGAGCTTTGTAAAAACAGGAGAAGTCTTGCGTATACGGGGAAAGCGCAGAAAAACCGCCCATATTCCAGTGGAATATGGGCGGTTTCCTTGGTATGTGGCGAGGAGATATTAACGGGTTCTTGACGATGCGTTCATAATTTGTTCATGATTCCTCACTACTATTAGGATGAAAAAATATCTTCATAGAATTGATGCAGGGCAGGAGGAAGCCATTGTGAGAGAATGCAGAGCGGGAATCGATATTGGATCAACAACCGTAAAAGTTGTCGTAATAGATGAAGAGGGAACGGTGCTTTTTGGAAAGTACCGCCGTCACCATGCCCACACGCAAAAGACGTTGGCAGAGCTGCTGCAAGAGGCACGGCAGGAGATCGGCCCCTGCCTCCTGCACGTAAAGATCACCGGCTCGGGCGCCATCAGCGTGGCCAAGGCGCTGGACATCGAGTTCGTGCAGGAAGTGGTGGCCACCAGTGCGGCCGTGGAGTTTACGGCGCCGCAGACCGACGTGGCCATTGAGTTGGGCGGCGAGGATGCCAAGATCATCTACTTCACCGGCGGACTGGAGGAGCGGATGAACGGCGTGTGTGCCGGAGGAACGGGGTCCTTCATTGACCAGATGGCGGCCCTTTTGCAGATGGATGCCGGCGGGCTCAACGAGGAGGCCGCCCACTACCAGGAGATCTATCCCATTGCGGCCCGCTGCGGCGTATTTGCCAAGTCGGACATCCAGCCGCTCATCAACGAGGGTGTCACTAAGGCGGATCTGGCAGCATCGATCTTTCAGGCGGTGGTCAATCAGACCATCTCCGGTCTTGCCTGCGGCAAGCCGATCCGGGGCTGTGTGGCGTTTTTAGGCGGGCCGCTCCACTTTTTGCCGGAGCTGAAGCAGGCCTTCATCCGCACGCTGCATCTGACCGAGGAAACCATCGTGGACCCGGACAATTCCCACCTGTTTGCCGCCTTGGGCACGGCGTTGGAGGCGGAGGACGCGGCGCCGGTGCTGCTGGATGATCTGTTGGAACAGCTGGAAAAGGGCGTGCAGGTGCAGTTTGAGGTGAAGCGGCTGCCACCCCTCTTTGCCGACGAGGCGGCATATGCGGCCTTCTGCACCCGCCACGACCGGGCGGTGCTGCGCAAGGGGAAGCTTGCAACCTATAAGGGTGAGTGTTTTTTAGGCATTGACGCCGGCTCCACTACCACGAAAATGGCGCTGATCGGCACCGAGGGAGAACTGTTATTTTCCTACTATGCAGGGAATCAGGGCAATCCGATCCAGACCGCCATCACCGCCATGCGGCTGTTGCATGACCAGCTGCCGACTACGGCGCGGATCGTCCGCAGCTGCTCCACCGGCTATGGCGAGGCGCTGCTGCAATCGGCGTTTTGTCTGGATGAAGGGGAGGTAGAGACGGTGGCCCACTGTACCGCCGCCCGTTTCTTTGATCTGCAGGTGGATTGCGTACTGGACATCGGCGGACAGGACATGAAGTTCATCCGCCTCAAGAACGGTGTTGTGGATAACGTGATCCTCAACGAGGCCTGCTCCTCCGGGTGCGGCTCTTTTATTGAAAATTTTGCCGCATCCTTGGGCTATACGGCACCGGATTTTGCTGCGAAGGCACTGTTTGCCCCCCATCCGGTGGACTTGGGGACCCGGTGCACCGTCTTTATGAACTCCAATGTGAAGCAGGCCCAGAAGGAGGGCGCTGCCGTGTCGGACATCTCGGCCGGCCTTGCCTACTCCGTCATCAAGAATGCCCTTTTTAAGGTCATCAAGCTGGCGGATGCCAAAGAATTGGGCGAGCATATCGTGGTGCAGGGGGGCACGTTCCATAATCAGGCCGTGCTGCGGGCCTTTGAGCAGGTCTCCGGCCGGGAGGTGACCTGCCCGGATATTGCCGGGCTGATGGGGGCCTTCGGGGCGGCGTTGATTGCACGGGACCACTATCATGGACAAAAGAGTACAATGCTCTCTATGGAGGAGATTCTCGCTTTACACTATACAACCGCCACCACACGCTGCGGCGGGTGCAATAACCACTGTATGCTGACCATCAACACGTTTCCCGGCGGCCGCCGCCACATCACCGGCAACCGCTGTGAAAAGGGATTGGGCGGCGGTGGCAGCGCCAAAAAAGCTCCCAACCTGGTGGCCTATAAGCGCCAGCGGATGTTTGACTATCCGCCGCTGCCGCCGGAGGAAGCACCCCACGGCATCATCGGACTTCCACGGGTACTGAATGTATATGAGAACTATCCGTTCTGGGCCACCTTTTTCCGCCGCCTGGGTTTTTCTGTGGTGCTCTCCCCGTTCTCCAGCCGCAAAATTTATGAACTGGGGATGGAGTCCATCCCCTCGGAGTCGGAGTGCTATCCGGCCAAGCTGGCCCACGGCCATGTGCAGTGGCTGATCGACCACGGCGTGCAGACGATCTTCCACCCCTGTGTGTTTTTTGAGCATCAGGAGACGGACAGCGCTCAGAACCACTATAATTGCCCCATTGTGGTCAGCTATCCGGAGAACCTGAAAAATAACGTGGAGGCGGTGAGCCGTGGTGAGGTGCGCTATGTGCGGCCGTTCATTGCCATGACCAGCGAAAAAACGGCGGCCGACCGCTTGGTGCCGCTGATGGCGCAGGAGTGGGGTGTCGGGGAAAAGGAGGTGCGCACGGCGGTCCATGCGGCATGGGAGGAACAGCTGCGGGCCAAGGCAGACGTCCGTGCTGAAGGCCGGCGTGTTTTACAGTGGATGGAGGAGAACGGCAAGCGGGGCATCGTGCTGGCGGGCCGCCCCTATCACATCGATCCGGAGATCAACCACGGTATCCCGGAGCTGATCACCTCCTATGATCTGGCGGTGCTGACAGAGGACAGCCTGCCCGTGGCCGACCACCCGGAGCGGCCTTTGCGGGTACTGGATCAGTGGGTGTACCACTCCCGGCTGTATAATGCGGCCCAGTTCGTCTGCGGGCGGGAGGATCTGGAACTGGTGCAGCTCAACTCCTTTGGCTGCGGACTGGATGCGGTCACCACCGATCAGGTGGCGGAGATCCTGGAGGGCAGTAACAAGCTCTATACCGTGCTGAAGATCGATGAGGTGAATAATCTGGGTGCGGCCCGGATCCGGATCCGCAGTCTGATCGCAGCCATGAATATGCGGCGGGAACAGGGGGTGCACCCCCAGCAGCGGAGCAGTGTCTATCACCGCACGGAGTTCACACGGCAGATGTTTCACGAGGGCTATACCATTCTGGCGCCCCAGATGAGCCCCATCCATTTTGCGATTTTGGAGCCGGTGTTCCGCCACTATGGATTCCATGTGGAGATCTTGAAGAACGATAACCGTGCCGCCATCGAGACGGGGCTGCAATATGTCAACAATGACGCCTGTTTCCCCTCCATCACGGTGGTGGGACAGATGATGGAGGCGGTGCTGTCGGGCCGATACGATACGGACCATCTGGCGCTGCTGATGACCCAGACAGGCGGCTGCTGCCGTGCCAGCAACTATGTGGGATTTATCCGCCGGGCTCTGGATAAGGCGGGGTTATCCCACATCCCGGTCATTTCGCTCAATCCCGGCGGATTGGAGAAAAACGAGGGCTTCCGGCTGCCGCCGGCCCTGCTGCTGGCTGCCGCACGAGCCATTGTCTATGGCGATCTTTTCATGCGCTGCCTCTACCGTGTGCGGCCCTACGAGGTGACGCCGGGCAGTGCCGATGCTCTCCATATGCAGCTGCAGCAGCGCTGCATTGATTCTCTGGTCAACTCCGGCAGTAAGGATACATATGGAGCGCTGTGCCGCCAGATCGTCGAGGCGTTTGACCGGCTGCCCATCTATGAGGAGTTGGTGAAGCCACGGGTGGGCATCGTGGGGGAGATCCTGGTCAAATATATGCCCTTGGCCAATAACCATCTGGTGGAGCTTCTGGAGCGGGAGGGGGCTGAGGCCGTTGTACCGGATCTGATGGATTTCATGAACTACTCCCTCTATAATAGCCAGTACCGCCATGAATATCTGGGTGTGGGCTGGAAAGCGTCGGCCCTGTCGAAAATCGGCATCCGGGCCATCCGAGCCCTGCGCCGGCCTGCGATCCGGGCACTGGAAAAGAGCCGGCGGTTCGAGGCGCCCATGGCCATTGAAAAGGTGGCCGAGCTGGCAAAGCCCTTCCTCTCCATCGGAAACCAGTATGGGGAGGGGTGGTTCCTGACCGGAGAGATGGCAGAACTACTGGTGAGCGGAACGCCCAACATCGTGTGCATTCAGCCCTTTGCGTGCCTGCCCAACCATGTGGTGGGCAAGGGCGTGATCAAGCAGCTGCGCAGCGTCTATCCGCAGGCCAACATCGCCGCCGTGGATTATGACCCCGGCGCCAGTGAGGTCAATCAGCTCAACCGGATCAAGCTGATGCTGGCGGCCGCCGCGCGGCGCAGCAAAAAAGAGGGATAAAAGAGCGCAGGAGCGGCGGGGAGGCCCCGCCGCTCCTTTACTTTTGGACGTGGGGATGGTACAATGAGAAAAACAGGAAACGAGGGTCGGATATGACATATAAAGCATCGATTATGGACGCAGCACAGATGCACCGCTCCATGGCGCGCATCGCCCACGAGATCATTGAAAAGAATAACGGTGCAGAGCATATCTGCCTTCTGGGGATCCGCCGCCGTGGTATTCCGCTGTCGAAAATACTGGCGGAGAACATTGAAAAGTACGAGGGCGTGTCGGTACCGGTGGGGTACATCGATATTGGCCTTTATCGGGATGATCTGACGGAGCTGGGGCCGCAGGCCACCACCTCCGAGAGCTATTTTCCCTGCGATGTGAAAGACTGTACCGTGGTGTTGGTGGACGATGTGATCTACACCGGGCGCACCGTGCGTGCGGCCATCGAGGCGGTGGTGCGCTCCGGCCGTCCACGGGCCATCCAGCTGGCGGTGCTGATCGATCGTGGCCACCGGGAGCTGCCGATCCGGGCCGACTATGTGGGGAAGAATGTGCCCACCTCCCGCGACGAGATGGTGCGGGTGATGATGGAGGAGTTCGACGGTGAAACCGGTGTCTCCTTATACGATCTTTGAACGATCATATGAGAAACAGCGTTGGAAATCGTCGCTTATCATTGGAATTGACCTTTCTTTTTTGGAAAGATTGTAGTATAATATAGGTTGCTTTTTAGTGATTATATTCACCATGTAAAGGAGAAAAGAAATGGAAAACAAAGTTTTGGTAGAGACTTCTGCAAGACATGTACACCTGACCGAGGAGCACATTGCGGCCCTGTTTGGCGAGGGTGCAAAGCTGACCCACAAGAAGGATCTGTCCCAGCCCGGCCAGTTTGCATGTCAGGAGCGTGTGGACATTGTTGGGCCCAAGAAGACCATCAGCAATGTCATCATTCTGGGGCCTGCCCGTCCTGAGTCTCAGGTGGAGGTCTCCCTGACCGATGCCCGTGTGCTGGGTGTCCCCGGTATGGTCCGTATGTCCGGTGAGATCGCCGGCACCCCCGGCTGCAAGCTGGTGGGCCCTGCCGGTGAGGTGGAGCTGACCGAGGGCGTGATCGTGGCGAAGCGCCACATCCACATGACCCCCGAGGATGCTGCCAACTTCAACGTGGAAGACAAGGAAGTGGTCAAGGTCCGCATCGAGTCCGAGCGCAGCGCTGAGCTGGACGACGTGGTTGTCCGTGTCAGCCCCAAGTTCGCACTGGCCATGCACATCGATACCGATGAGGCCAATGCCACCTGCGCCTTCGGCACCTGCTACGGTACGGTCATCAAGAAGTAAGTCTTGGGCAAATAAAAATCCCCGTTCTCTTCTGAGAACGGGGATTTTTTTGCTGCTCCCCATACAGGGAGCGTCGAATCGATTCAATGGCGCAGCTCAGCCGATCCAGCTCTCGTCGCTGGGGTTGGCCCGGAAGGCCAGCAGGGCCGGGATCTGCTGGGAGTGAATATAGCCCTCCTCGGCGGCTACCTCCAGCAGAGTATCATAATCAGAGGCGGAGACATTGCGCACATGATGGGCAGCCAGACGCTCTTCCGATTTCTTCATGCCGTAGGTAAAGATGGAAGCCACACCCAGAACCTCTGCTCCGGCCTCACGAAGTGCTTCCACCACATCCACGCAGCTGCCGGCCGTGGAGATCAGATCCTCGATGACGACCACCTTGGTGCCCGGCTCGCAGCGGCCTTCAATCTTGTTGTTGCGGCCGTGATCCTTGTTGCTGCTGCGGACATAGCCCATGGGAAGCCCCAGAATGGTGCCCACAATGGCGGCATGAGCGATGCCGGCCGTACTGGTTCCCATGACGGCCTGACAGTCAGGATACTCACGGCGGATGATCTCTGCCAGGGCGTTTTCCACATGGCCACGCACGGTGACGTCGGACAGGGTTAGGCGGTTGTCGCAGTAGATGGGGCTCTTGATGCCGCTGGCCCAGGTGAAGGGCTCGGTGGGGCGCAGAAATACGGCGCGGATGGACAGAAGATCCTTGGCAATCAGTTTTTTCATTCTTCGATTCCTTTCTCAAAAGCGGCTGCGGCGCGGCGATAGGCGGCCACAGGATCGGCGGCAGTGGTGATGGGACGTCCCATGACAATGTAGTGCGAGCCAAGGCGGTGGGCGCCGGCGGGGGTGGTCACACGCTTTTGATCGCCCTTGTCGTCCTGTGCAAAGCGGATGCCGGGCGTCACCGTGACGAAGCTGTCACCGCACGCTTCGATGACGTCCTTGACCTCCAGCGGAGAGCAAACCACCCCGTGGCAGCCGGCACCCTGCGACACGGCGGCATAGTGGCGGACCGTGTCGGCGATGGGGTGGGGGATCCACAGCTCCTGCTGCATGATCTCCTCCGTGGTGCTGGTCAGCTGTGTGACGGCCAGCAGAATCGCCTGGGAACCCTTTTCATCCAGAGCACGGCGGGCAGCACGCATCATTTCCGAGGTGCCGGCGGCGTGGACATTGACCATGTCCACGTCCAGATCGGCCAGATTGCGCATGGCCCGATAGACGGTGTTGGGAATGTCGTGGAGCTTCAGATCCAGAAAGATCTTGTGTCCACGTGCCTTGATCTGGCGCACGATCTCTGGACCGCAGGAATAGTACAGCTCCATGCCGATCTTGACAAATGGTTTTTCCTCTTTAAAAAGATCCAAAAATGCAAGCGTCTCCTCACGGGTGGAGAAGTCGCAGGCGATGATGACTTCACGTTTCATTGATGTGTCCTCCCTGTCAATATCGAGTTGTGGTGGTGTGGTGTTTGCCGGATCATCGCCCGGCCGGGGCGATGTGGAACGTGTGGTGGAATGAGGGGTACCCGCGCGGTTGACCCCGCGGGATGCGCTGTCGGAAGAGCGGAGCTGTGCCGGCGCATGGAAGCTGCGAGACCGTGCTGCCGACAGGCGGCGCTTCACGATGGTGTTCCGATTCAGTAGAGCTGATCCGGCCCGGAATCGGGGCCTCCGTGTCCTATCGGCGTCAGGCCGGTGCATATAAAAACAAAACCCCATAGGACGAGCCTATGGGGAGAAAATCAGGACGTGTGCATCCGATGGATGCTCCGATGCTGTGCACGGCTGCACGGCACCCGAAACCAAGTCGATATAGTCGCCTTCATAGCCTCTCGTGCTATCTTAAAGTCTTCTTTTCGTGACATATTATAGGCAGGATGACCCGGAAAAGTCAAGGAAAAATGCGGAAAAAATCCACGGATCTACATCCTGCCAAAAGAAGGACAGGTGCGGCGGAGAGATGTGTGGAAATTGCCCAATCGGACATCCGCACAGATTTCCGACATCAGGCCTTCGCCTGTCCGGAGCACAGCAGCGAGAGCAGCTGCTGCGGATCGTGGACGATGGCTGCGGCCCCGGCACGCTCCATATCTGCGACCAGCCCGTAGCCCCATGAAACGCCGATGGTGGGGATGTGGTGCATGGCGGCACCGAGCACGTCGAACGTGGTGTCGCCGATCATCACGGCCTTGTCCAAACCGCCGTTTTCCTCAGAAAGATAAGCGATGACCTGTTCCTTAGTGGTGCGGCTGTTGTCCAAAGAGGCGCCGGCGATGTAGGAGAAATAGGAGGCTACGCCGAAATGGGTCAGGATCTCTACCGACATTTCCTCCGGCTTGGAGGTGGCCACCAGCAGACGGAATCCCCGGTCCTGCAGTGCCTTGAGCAAGGTGTCGATCCCGGGGTAGAGAAAGCCCTCAAACTTCCCCACAGTTTGGTAGCGGCTGCGGAAAAGGGACATGGCCGTGTCCAGATCCGCCTCTTTTACGCCAAAGCGGGCGAAGGAATCCCGCAGGGGCGGTCCTACAAAGGTGCGCAGCTCCGCAGGGGTGGGGAGGGGGACGTGCAGGTGATCGAGAGCCAGCGAGGCGCAGTTCATGATCCCCTGGCCGGAATCCACCAGTGTGCCGTCCAGATCGAAGAGAATGGTCTTGTAACGCTCCATAGGAAACTCCTTTACTTGTATGTGTGCCGCTTACCGGGCAGGCCGCCATGGCCGGTCTGCAGCAGAGGTTGAAAACGGGGGGATGAAACAACAGCCACGGCCCGGTTCCGATGGGGAAGCGGTCGTGGCTGCGTATGCCGATGCAGGGCCGCACGAAAACGAGATCAGACCTGATATTTCTGCGTGTATGCCTCGTAGTGCTCGGCAAAATTGTGAGAGCGCAGTTCCTTCAGACTGTGGGTATCATAGCAGCCGGAGTGGAACTCGATCATGGAGATGGTGATGTTGGAGCAGTGGTCGGCAATTCGCTCGCAGTCCGTCAAAAGATCGTTGAAGATAAAGCCCTGCATCAGCGAGCAGGAGCCCTGCTGCAGGCGATCCACGTGGTGGAGCTTGATCTCGTTGCAGAGGATGTCGATGCGCTCCTCCAGCGGTGCCACCAGATAGGCTTTTTCGATGTCGTTCTCGGTGAAGGCCGAAATGGCCAGATCCAGGATCTCCAGAACGGCGGCGGACAGGACCCCGATCTCCGACTGGGCGGCCTCGGAGAAGAGCACTTGCTTTTCGTGGATCTCCGTGGCGGCCTCGGAAATGTTGATGGCGTGGTCCGAGATGCGTTCAAAGTCGCCCAGAGCGTGCAGGTAGCGGGCGACTCGCTCGTTTTGTGCGTCGCTCAGCTCCTGGGTGTTGAGCTTGACCAAATATGCCGAAAGGCGATCCTCGTAGAGATCCACCTTGGCTTCGGTTTTCTCCACGGCATCCTTGCCCGTCTCGCTGTAGTGGGTGAGCAGCCGGAAAGCATCTGCCACATTTTGGTTGGCCAGCTTGGCCATGGACGTGACGGTCATGTGGCTCTGCTCGACCGCCAGTGTGGGGTGCTGGAGGAAGCGCTCGTCCAAACGGTCGAAATCTTTGTTGGCGTGGCCCTGCCCTTTCCTCTCTTTGACAAAAAGGCTGGCCAGCATAATGATCTGGCGGGTGAAGGGGAAGAGCAGCATGGCCGTCACCGTACGGAAGATCGTGTTCACGGCGGCAATGTTCACCGGGGTCATGGTCCACGTATTGAGGTTCAGACCTACGGGGCTCAGCACGAAGTAGTAGAGGATGGAGCACAGCACCACGCCCAGCATCTCGATGATGAGATAGGAGAAGGCGGCCTTCTGACCGTTGACCTTGGCGCCCAGGGCAGATAGCAGAACAGGTACGGCGGCGCCGATGGCGATACCGAGGATCACGGGGTAGGCCGTTGCAAAACTGATGGCGCCGGTCATGGACAGGGCCTGCAGGATGCCCACGGCCGCCGAAGCGCTTTGCAGTACGGCGGTAAAGGCGGCGCCGGCCAGAATCCCCAGCAGCGGATTGGAGAATGTGGTCATCATCTGAATGAAGTACGGGCTCTCTTTCAGAGGGGAAACCGCACCGCTCATGATCTGCATGCCGTACATCAGGACGGCAAAGCCCATCATGATGTTCCCCAGATGGTGGTGCATCTGCTTTTTGGAGAACAGCCCCAGAATGATGCCCGCCACGGCCACCACCGCCGTGATGGTGGAGGTGGAGAAGAGAGCCACCCAGCCGCCGGCACCTTCGATACTGGACAGGCAGATGATCCAGCCGGTGATGCTGGTGCCGATCAGCGCTCCCTGAATGACGTTGATGGCCCGCTCCAGCTTCATCATGCCGGAGTTGACGAAACCGACCACCATCACGGAGGTGGCTGAGGAGGATTGAATGACAGACGTGACGCCGGTACCCAGCAGAACGGCCTTGAACGGTGTACCGCTCAGACGATATAAAACCAGTTCCAGTTTGTTGCCTGCGACTTTATTCAGACCCTCTCCCATCAAATGGATGCCGAAGAGGAAAAGTGCGATGCCGCCCAGCAGGCTGAAAAAATTGGCAATGCTCAAAAGCTCATCTCCCAATCACAGATATTTTCAAAAAAAGTGCTGTTGATATGCAGTTCCATCATAACATGCCGCAGGACATAGGGCAAGACAGAGAGGTAAGAATGTTGCGGAAATCTGGGGATTTTGCTGCAGGACCGGCCAAGTCAACAAAAAGGCGGGAAATGGCCTTGGATTTTTTGGGAAATTGCCCCAAGAGTGGGAGAGAGCCGCAGCAAACGGATGCAGCGAAATTCGTCTGCGTGGGTATAGGGACTTCCTTTTTTTACATAGGATGAACGTAAAAGGAGGAGATGTTCATGATTTCTACATTGCTGTTGCTGCTGTCCAACAGCCTTTTTCTGTCGCTGCATTTGGCCGGCGACGGCGGTTCTTTTCCCCGCCCGCTTTCTGCGGAAGAGGAGCGGGCGTGTCTGGAGCGCTGTGCAGCCGGAGATCTGGAGGCGCGCAATGAGCTGGTGGAGCATAATCTGCGTCTGGTGGCCCACATCATCAAAAAATACTATACCCAAAACGATCAACAGGAGGATCTGATCTCTATTGGAACCATCGGGCTCATCAAGGCGGTGAACACGTTTCGCCCGGACAAAAAGATCCGTCTGGCCACCTATGCAGCGCGCTGTATTGAAAATGAGATCCTCATGTATTTCCGCTCACAAAAAAAATTGCAGGGGGAGGTATCTTTGTCCGACACCATTGAAACGGATACCGATGGGGACTCCCTGTATTTACTGGATGTGGTGGGAATGGACGATACCATGCTGGCCGATCTTCAGAAGAAGGAAAACTGCTGTCTGGTGCATCGCATGGTGGAAGAGTGCCTGACGGAGCGGGAGGCGGACGTGATCCGGCGGCGGTATGGGCTGGAGGGTCGTCTTCCTCAGACACAAAAGCAGGTGGCCGCCGTCTATGGCATCAGCCGCAGCTATGTCTCCCGCATTGAGAAAAAAGCGTTGGGAAAATTGGAACAGGCGTTGGAGGTCCTCTGGGGAAAGGAGCGAAGCGAAGGCTAACCGCCGAAAAAAATATTTGTTTCATCTATTGCAATTAACGGAAAGTTCCCGTATAATCCAAATATACGTTAATTAAGTAACAATAAGTTAGCGTAAAAAAGGAAACATAAAGGAACGGAAAGCGAAATATGAGAAATATTTACTGCGGAATAGCGGATATGCGGAAACGTGTGTTTGCTGAAGTGGCTAAATTAGCCTATGCTGGAGAAAATTACAGCGAGCGGATCGAGGATCTTCCCTATGAGATCCTGCCCGGTGAGGTGGGAAAGCAGAGGGACTCCATCTTTTTGGAGCGAGCCATTGTGGGTGAGCGTATCCGGCTGGCCATGGGGCTGCCCATGCAGCAGGTGGGAAAGCATAACCACCTGAGCGATGGGGTGGAGGAGAGCGCCATTGCCGATAAATATTATGATCCTCCGCTGATCAACATCATCAAGTATGCCTGCCACGCCTGCCCGGACACCCACTTCCAGATTACGGACGCCTGTCAGGGATGTCTGGCACGCCACTGCGAGAATGCCTGCAAGAAGGATGCTGTGTATTTTGCCAACGGCCGGGCCCATATCGATCAGGAGAAGTGCGTCAAGTGCGGCCGCTGTAAGGAGGCCTGCTCCTATCATGCCATCATCAAGTTTGAGCGCCCCTGCCAAGAGGCCTGCGGCATGAATGCCATCGGCAAGGATGAATTCGGGCGGGCAGAGATCGACTATAACAAGTGTGTTTCCTGCGGTATGTGTCTGGTCAACTGTCCCTTTGGCGCCATTGTGGATAAGGGGCAGGTGTTCCAGCTGGTCCACTCCATCAAGCGGGGCGACCGGGTCGTGGCCGTGATCGCGCCTGCCTTCTGGGGCCAGTTTGGTGAAAAGGTGACCCCGGGCCAGCTGGCCGAGGCCATGCAGATCCTGGGCTTTGCCGACATGGTGGAGGTGGCCATTGGTGCTGACCTGTGCGCCGTGGAAGAGGCGGAGGAGTTTATGGAGGATGTGCCCACCAAGCAGCCCTTCATGGCCACTTCCTGCTGCCCGGCATGGTCGGTCATGGCCAAGAAGGAGTTCCCCCAGTTTGCGCCCTATATCTCCATGACCATGACGCCCATGGTGCTGACGGCACGACTGCAAAAGCGGAAAGATCCCCAGTGCCGCGTGGCCTTCATCGGCCCCTGCGCCGCCAAGAAGCTGGAGGCCAGCCGCAGCAGCGTGCGCAGCGAAGTGGACTTTGTGTTGACATTTGAAGAGCTGCGTGGTATGTTTGAGGCCAAGAATA
>JAHHSI010000011.1 GCA_020025275.1 Oscillospiraceae bacterium | reverse complement strand
CCTCTGAACTGGTTTGCAATGCTGGAATCGGTCTCCTCCACGGTCTTGGCCGTTGCATCCAGCGCAGCTGCGATCTCACGGATCAGCTCCTCGGCCTTAACAAAGCCGGGCTTGAGCTGCAGATACCGGGTTGCATAGGATTCGCTGGCAGCGCCTTCCCACTCGCCCTGCAGCTGCTGCAGCAGCGTATCCATCTTGCCGATCACGCCGTGGACGGTCTCTGCCTCCGTACGATACTGGCGGGCTCTTTCACGCATCTGATCGGGGGTAATTCTAATCTGATTTGCCATTTTCGTATCCTCCAAATTTTTGTTTTTATATTGACCGCTCAACCGGCAATACATAGATTTCGGGAAGCGCTCGGCGGCGCCTTCACCCTTCTGCGGCGGCATAGGGACAGCGTTTCCCCGCTCCTGCAGGGAGGCACGCCCCTGCCGCCTGTGTCTTTTCTTACGCCTTCACAACAATCCCATCGCCCACAGACTGCAGCGCAGAACGGATGCTCTCCAGCACCTGACAATGTTCCTGCAGCTTCCGGGCACTGAGCTTATCCGTGGCATCCACAATATCAAAGACCGAGTCCACTCTTCCTTGACACAGCAGGTTGGTTTCAGCAGCTCGTTCGTAATAGCCGTTGATCGCCCGGATCGCCTCACTGACACCCAGAGCGTCATACCACTCCTCCTGCGAATAGTTGATCCAGGAAGAGACTGATCCTGCGCCAAGGCTTTCCATCTGCCGGATCGTGTCCATCAAGCGCTCATACGTCCCCGCCGAAAAGTCCCGGACGGTTCCCTGTCTGCCCGTTGCATCGTCACAACCGCCGGAGCCATTGATTTCCTTGACTTTGGCATTGATCATCGCCCAAAGCGCCGACAGGTCAAGCCCCCCGAACTTATCTTTAAAGAGGGGGAGAATCACATTTTGGATCCACCAGTCGTCGTCATCATCCGTCAGGTTGCCGATGACAATATTCAGCAATTTGGACAGCCACCAGGCCAAAGGTTCCAAGCCGAGCGTCTCCATCATCTGGTTGACATCCTCTGCCTTATGTCCGGTCTGTTCCATGTACTTGGCAAGGTAGGCCACCACCAGTGCCAGCTTCTCCGGCTGTTTCGTCGCCTGGCCGATAAGATCGTCCTTCGAGGCACCATCTCCGCCAAAGGACATGGCCAACAGCTCCGAGAGGTAGCCGATGATGTCCTTCTTATCCGCCTCACTGGCATTGTTGAGTACAAAGGTCGTAAACTGATGGAGCATTATGATGGACTTGTCCTCCAAAACCGGTACTACCCGAGGATTTCCATTCTCGTCCACAAGGATCCTTCCGTTTTCATCCGTCACAAAAAACGAGTTGGGGCTGTGGTGCTCTCCGATATTGGCAACGCCGTATCCCTTGCAGTAAATCTGCGTGGCATTGGGCACAGGGAAAAGAAGTGCATGGACATAGTCCGTGGAAAGCGAATAGGTCGTGATATTCCCGCCTTTTTCCTGGATCTCGGCCCAGTATTTATCAATGAACTCCTGCGAAAATCCCTGTCCGTCATAGCCCACACACCGTGTGACCTTATCGGAGGTAATGGCCACATACATGGCCTTATTGCTGCCTTTGGAGTGGCCTGTGACGGTGATATTGCTGCTGGGCAGGCTCTCGATAAAGTCAAGTGCCTGCTTCTGGCACAGCGTGTCTGTCTCATTGAGCCCCTGCACATTATCCACCCACTCGTCGCCGCCGGAGGTGCCCCGGAAGGCCACCACAGCGTCCTGCGTATTGCCCTTTTCCTGAAAGCACAGTGCAAGCGTTGCCCCGTCCTCCCGGGTCATGGTCTCCGTCAACACCAGATCCTTCATCCGGCTCGACTGCAGATACCGGATCATCCCGGCCCACTCCTTAGCTGAAACAAAGCCGATGTCCTGATCGCCTTTTTCTTCCAGCGTGCGCAGCGCTTTTTCATCAAACGCCCCCAAAATCTCACCGATGCTCTCATTCTCACGGCCTGCCTTGAATCCCGAATACCCTGTGATTCCGGCCTCTTTTGCCACCGATGGATTGAGATATGTCAGCTGTTCGATCATTCCTAATTCATTGTCTGTAAGCGTCACGTTCATCACCTTCATCCAAACACCACATCATTTTCTGATGTATATGGTTTCACTGCTGTCATAGTAGTCGGGGGAAAGGTAGTCGGTATAGTTGTATTCCGTGAGGTACAGGTTCTGGTCTGCTTTCAGCCGGACCAGACGCACGCCCAGATATAGCTCCTGCTTTTGCAACGTATCCACCATCTGGGTCTTGAAGGTTTCCAATTCGTCCTGACTGCACGTGGTTCCATCCACAAAAACCCACAGGCTGCCGGAAACCTTGCCGGCAAAATTGGTCTCTTCCGTGGGCACCTCCGTCAGCGTGGTGTCCGTGATCTCGGCATAGACCTTCACCTCCGACTCCGGCAAGAGCGGGGAGAGCTGCCGGCCCACATAGGCTGCAAAGTAGGGCGCGGCGGCGGTATGGATGAAATCATCTTCATAACCGCTCTCCGTCTTTGTGATCGTAAAGCTGTCCACCGCCATGTGGCCGGAGCTGGGATAGGCGCGCATATGCTCCTTTTCCATCGGGCCTGCCGCGGCATAGCCGGCATAGGAGAAGGGCACGCCATACTTCTCCTCGGCATAGCGGAGCATTTCCTCGATGGCCACGATGGCGCTTTGCTGGTGGGCCGGCAGCTGGGCATATTCCGTGGGCAGCCCCTGCGCGGCCAGGATTTCTTTTTGACGCTCGCTGAGCGTCACATCATTCTGGGGTTGGTTCGGTAAATCTGATTGTCTCATCTTACACCCACACACTCCTATCATCAGCATCATCACAACGGTGATCAGGCAGAGGATCTGTCTCTTTTTCATATTATCCCTCCGATGCCCCGAACCGCTGTGCGTTCTTCTTCTCCGACTCGGTAAACGCCACCTCGGCGGCAGCGACAGCTGCTTGTGTTTTCTGAATCAGCTCCGCCAGCGTCGTTCCAATGTCATTGAGCTGCTTTTCTGCCAGAAGCAGGTTGTCGGCAACCGCTCCTTTTGCCTCGTTCACGGTGATCCTGAGACGGCGATTTGCTATGCTTTTGGACAAACGGCCCAGCGCTTTTTCGCTGTTTTTCAGCTCTTCCAAATTGACCTTGATCTGTACCGAACTGGCCATCAGCTCACCCCCCGATGACAAAATTGCTCCACGAGGGTGGTGAGGCTCTCTGTCAGCTCCGCGGGAAAGCGGAAGTCATCTGCCTTCTCGATCCCGCTGATGTACGAGCGCACATCGGCGACCATCGCTTCGCATTCCTTGGGGATTGCGGTCTTGTAGGGTATCAGCGACTGGGCAAGGGCGGACAGCTTGGCACACACCTCTGCATCCTGAATTCCCTTGTTCTGGAGATCGGCGAGGATGAGCAGATAGGCCTCAATGGTCCGGCCCAGAAAATCACCGTACTCCGCCAGATTGTTGGCCGCCTTGGCCAGCTGGGCTTCGGCGCAGACAATATCAACGCGCATGGGATGTCCCTCCTCCCCGCAGCGGTCTTGCCGCGCGTGCTTCTCGCTCGGCTGATTCCAGCTGCCGATCGATGTGGTCGATCTCTCGGCCGTATGAGGCGATATGTCTCTCACAGCTGTGGATCTTCTGCAGATACTGCTTGAGCTTGAGCTCGATCTGCAGCTGCATGACCGCATACACGGCACCGATCCCGCCGGAAACACTTCCGGAGAGGATCTCCTGCATGCCGCTGTGATAGCGCTGGACCGTGAGGCAGTTCTTCTTGACCTCCTCCAGCTGTGCCAAGGTCTTCATTTTTTCGGTGCGAATGGACTGAAACTCCTCCTGCGACTGGGTTACTGTGGTTTTGAAATTGCTCAGTGATTCGTAGGACCGCTCGTACCGGGCGATCTCGTCACGGGCTTCTTCCGTCTGACGGACATAACTCTGTCTTTGTGCCTGCAGGGTCGATACCATACTTCCACTCATGCCGTTCCTCCTTTGTTTGAACAAATTGAGGTTTTCAGTTTCACGCACTCGTTATCCTTAATGTAGTAGCCGTCTCCCAGCTCAATGGGCTTTTTGAAGTTGCGCGTCATCGCCAGCGGAACATCAAACATCTTCAGATTGCTCATATCGTCAAAGTACATGAAGTTGCGCTGGTCGCGGATGTTTTTCAGGATTTCCGGAGCGCTGTAGGAGATGTTCACATTGTCGATCAGCGCAATCAGGCACACCCGCATATTTTTATATCTGCCGGTGATATTTTTGTAGGCGGCAAGGGCGTCCAGATCGTTGCAGATGGCCGTCAGGGCGTCCGGATGGTCCACCACCATCAGCAAAAGCGGGGACTGCTCCAGAATCTCTTCGTTCCCGGCCACAAGTGCGTCATAGCGCTCTTTGAGCTGGGCTTCCATCTCCACCATATAGCCCACGGCATCCTCGGCGATCATACTGTACCCCGCCAGAGCCGGGGTGTCCTTGAGGGACGCAAGCTTCTTGCCGATCCCGTCCACCACATAGAGTTTGGTCTTTCCGGGGTACATGGTTTCCAGCATATCCACGGAGTATCGGATCCAGTTGTGTCTGCCGGCCCCCTCCCGTCCGGCGACCGCCAGTACGCCCAAGGCAGCAAAATCCAGCACATACGGCGTCACGGTTGCGTAATCCAGACCGGCCACCACAGAAAATTCCTTCTTCATCCGGCCGCCAAACTCGCCTACCATATACTCCTTGGTGAGCGAGGCTGGGATCAGCGGGATCCGCTTGGCCATGGCATGGAGATGCTGCCCGTTGGTCTGTGCGATGTAGCTCTTGATCTCCTGCACCCGGTCAATTTCCTTTTCCCCTTGGAAGGCAAGGTAGGACTGACACTCGTAATGGGTCTTGTCGATCTCAATGATGCACCGTCCGGGGATGCTGTCCAGCCGTTCCCGGCAGTGATCGAAAAGTGCGTTGTATTCATTGGAATCGTTGCAGAACAAGGCCACTCTGGCCGAGAAGTTGGAAAGATATTTATAGCCGATGCCGGCCGTCTGCGAGTTGGCAATAACAACGCTCACGCCCACCGTCAATCCCTCTCGGCACAGAGTGAGCAGCTCGTCATCGTCCTGAAAGTACAGTTCTTTGAGCGCCGTGAGGTTGTCGATCATTAACACGATCAGCGGAAGATCCTTTTTCCCGCTCTCTTTATAGGCGGTGAAGGAACTGACGCCCACCGACATCAGCTTCTCTTTCCGGCTCTCAATTTCCGTATGAAGGAGCTTGAAGAGGTTTTTCAGCTTCTCGTCCTCTGAGGCGCAGACCACGCCGCCCACATGGTGCAGCGAATCGAAATTCCGCAGGACCATGGAGGCAAAGTCCACCACATAGATCGCGACTTCCTCCGGCGTATACTTGGTGGAGAGGCTTCGGATGATGGTCTGCAGCACATTGGTCTTTCCGGACCGGGAGGCACCGATGATCATCAGGTTATTGCTGCCAAGGTCAATGGTATACTCCCCCTGATACTGGTTCTCCGGATCATCGTAGACACCCAGCTCCACATCGTAGCGGTTGGCCGTCGGCGCTGCGGGCTGTGCGGCAAAGTCAATGCTGGTTCCCAGCGAAGGCAGGCAGATGTCCGGCAGCTTGTCCAGACGGATCCGGCGGCAATACGAGGCGACATATCCCACAATAGCATCCAGCTGTGTGGCGGCCCCGTCGCCGCTCTTCTTCTTTTTCTGGGTGAACACCGGGATCTTCTTCCCCGACTCGCTCAGGCTATAGATGGTAAATTCTTTGACGTTGGACTCATCGGTCTTTTCCGAGGCTCCGCTGTAGGCCGACTGGAACAACTCAAAAATCTCGTTGTTGCCCACCTGCAGGTAGGCTCGTCCCGGTTCCTTGATCTCCGCCGCCAAGGGGGACTTCAGGACCTCGTTACTGTCCTCCTGACTCTGCACCTTCAAGCAGAGCTTGAAGCGTGAGTTGCTCCAGATCTGCTCATTCACCTGTCCCGAAGGTTTCTGCGTTGCCAAAATCAGGTGGACGCCGAGGCTGCGGCCGATGCGGGCAGCTGAAATCAACTCTTTCATAAATTCCGGCTGTTCCGCTTTCAGCTCCGCAAATTCATCAACAATGATGATCAGGTGCGGGATGGGGACACTGGCCTCGCCGGCTCTGTATTTCTTGATGTATTTATCGATGTGGTTGACGTCGGCCTCTGCAAACAGCCGCTGCCGCTTCTGCAGCTCCGCCTTGATGGACTTGAGCGAGCGGTTGATCTCCTTGCCGTCAATGTTGGTAATGGCGCCCAGCAGGTGGGGTAGATCTTTGAACTGGTTGACCATACCGCCGCCCTTGAAGTCAATGATCACGAAGGCGACCTCATAGGGGTGAAACAGCGTGGCCATGGCCAAAATGTAGGTCTGCAGGATCTCCGACTTACCCGAACCGGTGGTACCGGCCACCAGTCCATGGGGGCCGTGGGCCTTGTCGTGGAGGTCCAGTGAGACGACCCCGGTCTTGGAAACGCCGATGGGGGCCGCCATGGACTGAAACACCTGAGAGGTTTTCCAGCGTTCCTCCAAATCAAGATCATCCACCGCCAGGATGTGCAGCAGCTCAAAGAGCGAAATATTTTTGGTAAGCGTTCCCTCCAGAGAGATCTCCTCCGTATATACCGGCGCCAAAATCTTCACAACGGCTGCCGCTTGCGCCGTGGGAATGGTGGGGTAAACAAAGGGGGACGCCTCGCGCTTGTTTTGCGTATTCATCAGCACTGCATTTTGGCTGTCCTGAATGGAGACGATGTAGCCGCAGCCCTGCGGGATGTCGGCCACGGAGCCGCCGAAAAAGACAAAGGTCACACCCAGTTCCTTGGCCTGATCCACAAATTTGGAGATCGGGTGGTTCTGGAAGCCGTACGCATCGTAGAAAAAGACCACGATGTTGCTTTCAAACTTCTTCTTTTTCTGGCTCTGCGACCGGATGGTCAGTTCCTTGTAGAGATACTCAAAAATCAGATTTTTGCTCTCGTCATCACAGACAATGTTGCGCACACCGATGGTCTCGTTGAATACATGGGGGAGAAAGCGCAGCCACTGGATCTGCTGCTTGTGCGTGCTCTCCGCCACAAAGATCATTTTCGTATCCGAAAAATGCTGTCTTGCGGCAAGATCCACAACGATATTCTTTAAAAATTCAAATCGATATTCCGGGGCACCCACAACGCCAAAGGCATTGATCGCCTTGAAATCACACACAATCGGGGCATCATGGACGTTCTTGAACTCCTCATACAGCTGCTCCGGAATCAGCTGCAGCTCATCTTCGATCTCCAGTCTCTCCTGCTTCTTATAATCGATCACCCGCTGCGAGAGGACATCGCCGCTTCCCAGACGGACACAGAGATAATCGTCATCTGCAGGGAGCCGGTCGAAGAGATCCGGTGAAAATGTATCCAGCCGCTGTTTTTCGACCTTCTGGGAGATAAACAACTCCTCCAGCTCCGCCTGCTCCTGCGCACGGCACTGTTGGATCTCTTCCCGTTTCTTTTCCGTGTAGGCCGTGTATTTTTCGATCCGATCGGCCATGCCGGTTTTATAATCTTTTTTGCCCTCGGTGATGCTCACAATGGTGGTCAAAATTGCCATCGTACAGGAGATCACCGACATGATGATCATCATCCCGCCAAAGTAGGCCATCACGCCGGCCGCCAGCAGCATTCCCATGGACGGCATCAACCGTACAAAGAGATTATTCTTGGGTTTCTGGGGCTTGGCCGGAGGGTCCAATACTTCAATTTTATCGTCGCAAACCACGGGTTTTACCCGTGTATTTCTGTTGAACTTAGGATATGAATTTCGATCCGGTTTGTCAATATATTTCAAAAATTTAACAATTTCGTCATCACGGATCTGGGTCCAGATCTTATGGCTTTTATAGTAGAAGAAGTAGTCCGAAACGGACAGGAAATCCCCATCCCGGAGAAGATCTCCGCTTTTCGCCTTCTTGCCGTTGATGGAAACGCCGTAGGTGGTTTCCCGCACCTCCAGCACATAGTCCGTTCCCTTCCTCGTCAAGGTAAGGTTGTCGTTTTTCACATAGATACTGCTCAGCACGATGTTGTTCTCACCGGAGGTGCCGATGGTCAGGGTGCTCACATCGGACACATCAATGGCCCGCTCATATGTCTTCCCGTCGTCAAAGTCGATGAAAAAATCCAACGAAAACACAAAGTTGTCCGATGCCTGATACCGCACCTCAAAGCTGTCGCCATGCGCCAGATTCTTGGTCACCAGCTTCCGGACATCCCCCACGGTAAAGTAGAGGGTATCCGAGCACAGAACTTTCCACTCCGCCTCGTTCTTGATGAACTGAAGGGAAATGCTGTCAAAGAACAGATCCTTGTGCAGGCGTATGTCGCAGTCGATGTCCGTTCCCACGCTCACCTGTCGGGCGTCAGGAGCAAGTTCGATCTCCTTGTACAGGTTCCTGCTTGAGAGGATGACTTTATATCTCTTGTCCATCACACGATCTCCTATTCTGTGTAGTTGATGACACTTCCGTTCCGCAGTCCAAATTCCTCCAGCGTTTTGTTCCCTTTCAACAGGGCGATCGGATTCTCCGCTTTCAGATAGCAGTTTTTGATATCCGTGGTATCGATTCCCAGATGATAGGCCGTGTTCAGTGCCGCCACCAGTTCATTGGCCGTAATATAGAGGGGGATTTCAAGATCCACCGAAATCTTCCGCTTGGTGATGTTGAACACCACCACCGCACTGTCTCTGTTCATAGCGATCCTCTCCTTACAAGATCAGGAAGGCAGCCTTTTGAATGCTGCTCTCCCGGGACAAATCATCGGCACTCATGGTCTCATAGTGCTCAAAATGGCGGATATACTCACTGATTGAAAACTTCATCGCCCCATTGGCGGCAATCAGCGCACTGTTCTCGTCCTTGACAAAGTCGTTGCAGATAAAGATGTATTTTTCACTGTCCACGCCATTCATATTGGACACCAGCAGATTGGTGGCCAGTACGCTGGCCGGCTCCTGACGCATCAGGATCACCACTTTATCCGCCAGATTCAGAAGCGACGCCTTCTCCTCATCAAAGGTCACATCGGCATCCACCAGGATGTAGTCATACTCTCCGCTCTTTTGAGCCGAACGGATCACCGCCTCATAGACCGTGTAGCTGAGCCCCAGCGACATCAGCGCCGCTTTGAACGGCGGCACATAGCTGAACAGCTCCTTGCGCACCACATGCTTGATCTCTGTATAGAGGTGGGGCGTCGGCGCTGAGAGCTTGGCGTAGACGTCGGAGGCCGTGATGGGCGCCTGATTCTTGATCATGTGCTGAAACACTTGCAGCCGGGCTGCGTTGATATAGAGCACTTTTTTGTAATTTTTGGCCAGTGCTGCGCTGACGCCCACCGCCGCCGTCGTCTTTCCTGCGCCGCCGCTTGCGGAATAAAAGAGGATCACCTTGGTCTCCTGCTTGGCACTCTCGTTCAGCTGCAACGTAGCCGCGCTCTTGCCCAGAATCTCGTGAAAAATCTCCTGAATACTGGTGTACTTGAAGATATGGTTCACATTCAGATCGCCGGTTCTCTCCTCTTCGTACTGTTCATCCATGACAAAGATGTGGGAGATGTTATGCTTTTGCACCGCTGCGGTGTACAGATCCTCGGACACGATCAGTACCTCCGCTCTCTGCGGCAGCTGAAACAGTTGTGCAAAGTACGCTGCATCGGTAATGATTTCCAAATCGATTTTCTCAAAAAATTCCTGAGCAAATTTCAGCTGCAGCGGGATGAGATAGCTCTCGTCGGTGTCTGCGATGATGATTCTCGGTTTTGCCATTGTCTCACCCCTCCTTATTCTACGATCACTCGGAAATCACTGTTAGCCAGCCGCACGGTATCCCCGTTCCCGATGGGGTGAGGCTGATTCGGGCAGAGCCGCACCCGATTCACATAGGTGCCGTTGGCACTCTCCAGATCGGTGATGGTGTAGCCCGCCCCGGCCTTGTCGATCCTGCAGTGGCAGCGACTGATCATTTTATTGAAGCTGATCACACCGTCACAGCGGTCCGCTTTTTTCCCGATGACAAAGGCATCTTTCGTCACCTGCAGCTCCACCCGGGACGGCGCATTTAGCGCCAGCAGACGAAGTTCGCTTCCGGCAGTCACCGCCTCCGGTCTGTGCTCCCCTCTGGTTTCCTTGATCCGTCCGTACACCTCCCGCAGGGACAGCGTACCATCTGACAGATCTGCCGAAAGCTGCCGGGTTTTTTCCGAAGCGAGGGCAGGGATCTGGTCGATCAGCTTCACCAGTTCTGTCCGAATGGTGTTTTCAAATCCGGCGTCATCGGTGTGGAGCCGCTTGGCCAGTGGGAGATAGACAAGGCTAACCTGATAGGTCGCCGCATCTACATAAATCTTTTCAAACGAGAGATCGATGTTCTGGCATCGCAAAAAGCCATTGCCCTGCACCTCGATGATGCTGGCAAACAAGTGGGCGACGATGGTCAAAAAGCGGTCGGCATCCAGTGCGGCCAGCATCGCCGAAAGGGGCTTTCCCTCCGGCATATAGTAGAGCATACTTTTTCCGTTATACAGCATCTTCATGCACTTGACAAAGCAGCCGCTCCTCTGGCTCTGGAGCACTTTATACTCCGTCGGCAAAAAGTCCGCATTGTCACGCAGCACATAGGCAAAATTGGTGCCGCACGCCTGTTCCGATATATCCTTATTTTCAATGAGCGAATTCATGTTTCAAACACCTTTCCCACAGATTCCTGCACGATGGGGCACAAGTTGCATCACGACCGTGCCGTGAGGCCACTTCTGATCCATCCCGCTCCCCTCCCCCACGCAGGGCCGCAGCCCTGCATGGGAGAGGAGAGGTTCTTATGATGTCTTCGCTTCTTCTTGCCGGCTTATTGCTCCTCTGTCTTCTTTTTCCGCTTGCCGGCCAAGAACAGCCAGACAGCGCCTGCAAGGACGACGACTCCGCCGATGGAGCCCCAAAACAGCGGCTTGTTGGCATACCAACGGACAAAGGCGTTGGTGGATATGGTCACCTTGTCATGAAAGACATAGAGATCACCTGTGTGGAAGTCCTCCGATGCGGTATCCGTCACGTTTCCGGCACGGTCAGTGGCCCGGAGCTGCACGGTCTGCGCTTCAAACTTCTCGCTCATGGTGAACTGTCCTGTGTAGCTGAAGAGGTTCTCGCCAAAGTCGGTGATGGTCTCCACCGTCTCACCGTTGACGATCACGTCAATGGACTGCAGGCCGCCCACATCCACCACCGTGTACTTCACGTCCAGCGTATGGGCATTCACGATGGGCTTTTCCAGATTGACCACATTGCGGATCTCCGGAGCTTTGGAGTCCACCGTAAAGGTCATGGTGTCCAGAATCGGATGGCCCGACGGGTCCATGGAGTTCTCCGGAACACTGGTGGAGTCGTTCTCCCCGGAGTCATCTGCCGCATACTTGGAGGCCAAAGAGATCTTATAGACGCCATCTTCAGCGAAATTGGAGGCCTTGATCCGGTACACGTACTGATACCAGCCGCTTTCCCCCACGCTTACCTGCTCGTCAATGGTGGCGGGATTGCTGAGGAAATCCACATCGATGGGGGTCCCGTCCCGCGTGATCAGGATCGAAAGACTGTCGCGCAGCAGCGGGCTTGCGTTATACTCAGTGATCACCAGATCCTCCTTGACCCCTGTCACATACTGTCCGCCGTCCCGGATGAGTGCGGCCAGTGTTCCATCATAGGCATAGACGGAGCCGAAGCGGTTGACCGTAAACTTTATCTGCGACTCGGCGGTATGCTTGGCCCGGTCGGTCATGCTGACATGCAGCACGTAAATCCCGTCATTTTCCACGACCGGCGGGATTGTAAAGCTGCCGGAGCCGCCTTTTTCGGTCTCTGCCACTTGGATGAACTGTGCGGTGACATCCTCCACGGCGTTGAACCGGGTTCTGGTCAGCGTGATGGTTTTCGTGTCAAAATTCTGATCCTCGAACTGGAAGGCCACGGACACGTCATTCTTATACGCTCCGCCGATCTCCGTTCTGGCAACTCCGTTGATGCTGTAGGTGGGCTCTTTGATGTCCGTATCAATAGTCATCTGCTTGGAGGTGTAGGTCGCCATGCTGTTGCCGGACTTATCCCGATGGTCCACGGTAACGAAATAGTCCCCGTCTTCGTGCAGGGTAAAGGTGCCTACATGGACATCATGGCCGCTGTCGGTCCATGTGGGGATCACCTCCGTGGCCGGTCCCTTGTCCTTGGACACCAGAATGTGAACATCCTCGGCATAGAAGTTAGCCTCCCGGATGGTCACCGATGCGTTGATGTTTCCGTTATAGTAGGCAACGTCGCCCACCTCGTTGACCGCTTCATTGTAGCTGATCTCCGCCACCGGGGCCAGCGTGTCCACCACCAGACGTCTTGCTTCCCTGTGGGGATCAGACTGGCCGTTGCTGCGGTTGACTGCCGTGAAGTCCACACTTCCGTGGAACTGATTCTCCGCCGTGAGAACCTCTCGGGGGATCTCAAAGGTCGCCGTGGCCTGCTTTCCGTCATCCGAATAGGTAATGCTGCCCGCCTGAATGGCCTGATCCACCAGCTCGGCATTGACATTGCTGACGCCGGGGGCATTGCGGTAGTTATAGCAGAAGGAGTGAACACCGGAGACGGAGTCCTCCGCAGACAGCGTCACCGTCACCTTTCCGTTATAGAAGCTGTAGCCCGTATTGTCGATGGAGGTATCCAGTACGCTGTCGCTGTACTCCACCCACAGCTGTGTGGGCGCTGTCCGGTCCACCGTGAAATAGTCCGGTGTATAGTCCTCCGCCTCATTGGTGGCCAGATCGGTGTAGGCAATGTCAAAGGCATAGTTGGCATCGCCGGGGTAGGTAATGGTCAGGCGGTGGATGTCCGGAGTCTCGCCCACCGTCCAGGCCGACTTGGTATGCAGAGCGTCCACGTCCAGCAGCGCACCGCCGGCATCCCGGGCGGTCAGATAAATGTCCACATCCGCGGCATTGAAGTTGCGCTCACGGATGGTGATCTCCGCCGTCTGCGTGTCGCCAAAATATGAGCGGTCGTGACCATAGCGGTCTTGGAGGACATTGGCCGGCGTCTGGTTCTGATAGGTGACCTCCACCGCCGGCTTCGTGGTGTCGATCACGTGGGTGCCCGAAACGTAAGTCTGCATCTGGTTCCCGGAGCGGTCCTGATACGCCACCGTGATCACATACGCACCGTCGCCGGAGTGATCTGCGGGAGCTTTGAGTGTAAAGGTTCCCACACTGACATCTTCTTTGTCCTTCGGCGTCCAGGAGACCTCCCCGTGGGCAAACGGTGCGCCGTCCTTGGTGACGGAAATCTTTACGTCCGCCGGATCAAAGTTCGCCTCCGTGATCTTCAGCGCCACGTCAATGTTGTTATTGTAGTAGTAGGTGTTCGCATCCACATCCGCCCGGTCAGCCTTCGTATACTCCGGCTTGATGGTCGGCGGGCACGTGTCCACCACCACAATGTTGTTCTTATCCGCCTTTTCCTCGGTTCGGTTGTGGAACTGGTCCTCCGCCGCTGCGGTCAGATAGCCACGGTATTGCTCCGCCTCCGTAGCCGTCAAGGCGAACTCCGCCGTAAATTTTGACGGATCGTGCGGATCCTGATGCGCCTCGACGGTCTTTTTCGGCAGCGATGCGGGGTGGTTAATGACACTGGCGTTAGGCTCACGGGTGTATCGCCAGGTGAAGAACTCCACGCCGGCGCTGGTGTCATATGCCGTCAGCCGCACCGTGACCGAGGGGCGGTAGAAGCCCAGTGTGATGTTCTCCAGAAATTCGTCCGTCGGGGACTTGGCATACTCGATCTTCAATCCCACCGGGGCGGTGTGGTCCACCACGAATGTCTCGGCCACGAAGGGATCGGCGTCCCATCCTGCGGTATCCCGATAGTTGAGCGTCAGCTGATAGATACCGTCCACATACTGGTCGTATGTAAAGGTGTACGTATTATCGGCGCCTTCGACCCACGTTCCCTGCCGCAGCAGCTCCGTCAGCTGCTCCGGTGTAAACGACAGCGGCTTTCCGGTAATATCCTGCATGGTGCCGGTCACCGTCACGTCTTGGGGCCGGAAGTGATTCTCCTTTACTGTAAAAATGGTCTTTTGCGTCTCTCCGTCGTGGATGTACTCGATATTGACCTCCGGTTTTTCCGTATCGATGGCCAACACTTCGGAGCGGTAGTCGATGGGATCGTTGTCCGCCCTATCCTGATAGGCTACACTCACCACATACTCCCCGTCTCCTGCAATAGAGAAGGTCCCCACATGGGTATTGGCGTCCCGATTCGTCCAAGTGAGCGTCGGTTCGATCCCTTCTTCCCCGTTCTTGGAAACGGTGATCCGGACATCTTGCTGATCAAAGTTGGCCTCCTTGATGGTCAGGGCCGCATCCACCGTACCGTTAAAATAATGTACATTGCCCACCGAGTGAATGGCTCCGTCGTAGTTATCCTTTCCGGCATACTGGACCGTCATTGTAGGAGCAATCGTATCCACAACAAACACGTAGTCCTCGCTCTTGGCCGCACTGGTCGTACCGGCCACGTCCGTAGCCGTAAAAGAGAAGGTGCCGCGATACTGCTCCTCTTTTTCACGGGGCATCGTTACATGGGCCACGGCGACGCCATCCACTACCTCATCCACCTTTTGCAGTTGGTTTACGATATTCTCGGCGTTGTCGCTGCTGGCCCCTTCCTCCCGGATATACGACCAAGTAAAGTGATCCACCCCGGACGCCGGGTCCTTGGCCTTAATGGTGATGTTCACATTTGGCTTATAAAAACCCAGCTTCTCGCCGATTTTTTCGATCAGCGTCTGCTCCGAAATCTCATAGGACAGGTCCGCAGGCGCACTGAGATCGATCTTGATCTTCACGGAAATGGGGGCCGCAATGCCGCCTGTGGCCGGATCCTGCAGGCAGACGAAACGCTCCGCCGCACCGTCATCCTGAAGCAGCACCTGGGCAGCAAAGTTGTCTCCCGTGTTGCCCTGCACATTGGCGACCAGATAGCCCTTGGGCGCCGTGACCACCGCCGGTTTGACGTACCAGCCGTCCTTACCCGTGGGCTTGGAAATAGTGATCTTGCCCTCCGGTGTGGGGAAGAACTTGACCGTCAGCGGATACGTAGCAAAGTCGGCAGGATAGCGGATCTTGCCGTTACTTCCCAGCACGGCCGCTTTATCGGCCCGGATCGTGACTACCAAATTCCCCTTGGCCGCATTGGCGGCGGTGATCAGCTTGGCATAGTCGGAGACTGTCACCGTGCCCTTTCCGTCCACGGCAAGGCCCACAGTATCGCCATCGACCACGCTGTAGGTGACTTCGCCCCAATCACGATGCACCTTTTTGATGGCACGGTTGACGGCCGCCTGTCCTTTCTGCTGACCGATGGTATAGTCATCCACGGTCTTATGTTCAAAACCGATGTATGTGCCGTTGCCGCCGCCTCCCGGCAACACGTCCAACGTATGGCGGATCTCCCGTGGAGCATAATTCTCGTTCCCGTCCACCTTGGCCACCACGGTGATCTTACCGGGATGGGTGACCGTGAGTTTTCCCGTCGCCGGATCAATGCTGGCGATGTCGGCGTCCTCTTCACTCAGTTCAAGAGCATAGCTCACTTGGCCGCCCACAGCGTTATCGCCCTTGGCCGAGAAATCATAGGTCTCTTCAAAGGGGGCTACCTTGTCCACCGTCACTTCGGAGTTTCCACCATCGGTATACGCCGGATCATTGAACTGCAGTGACTGCTGCGCCGGTGCAATTACAACATTGTACGGCGGCTGCGCCCCCTGGGCCGGAATCACCGGGACCTCCGTGTCCTGATATCCCTCCTGCACGGCTCTGACCCAAATCAGATAGGATCCTGCATTGGTGACGGTAGGGATCTCCTCCACCCATGCGGCGGGATCCTGCCGTTCATCGCCGTCATCCAGCTGATACTGCAGATGATACCCACGGGGATTCTCTACCGAAACGGCAGGATATGCCTTTGCCGCCCCATTTTCCACGGTGTAGACACCGGCAAAGCCCTGCACGGTCAGGTCTTTCAATTCCAGTGTTCCCTCCTGGACCTTCGCTGTCACGGGGCCCAGCACCAGTTTTTTATAGTTGGCCCCCCGGTCCAGTTCCATTGTGACCGTATAGGTACCCACCTCACGGACCTTGGGCGGCTGATGAGAGACGGTTGTCTCCGGCATTCCGGCGCCGTCTTTGTCAACCGTCCATGTCACAACATCTTTTCTCGCAAAGGTTCCCTGCACGGTGATGATCTGCTGCTCACGGCCGTCATAGGTCACATTTTTGCCCACCATGTTGATGCCGGTGATATCTGCCGGTACAATGCTTCCCTCTACCGTTCTGACCAGATCCTGGTGTCCGGCTCTGCGGACGGTGACCGTGATCTGGTGCGTACACACGTCACGCCGCACGGGTTTTTCCCGGGAGGGCTTGCCCCCGTCGATGGCATAGGTGACAGTATCACCCTTGACCTTTGTCACGGAAACCAGCGTCTGCTTGCTGCCGTTATAAACCGAGCTCTTACCCTCGATCGTCACATCCTCAATGAGCGGAAGATCAGGGGGCGTGACGCCCGACGGTTTCAGCACAACTTCCAGATTTTGGTTTTTTGAGGTGATTTTCGTGTTTTGGATCGTAGTACGGTCCGTCTTGTACCCCTCTTTGCGGATCTCTGCAGAGATACTCAGCTCTCCTTTGACGAACTCCTCCGCCGGAAGCACCTCCACACATCCCGTGTCATCGGTGGTCAGCTGCTTCTGTGTCGAGCCGTTTTTTTGCGAGATGATGGTCACATCCACCGCCGCCCCCTGTACAGGGCGATTCTTCTCGTCTTTCACACAGATCGTCACCGCATCCGGATGTTCCAGCGTAGCAGCCGTGGCGACCGCCGTAAACGGAATCATGGAAACGGCCATTACCAGTGCCAGAAATGCTGACAGCAATCTGTGGCAAGGCTTGCTTCTTACACTACTCATGGATCGCTCTCCTTACGTATATGAATTTACTACTTTTTTCTTTGGACCAAAGCGCTTAGCCGATCTCTTCTTCGGTGTAGACAAGCATGACCTCGTCGATCATGGTCAGCTCTTTCCCGCCGGTACGGCATCGACCGGTCTGGTCTTCCTGCCGCAGGAGGGTGGTTTCCTCCGGGATAAGCGGCCCTGTGGTATTCTCTTCGAGCACCGTAGTTCCCTGCGGCACAAAATCCGCCGCCCGATTCTCGGCCAGCAGGCCGGTTTCCGGCCTTGCCTCCGATGCCTCTGCGGCAGACAGCCCCCTGCCACGAGGTGCGGCGGCCGAGACTTCGCCGTGGGATCGATGGCTCCGATGCTCCCGGCTGCGGCTTGCACCGGCTTTTTCGTTAGCCGCCCGCATCTGGGCAATGGACTTGCGGGCCGTTCGGCCCGTCAGATCGCCGATAACGGAGGGGATCTTAAAAAAGAACCAAAAGAATACCGCAAGGGCCAGACACACGCCGGCAATGCCGTAAGCCACAATGGCTAATGTTGATAGCAGTTCCGACATCTTACTTTCCCCCCTGCCTGCGTTTTTCCACTTCGTTATATTTGGCGTTGATGTTGGTCGTAAACGAGTCATAGCCGGACGCCATTTCTTCCTGCAGATCATTAACATAGGACAGCGTCGAGGTGATGCCCTCCGCTTTTTCCCGCAGTGCTGCCATCAGTTCCAGCGCTGTCTGCCGGTCAAAACCGACCCCGGCCATATATTCCGCCTGATCGTTGATGAGCAGCATGGTCACATAGTAAAAGGAGATCTTATCGTAGTTGGCCTCGCTGTCCGACGCTCTGTCCACCACGGCCATGGCCGCTTCGATTTCCTCAAACAGCGCTGTAAAATCCGCCAGAGAGTGTTCGGACGTGGTGCTCTGATTCGTCATAAAGCGGCAGATCGCATCATAGCAGGCGGCAATCTCCTTCTTGTCAAAGTCGGCCGGCGCCTCCGCCGCCGCTTTGAAGAAATTCTGCGCGCTGACCGCCCGGGCTTTGAATGAGCCATCGTAGTCGGAGAAGTAAAGCTTCCCCATATCATAATAGAGATCGGCAACGGCCGGATCTTTCAGATCCAACGCCTCCCCGTGGGTCTCGATGGCATTCCCCACTCTCGTGATCTCCTCATTCTCTGCCTCATGGTTTTTATAGTACTCAATGAGTGCATTATACGCATCCACACGTTGGGGATAGATGTCCACCGCAGCAAAGAAATGCTGCGGGTCCCCCCCCAACAGGTTGCCCTCATAGTCCTGATTGTTCATATGCCGGGCCGTCGTCTGCAGCCCCACGCCGCAAATCGCCATCACCAGGGCCATTCCGGCGGCCAGCGCAAACGACAGGAACTTTCGCTTCTGCTTTTTCTTGAAGCCCTTCGTAATCAGCTCCGGGTGTTCCAGATCATAGAGAAGGTCCGCACAGCTCTGATAGCGGTTTTCCGGCGCCGGTTCCACGCAGCGGTCAATGATGATCTCCACGCCTTCCGAGATCTCCGGATTCCACTGCCGCACCGGGGCATAGGCTTCTCCGTTGCGGGGGTCTACACCGGTCAGCAGATGGTGCATCGTCATCCCCAGAGCAAAAATATCGGAGCGGGCATCCGTCTGGCCGCTGTACTGCTCAGGCGGGGCATAGCCCTTGGTCCCCAGCACGGTGGTGTCGGCCAGCTGCTGCTCCTTGTACTCTCTGGCAATGCCGAAGTCGATGATCTTGATGTTGCCCTCCGGCTTGAGCATGACATTGGCCGGCTTCATATCCCGGTAGATGATGGGCGGCTTTTGTGCGTGCAGGTAAGAAAGTGCATCGCACAGCTGTTTGGCCCAGCCCACCACTAGCTCTTCCGGCTGGGCGCCGTATTCATTGAGGACCTTATCGAGTGATTCTCCCTCGATGTAATCCATAATAACGTAGATGGTACTGCCGTTATCGATAATATCCACGATCCGCGGCAGTGCAGGATGGTCCAGCCGCTTCATCATATTGGCTTCCGCCAGAAGGCTGTTGACCACGATCTCGTCGTTCTTTCCGCTGCCCTTTTTGCGGATCTCCTTCACCGCCCACTGCTTATTCAGGCGCTGATCCATGGCAAGATAGACAACGGACATTCCGCCCCGGCCGATTTCCTTCAGGATTTCATATTTATCATCAATTACAGATCCGATTGCTGCCATCTATCCTCGCCTCACTCCGCCTTGATCAAAAGAACAGAAATATTGTCCTTCTCGCCCCGCGCCTTGCACCGCTCGATCAGTTCCCTGGCCTGCGCGTGCATGGTCTCTTTGCTGTGCAGCTGTGCCGCATACAGCGCCTCATACATCTCGCCTTCCGTAATCTCATGGCGGAAGCCGTCCGAGCAGAGCAGATAGACGCCGCTCTTGGCCTCACCGCAGATCACCTGCGGCTCTACCGACTGGGATGCGCCCACACACTGCAAGAGCATATTCCTGCGCTTATCCGTCTTAGCCTGCTCTGCGGTCAGAGTCCCGCGGCTGACCTCTCTGGCCACAAAGGTCTGATCCGTGGTCAGCTGTGTCATGGTGGAGGTGATCTGATAGATACGGGAGTCCCCCACATGGGCGATCACATACCGGTTTCCCACAAACAGGATTCCGGAAAACGTGGTCCCCATACGGATTCCCTGATGTTTCTCACTGTATTCCAGAAGGTCCACATTCAGCTCTTTCAGCAGGAGCGACCACTTGGCGCCGATCACCCGCATATCCAAATTGTCCAGCTCCAGCGGCAGCTCTTGGGCAAACCACCGGGCAAAGCGGCGGATCACTGCGGCACTGGCCACCTCTCCTTTGGCCAAGCCGCCCATGCCATCACAGACAACGGCCAGCAGCACTTCCCCGCAATTGGAAGAAGCATGCTTGATCAAGAGACTATCCTGATTGGTGTTTTTTGAAATCCCGATGTCCGTATCAGCCGTGGCTGTAAATCGCATCGCTGCTCACACTCCTCGTTCTTTTGCTATATCCGAAAGATGAATTCCTCGTTACCCAGCCGCAGCTGATCGCCGTCGCAGATCTCCACTTCACACTGTGCCGGAATCTCCTGCCCGTTGATGAACGTGTGGTTTTTTGAGTGGAGATCCGTCACAAAATAGGTACTTCCCCGCGTAATAATGTCGGCATGGCTCCGGCTGACGGCGTTGTTGTCCGTCACCAGATAATCCACGCAATTCTTTTCCTTTCCCAGCCGAAACACGGGCTTATGGATGAGGATGCTCTCCTCCGTTGCCAGGCGGTAGAGCGTCGGAAAATGCACATCTATGGCAGTCTCGGTCAAAAGAGCGGTGCCGTCCTCCTCGTCGCAGAGCAGCCCCGTGGCTTCCTCCTCCAGAAGACCGGTGGCCTCGTCCTCCGAGTCCTCCAGAAGGCCGGTAGCCTCCTCGTCATCGTCCTCCCCCGGAGTGCCGTAGTGGTTGTAGTAGTGCTGGTGCTTATCGGTCATATAGCCACTCTGCCCGGCATGGTGCTTTTTGATGGTATTGACCACACTGCGGTCCTCTTTCAGCACGAATTTCTCGATCTTTCCAACGTCAAACGGGGAGAGTTCCTTGAAGAAATAGGCAAAGGCGGCGACGCATTCGCCGTCCTTTTCTCCGCACGGTTTTGCTGAATAGACAATGGACTCAAAAAAAGTCACCAGATCCGCCTGCGGCCTCTCCCCCGCCAGCGGCAGATACAAAAACTGTATTTCCTTCGTAACTTCGTTGATATACACATGGTGAATGTCCATCACCAGTCCGGAAAGCGGCATCCGGTTGGCCTCCATCTTCTGCACGGCCACCACCATCTGTTCGAGCAGGAAGAGAAAGTCCCGTTTGGAAATGGGGTGCTGCAGCCGCTCAAAAAGGCTGATCCCCACCGGACCGGTATACTCTGCCGCTCGGCTCTGGATCTTCTGCGGTCGGAGAAACCCCCGAAGATACATCCGTGAAAAACGATCCAGTTCCTTTGTGTCGATGGTCTCACCAAAGGAGGTCCTTGCTTTGACAGCAAGTCGGCATTCTTTTGTTTTCTCTTTAATCTTCATTCGCTTTCCTTCCTTTGCCCGCTGTCAAAAGGTCCTGCGGCCTGTCCTTCCTGATCTCCGCTGTCCGGTGCAGTACTTCGCCACTTCTCTGCGGTCGTGACCGTTTTTCGTGTCGTACTTTTTTGAAGAAGCGCTCTTCGCTATTTCATCCCATTTTCCTCTCGCCGATCCTGTGGCTGCTCCCGGGTCCCTCTGTTCTTTTCTCGTTTTTCTGGTGCGGCAGACCTGCTTCCAAGCCTCTTGTCTGGTAAATTATCCCTCTGATTTTTTAATGTCATTTTAACACAAAGTGACAAAATACGTCAATAATTTCCTTTTTATTTGGACACACACGCCAAAAAGATGTATTGTTATTTAGTTTATCTTTGTTTATCTATCGTCGCCTGCTGTCGGCCGTCTTTGTACAGATTCCGCCGCCTCCCCCTCCCTCTTCTCGCTGCACCGTCAGCCAAAAAGCTCCTGAAAGATCACAAAACTCACAAACGGCATCAATCCATATTATAAAGATCCCTTGCAAATTTACACAGCACACGCCCGCATTTCGACTTTCCGCACTTTTATTTTCTAAAAGTCCAGATGCTTCAGGATTCTATAACGCCCCAGAAATCTTCCGCTTCCCAGAAAACCAGAAAAAGAGGTGACAACAACTGTTGTCACCTCTTCCGTCAGGTCAATTTATTTTCTTTTCCACGTTCTTTTTCTGCTCAGCAGAACCCATACAGCCCCGGCCAGAGAAAACAATCCTATTGTCCACCACATGGAGATGGAACTGAAGTCTCCCGTTTGCGGCACGTCAGAAGGCCCTTCCGGTGCAGGTCTGTCTGGAATCGTCGGTTCACTGGGCTGCTCCGGGACTTCCGGTTCTGTCGGCTGCTCCGGAACCTCTGGTTCTGTCGGCCGATCCGGGATGTTTGGTTCGACCGGCTTATCCGGCACAACCGGAAGATCGTCATTCACAAGGGTAAAGATATTTCCCTCCTGCTCCACAGTTGCTCGGAATCCCTGAGGTACGTTCTGCTCCTCCACCGTCCACTCAGCATCCATGTGCAGGTTTTCCCATGTGTGGCTCCAACCATTCTGCTCATTCAGCTCGGCTGTGTCATAAGGAACACCATCTTTGCATAAAACTGCGGTCACAAAATCTGCTGCTTGACCACCATCATCCAGCTTCCAGACCTTCTTGGCCGTCACCGAGGTGGTAACCGTTGTATTGGCGAACACGGCCGCAGAAACATCGGCTCCATCCTTCTGATAGGTGACCTCTGCCTGCAGCGTACCGGTCTGCTGATCCTCAACCACATGGACCACAGCCGTATAAACCGACTGGTCATAGACGATCCAGGGGGTCATGCCGGACTCCTCAGAGATCTCATATCTATAGTCCCCGGCACGCCCTATGGACAGCGGCGCAAAGAGGACGCTTCCGTCTTCTCGATTGCTCTGGATATCCAGAACGGTTCCGCTGCTGTCTTTCAATACGAAGGTAAACTGATCCTCCTCAGGAACCTTTCCATCGAGGGTCTTATGGGCCTGCAACGATACCGCAATGGCTTCCGCCGGTGTTCTGACATTTTCAAATGCTGCGATCGCTGCGGTGCCATCGGTCAATGTACCGGACTGAGGTTCCGGCACTGTCCAGCCCTTTGCAGGCTTTTCCGTCACAGTATAGCCGCATTCCGGCAGTCCCGTAATGGTTTTGGTGCCTGCTCCCTGAATGGTAACCTCCGCTTGTCCGTTCTGAAAAGCGATCCCGTCCCGCTGCCCGCTGAAGTTTGCCCCAGTTCCGTCCAGCGTAATGACAAAGGTGAACTGATCATCGGTCCAGAAGTTCCCCGCAATGGTTTTGCGGATCGTGAGGGCGGTATCCGCCTTCCGATTCACAAATGCCATGGGATTTTTTCCTTTGACGATCGTTCCGGCCGTGTCACCCTCAACACTCTTGAGAATGTACCCGTCCTTCACAAAGCTGCCGGGCACCGCCGTGTATTCATCCGGTGTGCCGGTGAACTCTTCCACCGTATACCGGGTACCCACCGGAATCCCATAAATCTTTACAAAGCGGGGCATATTTGTATTCCCGCCGCAGGTGGGAATGACTGCCGTCCCCTTGGTGTCAAAGGCGATCCCCTCACCATCCTGATTTTGGAAGGTCCCGGACAGCGGCTTTCCATCAGGCGTCCTGAGGGTGATCCGGAACCCGAACTCATCCTCTATACTGCTATGGCTGCCCTCAACCGTCTTAAAAATTTGCAGATAGCCGGTTTCTGTTTTCGCCTCGTTGGTAAAAACCACCTTCCGTGCCTGATTGGCCGCCGTTACCTGATCGTTGCCTCTCACATCCGCAAGTTCATAGCCATGTTCTACCGGATTCCCTTCCGTGCTTGTAAACGAGCCATCTGCCTGCCTTTCATCAATGTGGCAGCTGACACCCACCGGCAGATCCATAAGAGTCACATAGCCGCTGCCGGTAACGGAAACCTCCAATACACCATTTTTGATCGGAACCTGTTTGATCGCTCCGGTCTGATCCTTCACTTTGCAGGCAGTTTCCTGCAGCAGCTCATCCCCTTTGATCAGCGTCACACGGAAGGTGAATACATCTTGGTCGGATGCTGCCGCCCCCTCGATCACCTTCTGAATGGTCAGCTCTCCGGTCTTGAGGTATGTATTGACAAACTCCGCATTCTGCTGCTGATTTGCCACGATCCGCCCGGTAGCGCCTTTGGCGTCCATGGCGTAGCCTTCCGGCGTTTCTTCCAGAACGGTATACCCCGTTCCTGCCGGCAGTCCCTTGATCACTCTGGATTCACCCGCCGTCAGCGTCAGGTGAGCAACACCGTTGGTAAACTGGGCACCGGTCACCTGTGTTACGTCCGCTTTGAGGTCCTCCAGTGTCACTGTAAAGGAGAAGCTGTCCTCACGGTGATCCTCCGGTACGTCCTTCACCGTTTTGCTGATCACCAGATCACCATACAACGGCTTGGGCTTGGCCCGGTTCAGGAAGGCAGCTTTTGCCACATTCCCAGCTGTAATGGTACCTGCAAGATCATTTTTGGATGCGAGCTCATATGCACTGTCCTGCCCTAAAGCGACCTCCTTCACCACATAGGCCATGCCCTCAGGGATCTGATGAATGGTCACAGGCTCTTTCTGGCTGGCCTGTACGGCTGTCGTGCCGTTTTTAAAGTTGTATCCGTCAATGGTGCCGTCGAAAGGCTTTCCGTCTGCACCTGTGAGCGTCACAGTAAAATCGAACTTTCTGTCCGGTTCTGCTCCCTCTCCCGTCACATCCTTGACGATCTGCAGTTCTCCGAACTGCGGGGCCTTCACCTTATTGGTGACCACAAGTCGATCTTCGCCCTGATCCTCATAGCTGACCCGGGCCTGCAGATCTCTGGTGCCAGTCACCGTGACGGTGATTTGGAATTTCCCTTTCTGGTACTCCACACCGGGGTCATTCCCTTCCATCTCCTCAACGAAGAAGCGATAGGTTCCCGGCTCTTGGAAGGTGAGCTTCGGAATCTTGACCTTTCCTCCCTCGACGGTTTGACAGAGTTCGTCATACTCTTTCTGTCCGGTCGTTCCGGTAAAGTGGAAGGAGAACTCTCCGTCCTTCACAGGCCGCTGATCCTCCATCTCCTTGTAAACATTCAGCTCTACCTCGACCGGATTGCGTGCCACATCCATTTTTTCATAATGTGTCACAAGAACATTCTGCTTACGCCCCTGATTCTCTTTTGACTTGGGAATGTAAAGATCCACTTCCATTCCATCCGGGGCCCAATTGCTCTTGTCCCATGCCATTCTGGCAATATCCGCTGCCAGATAGGTGATCGGATCGCCCATCTTCTTCGGATCGTAGTGATCACATACCTTGATGCGTCCCCACTCACCGATCCCCAGGATGCCGCCGGGCAGGATCGGACTCCAGAACTTCTTGAGGGCCGTGTGATAGTCGGTAAACAGCCAGACCGCCATCTGGGTAGCCAGACGCACGGCATCCTCTGCGTATTCATCGGGGATGTTATAAAAATCGATGGCCCGGTCCACCAGACTCTGTCCGTTAATTCTGGCCTGATTGCCGGGATAGCCCAGATAAGTGGCCCACAGCACGGAATTTTTTACGTATGTATAATTGAACTTCCCTTTGATGGGGTCGTGTGCCAGACTTACAAATTCATCCTCTGTCCCGTCCTCAAACTTCTTGAGGTACATGGTATGGTTCGGGGCAGACAGATTTTCATTAAAGCAGAAAATGATATATCGGCTCTGCCCATTGTCATCTGACAGCCAGTAATTGGTCAAGTACAGCTTATTCAGCCGCAGCTCATGCTCGGCCTTGTGGGTCTGTGACATATAGCCCAGATATTTATTTTCACTCTGTGTTCCGATGGCTACAATGTTTTGATCCTCCACATTTTTGGCCAACGCTGTGTATGGCACCAAACCCAACAGGATAACGCCGACAAGAAGCAAGCTCAACAGCCTGCTTTTCCCATTTTTCATAAATAGCCTCCTCATCTTAGCCAAAACGGCAGAACCGTCTCCCGCTTTGTCGTTTTTCCTTTTCTTTTATCTGCCGGTATATAAATCTATCAAATCAAAAAAAGCACTGACCAGTGAGAGTCAGTGAAATCCTGCGATCTTATGTTCAGTGCTCTCTCTTTGACTTGCGGCTCAAAAGCAGACAGCCCTCTCTGTCCTGTCTGCATCGCAGTCTGTTTCCACATATCAGATTCCTGTCTCCCCCCTCTTCTTTACAGATTTTGATCCTTTTGTCTGGCAAGCTCCTGCTGCACAAGATCTGCCAACGTTTTTTCTCCGAAATGTGCTTCAAATGCCGTTTGAAATTCCTGATAGATCTTTCTAACCGGACACTGATCTTCCCGGTTCAAATTGCAGGGAAACCTGCTGTCCAGACAGGGATTCAGCTTGATATTCCCTTCTGTGACAGCAAAAATATCCAGCATCGTGGTTGTCTCCGGGTCGATTGCAAGAGAAAAGCCACCCTGACTGCCTGCCTCGGATCGAAGCATATGGTGATCCTTCAGGGGTTTTAAGATTTTGGGGAGGTAATTACGATTGATTCCCAGCGCCTCACTGAGGGTACTGATGGATACTGCGCCCCTGCCCTGCACCTGTTGACACGCAAGAAACAGGAGAATCCGCACGGAATATTCTGTCTGTGAAGAAAACTGCATAACTGTAACTACCTCCGAACAAAACCATGCCTTGGTATGGTATATATAGGATATCACTCTCTTTACTCTGCTACAAGAGACAATACTATACGAAATTTAGTCCACATTTTCCACGTTTTGTCCAAAAATTCATTTTCCGCTCCCCCGTGCAGGCTTGTTTTGGGCGGCTGTCTCCCTCTGTTTCATATCGGCAGAATTACATCCGATACGTTTGCCTCACCCCCACAGTGTTCAAACCGCCGATATTTCCGAGCCGTGGGCATCAGGCAAGCCGGCAGCTTTCCCTTTTTCATATCCTCCCCCTCTCTTTCCTATCACTTTGTCTCATGAGCTGCGCCTTCACTTCTTTCTCTGAAGATACATATATCCCTCTACGCACAGATTTACTGCCCTCTTCATAGTCAACGCTCGTTTCTTTTTAGAAAGCAACAGCCTATTCTCCCCGCTTCTACTACCTTCTTTCAAGTTTGATATTCCGGTGTTAGTTGCTCAAAACAGAAAAAGACCTTGAAAGGCATTTTTGCTCTTCAAGGTCTTTTGAGCTTTATCTGTTAAAAATTATTGGAATAGGTGTAATACGTTGCTTTTCCGTGTCAGTTGGCTTTTTATTGATTTTCTGAATGATGCAAGCAATGCCGGAAATCAGTGCAAAAGGGGTGCCCCGCCGACAGCATCATTTTAGAAAGCTCCTGCAATCACTTTCTTTCGTAGATTATATATGCGAAATATTTCCACCTGTTTTTTCAATAAGTACTATTCTGTATTTATTGACCACTGGATTAATCGTGGACCCCCTGCTTCGGGCAACAAAAATATAATAAACGATTTACATTAAGGACAGCAATATTTTCTGTCGCAGATCTATCTATTGTATGATTTCTTACTCTGTTACCTCATATACGATATTTCCCGTATAGTAAATGGACATTGTCATATCTATCAGATTATTTTTCTTGGGCAAAGATAGATAGCCTTGGTAAACCACTGTATTATACCCATATGTTTCATCCAAAATCTCTAAGGAGAAATCTTCGTAGTTTTTCAAGAAGTCTTCAAGCTCCATCCGTTCACCGTTGAATTTTCCATAGGCACCATTCTCACTTAAAAAATGGACATCAGAAAAATTCATGTCAACATCTTCAATCAGCAGATTGCCCTCCACCTGGCGAAAATTATCTTTTAGTTCAATATAACCCGTTTCAAAATAAAATCTGAGATGATTCCCCACCCGCTCAATGTGATTCACTCTCATATCATGTAAACTATAAGGAATTGTAGGCTTGAAGTGATATGTAATATTCATTTGCTTCCTCCATCGTTCTTTGGCTTCTTATGGGCAAGGATATCTTTTTTAATCAAATCCACTACCACGATGACTGCGGTAAAAATTCCATAAGTAAGAATACTGCCATACCAAGGCGCTGATTGCATTGTATATAATTCATAGTACTGCCTGTAATCGGTAAAAACCGTTAGGCTGTGGCCTATAAAGACGCCAATACTGCAGCAGATTACGGTATTCAGGGTAGAATTTTGATATATTCAAAGGAGACATGCTTTCGTCCTAACCTTACTGTTCTAATAAATCTATTGTCTTTCTAACCTTGACTTTTAAAAATATTCCAAACGCCCAAACAAAAAGTCCTATGATCATAAATACGATTTTTTGATTCAGAGTTGTTAATATAAATCCAGATGATATTGTCAAAGCAATTCCTAAGCCAATTAGTATTTGAATCAGCATCTCGACGATTTTCAATTGTTTTAAAGTCATCATCAATGACAGAATCTTTTTTTCTGATTTCATAATTATCTCCTCACTGGTTAATTTTTCGCCTTCGAACAATTCATTTAACGTTATGTCCAATATCATGCACAGTTCCTTCATTAATGAAGCATCTGGGAGATTGAGTCCTCGCTCCCATTTACTAACCGCATTTATACTAACCCCTAACTCCTCTGCCAACTGCTTTTGTGTTAAACCTTTATTCTTTCTTGACATGGAAATAAATTTCCCAATTTTATCCTGGTCCATATAAACACTCCTTTCCATTTCCATGGCTATATTGTACAGTATTTTTAATATTTCTGACACACACCATAGGTTTAATTTAGCAAATTCTGATAAGTCTGTCTGTTAGGTTTATTCGGATATATCTAATACTCTGCTTCCGAACGCATTTTAACAAAAATGGGCAACCCCATCAAGGGATTGCCCATTTCTAAATTTACGTTTTATTGCTGCACAAAGTTTGGCATCATTTGATGTAACTTTGATGTATGATGTCCTTTTTTATGGTTTCCGTGAGTTACGGAACATCCCGTTTTGAATCACAAAACGGTACATCATTAGTACAGCTTAGCACCTGCCGGAATATGAGGATCAACCATCAGGCAATGGAGCTTTTCCACACCTTCCTCATGGTGTACGGCGGAGATGATCATGCCGCAGGAATCGATACCCATCATCTTGCGGGGCGGCAGGTTGGTAATGGCGATCAGCGTCTTGCCAACCAGTTCTTCCGGCTCATACGTGTCGTGAATACCGCTCAAAATGACCCGATCAACGCCTGTACCGTCGTCCAGCGTGAACTTTAAGAGCTTCTTGGACTTCTTCACTGCCTCACATTCCTTGACCTTCACGGCGCGGAAATCGGACTTGGCAAAGGTGTCAAAGTCCACCATATCCGCAAACAGCGGCTCGATCTCCACCTTAGAAAAATCGATCTGCTCGGCGGCCGGAGCCTCGGACTGTACGGCCACAGGAGTCTCCGCCTGTACAGCTGCAGGCGCAGCAGGCTCGTCCTTCTTGGGCAGATCCAGCGGCTTCATGGTGGGGAACAAAATCACGTCACGGATGGAGTCGGTGCCGCACAGCATCATGGCACAGCGGTCGATGCCGATGCCCAGACCGCCCGTAGGGGGCATACCATACTCCAGGGCCATGACGAAATCTTCATCCATCATACCAGCCTCGTCGTCGCCCTTCTCACGCAGCTCAACCTGCTTTTTGAAGCGCTCGTACTGATCGATAGGGTCATTTAGCTCGGAGAAGGCGTTGCCCATCTCGCTGCGGCAAATGAACAGCTCGAAGCGCTCGGTCAGGCGGGGATCGGCGGGGCTGCGCTTGGCCAGCGGGGATACGTCCACGGGGTGCATCGTGATGAAGGTAGGCTGGATCATCTTCTCCTCCACCTTCTGGTCGAAGCACTCGTAGAGAGCATTGCCCCATGTGGGCTCCACACCCTCCATATCCACTCCGGCGGCCACGGCAGCAGCCACGGCCTCGGCATCATCATGGATGGCCATGAAGTCCACACCCACATATTCCTTGACCGCATCGGCCATGGTCAGACGGCGGAAACCGGGGGCCAGCGAGATCTTCTCGCCCAGCCACTCCACATCATAAGTGCCCAAAATCTCCATGGCCGCCCCGGACAGCAGTTCCTCAAAGAGGTCCATCATGCCGTTGAAGTCGGTATAGGCTTCATAGAGCTCCACCGTAGTGAACTCCGGGTTATGCTTGGTATCCATGCCCTCGTTGCGGAAGATCCGGCCCACCTCGTACACGCGCTCCATGCCGCCTACGATCAGCCGCTTCAAGTGCAGCTCCGTGGCAATGCGCATATACATATCAATATCCAGCGCATTGTGGTGGGTGATGAAGGGACGGGCCGTGGCACCGCCGGAGATGCTGTTCAAAACAGGCGTCTCCACCTCCATGTAACCGCGGTTGTCCAGGAACTTACGCAGATAGGAGACAAAGCGGCTGCGGATCTCGAAGTTGCGACGGGAGTCGGCGTTCATGATGAGATCCACATAGCGCTGGCGATAGCGCAGCTCCTTGTCGGTCAGGCCGTGGAACTTCTCCGGCAGAGGGCGCAGGGATTTGCTCAACAGCTGGATGTCCTTGGCACGGACGCTCATCTCTCCACGCTGGGTGCGGAACACCTCACCGTGGACGCCGACAATATCGCCGATGTCATATTTCTTAAACCGGTTATAGGTCTCCTCATCCATCTCGTCCTTGCGGGCGTACAGCTGGATGCGGCCGCTCTTATCCTGCAAGTCGCAAAAAGAAACCTTACCCATGCCACGCTTGGACATCAGACGTCCGGCAATGGTGATCTCCTGTCCTTCCAGGGCATCAAACTGATCCTTGATCTCCTTTGCGTGATGGGATACCTCAAAGCGAGTTACCTCAAAAGGATCCATTTGTGCCTCCTGCAGCGCCTTGAGCTTGTCACGGCGGATCTGCAGGATTTCGCTGAGCTCCTGCTCATGGTTTGTTATCTGCTCTCCCATCTTGTTCTCCTTTCTCTCTGGCGTTACCGCTCAATGGCCTCAACACGGTAACGGATGGTGCCCGCAGGCGCCTCTACGCTGACTTCGTCGCCTACCTTGGCGCCGATCAGTGCCTTGCCGAAGGGGGAGTCCTCGGAAATAGCACGCTGCATCACGTCCGCCTCCTGCGAACCGACGATCTTATAGGGCGCCATCTTCTTGCCGTTGGCCAGATTGGTCACGGTCACATTGCAGCCGATGGAAATCTTATTGAGGTCAGCCTCGCTCTCATCCACGATGACAGCGTGGAGCAGGATCTCCTCGATCTCCGCAATGCGGGAGTAGAGCTTGCCCTGCTCATTCTTTGCCTCGTCATACTCACTGTTTTCCGACAGATCACCAAAACCACGGGCCTCTTTGATCAGATCCGCAATCTCATCGGCACGGGTCGTTTTGTTGTACTGCAGCTCTGCCTTCAGCTCATCAAACCGCTTTTGGCTCATCTTGAATTCTTTTTCCATAGTTCCAGCTTCCTTTCCAACAGTATGCCCTTGGCCGGACATACCGATACTTATTCTATTATATATCATGTTGCATTATAGAGAGTTTCCCTGCACCTGTCAAGCGCGGAATTCCACAGACCGTACCTGTACCGTCTCTTTTTCTAATTTTCCGGCCTGCCACAGAACAGCCAACAGCTCTTCCGGCATTTCTTCGCTTCCCGGAACCTCCCAGTGCACGGCCTGCAGGCCGCCGCATCCCGGCCCGAGCAACAGCACAGGGCTCTCCCCCCGCGGTCGGCGCGCCAAGCAGACCTCCAGCAGCGGACGGCCGCCGTTTCCCAATCCATACCGCCGCCGCATCTCTTCCTGCAGTGCTTCCCTCCCTCGGCCGGTATCCACCTCCATATAGCGCACACGGCGGGCAATCACATCCGCCGCTCTCCATACCGGGCGCGTGCTTTCCTCGGCACACAGACGCACACAGCCGTTCCTGAGCGGTATTTGCCACACATCCTCCGCCCAATCCAGCATCTGCGGCAGCAGCGCCTGGCGCAGCGGCGCAACATCGACACCGGACATACCGAACGCCGGCAGCAGCTCCGCAGGCACCGGTCCCTGCCGCACAACGTAGCGCACACCGGCCTCATACATGATCTCCAACTGGCGGCGCAGACGGCGCCGACTCCAAATGTGTTCCGGCGTGCCGGTTTCCAATGTAAGGAACCACACGCCGCCCCGATTTTTTTCCGTGAGCTGTGCCTTCGCACGGTCATCGCGCCAAATCAGATACCCCCACAAAAAAATCACCCCCGCGCCACTCTATGGCGCAGGGGTGCAGAATATGTCTGTTAGTCGTCCCAATAGGGAATGTAGTTGTCATCCAAATAGGGCAGCGGGTCCACCACCGAACCATCCAGACGCACTTCAAAATGGATATGCGGACCGGTGGAATTGCCGCTGGAGCCGCAATAACCAATGGTCTGTCCTCGTGAGACATGCTGTCCCTCGCTGACGGCAATGCCCGACATATGACCGTAGAGCGTGCTGACGCCGTGGCCATGGCTGATGATGACGCACTGTCCATAGCCGCCGTTCCAGCCGCTGTCGGCCAAAATCACATCGCCCTCCTGCGCTGCCAGCACATTGGTGCCGTAGGGCACGGCAATATCCAGACCACTGTGGAAGCGGCTGGTTCCCCAGATGGGATGCACGCGCCAGCCAAAGAGACTGGTAATATAGCGAGTACTGTTGCTGGGCCAGATGATCCCGCCCAGGATCGCATCGCGACTGCTGGTATCCACGGGGCCATCGGGCGTCTGGGGCGGATTCTTGGACTGCTCTGCTTCCCACGCCTCGATCTTTGAGGTGAACTCGGCCGAAGCGGCCTCTTTTTCAGCCGCAGCGGCTTCATACTCTGCCTGCGTTGCCGTCAGGTCATTGACCAGCTTGTTCGCCTCGGCAATTTGCGTTTCCAGCTCTTTCTGCGTCTCCGAGAGGGCTTTCTTCTGCTCCTCCAGATCCGCCTGATCCTGCGCCAGCTGTGCCCGCACATTCTGCAGGTCCTTGATCACCCGCTGGTCGTGGTCCATGATCTCGTTGACAAAATCTACCCGGCTCAGAAGATCCGCAATGCCGGTAGCCTTGAAGATCACCGACCAGTAGGAAACCGTGCCGCGCTCCTCTTCCTGCCGCACCTGCTTGCAGAAAAGCTCATACTGGACTTTCTCCTGCTCTTCGTTCTCTGCAATGCGCTGGCTGGTGGTCTCGATCTCCTGCTGGAGCATATTGATTTCCTCTTGCAGAACCGAATTGCGCTGGTCCAACAGGCTCTTGGCTTCTTTGGCCGAGTCCGCGCTCTTCCGCGCCTTCTCAGCTTTCTTCTCCAATTCTTCCTTCTCTGCATTCAGCTGATCCCGCTCTGCACGCCAATCATCCACGTTCGCCGCTGCCCTTACCGGCGCTGCGCCGAACATCACGGAGCCCACCATGCATACTGCCAGCAGGAAGCTGATGGCTCTTTTGTTTTTTCTCTTCATACAGTCCTCCTTATACACGCAGGAATTTTCGGATGGCCGTCAGGCTGCCGCCCACACCCACCAGAATACCTACTGCCAAAAAGACCAGTGCGACCGGCACCCAAATTTCGCCAAAAGACGTCATGGTCAGCAGCTGCAGCGTATCGGAGGTGACGATCCCCTTCACCATGCCGCTATACAGCAGCCACTGCAGCCCGAAAGCAACCACGGCGCCGGTAATGCCCAGCAGCAGACCCTCATAGACAAAGGGCCATCGAATGAAACTGTCGGTGGCGCCCACCATCTTCATAATGGCGATTTCATCCCGGCGATCAAAGGTGGTCAGCTTGACGGTGTTGGACATAATAAAGATGGACACCACCAGCAGCACCGCAATCAACGCCGCGCTGATCACGCCGGCAATATTGCGCATCGTAATAAAGCCGTTGGAGATGGCCTCATCGGCCCGCACCTTCACCACGCCATCCACCTTTTCCAGATCGGCGCGCAGCGTATCCATGACGCTCAGATCGGTCATGTGGATCACATAGCGATGGCGGAAGATCTCCGCATCCAGGTCCTCATAGAGATCGTTTTCATCGTACTTTTCCACATAGGTGTCGCGGGCCTCGTCCCGGGAGACAAAGGTGCAGTCCGCCACACCGGGCAAGCTCTCCAGTGTGGGCTGCAGCCCCCGCGCCTCGGCATCGGTCAGCTTTTCATCCACGAAGGCCATCACCGCATTTTCGCGCTGCAGATCCTTCAGATTCTCGTTCATATTATAGGCAACCAGAGAAAACGTGCCCATAATCAGCAAGCACGCCACGGTCACGCCCACGGCCGCAAAGGACATAAAGCCATGAGAGAACATATTCCGTGCGCCCTCTTTAAAAAAGTAAGAAAAATTATGTTTCATTCCCGCACCTCATAGGTTCCCATGCCGTCCCCGGCCACAACGCCGTCAGCAATCATAATCACACGCTTATCAAAGTGATTCACAAGGCCGCGCTCATGGGTCACCACCACTACCGTGGTGCCCAGCGCATTGATCCGCTCCAGCAGCATCATGATCTCCATGGAGCGGTTGGGGTCCAGATTCCCCGTAGGCTCATCGGCCACGATCGTGCTGGGATTGTTGACCAGCGCACGGGCAATGGCCACACGCTGCTGCTCGCCGCCGGACAGCTCATCGGGATAGCGGCGTTCTTTTCCGGATAGTCCCACCAGATCCAGTACATAGGGGATCCGGCTTTGGATCTCCTTGGCAGAAGCGCCCACCGCGTGCATGGCAAGACTCAGGTTGTCATAGACTGTTTTCTTGGAGATCAGGCGGAAATCCTGAAAAATCACGCCGATGGTGCGGCGCATCCGGGAAATCTGACGGTGGGAAATGCGGCTCATGGAAAAGCCGTTGATCATCACGCGGCCCTCCGTAGGCTCCTCCTCGCCGGTCAGCAGCTTGATGATGGTGGACTTGCCGCTGCCGGAAGGGCCCACCAGAAACACAAATTCTCCGTCTTCTATCGTAAAGGAGATCCCCTGCAGGGCCTCCGTTCCATTGTTATATGTCTTTTTTACATCAGTCAAGCGGATCATACAATACCTCTTTCCTATCCGATATCCACAGCACTCCGACACCGTCCGCCGTCGTGTATTTCTCTCATCTTTCTACATTATAATCAAAAAGTTACAAAATGGCAACAGGGAAGATATAAAAAAACCATGAACAGATTTTTCCTCTTTTTCCACATAAAAAGCACCACAACACTCCGTTGTGGTGCCTTTTCCAGTACCTTTTTCAGATTGGTTTCTTTACGCTCAGGACTCGATTCCCCGACTGGTGAGATACTTCTTGACCATGAGTGCCACTTTGAACGTGATGGCATCGTCAAATTCACGCAGGTCGAGTCCTGTCAGCTTCTTGATCTTCTCCAGACGATAGACCAGTGTGTTGCGGTGTACAAACAGCTTGCGGGCCGTCTCGGACACGTTCAGATTGTTCTCAAAGAATTTGTAGATGGTGAACAGGGTCTCCTGATCCAGCGCATCAATGGGGTTCTTCTTAAAGACCTCCTGCAGGAACATCTCGCACAGTGTGGTGGGCAGCTGATAGATCAGACGGCCGATGCCCAGATTCTCATAGTTGATGATGTAGCGCTCCGTATCGAACACCTTGCCCACTTCGATGGCGATCTGCGCCTCCTTATAGGCCTTGGCCAGATCCCGCAGATGGGTCGCCAGCGTACCAATGCCGACGAACACCCGGTTCTCACCGTCCTGACGCAGCTCCTCCTCGATCTGGGCGGCCACCTTCTCCATATCCTTGCCCGTGGTATCATCGGGCATCTGATGGATCAGGGCCACATCGTTCTCGCCGACGCTGAGGACAAAGTCATTCTGCCGATCCGGGAACATATTCTGGATCACATCCACCGGCACGGACTCGCTGGCATCGTCCACCGGACGGATCACAAAGACGGCGCGGGAGACCTCGGCCGCCACGTGCAGCTCCTTGGCACGCATATAAATATCACTGACGAGAATATTGTCGGAAATAATGTTCTTAATGAAGGAGCCCTTGTCGTGCTTCTCCTCATAATAGCTCTTGGCCGAATTGAGGGCTACCGCCGCCATGGCACATACGGTGCGGCCCACACTGTCATCGCCATTGGCAAACACAGCGTAGTCAAACCGGGGCCCCCAGCTGGGCAGTGCTTTGAAGGTTCTGCCTTCCAGCGTCACGCAGACGCCCTCAGCCGCCTGAATATCCTCCACATACTGCGCCCATTTTTTGCCGATCCCAGTTAATTCGCTGCAGGCGATCACGGTGCCTTCGGCATCGATAACACCGATGGTTCGATCGGTGGTTTCCTTAAACTGAAGCACAACATTCTGAAAAATTCTTCCTGACATATATATGGCCCCTCCCGCTCATTTACTCTGTGGGTAATTTGTGCAATAGAATCTCTTGATTTCTTTCATTATATCGTCATAATCACGGTTTTGCAAGTATTTTTTCATATTTCCCACAAAAATCTTTACTGCTTTTTTGGCGTTCTGTCGATATAAGGCCGTTTACCGCAGATTGCAGTGCCGCTATTTCCTCCTCTGTCAGGGAGCGATATTCTCCGGGGGCCAGTGTTTCATCCAATTGCAGCGGGCCCATGGCCAGCCGCTTGAGGTAGAGGACCGGCTTTCCCCGGGCGGCCAACATCCGCTTCACCTGATGGAATTTTCCCTCCCGCAGAGTGACCAAGGCTTCCTCGGGAGAGAGGATCTCCAGTTGGGCCGGCAGACAGGCAAGGCCGTCCCCCAGTGTCATTCCGGCGGCAAAGGCCACGCAGTCCGCGTTCTCCAGTGCCCCGTCCACCTGGGCGTAGTACACCTTATCCACATGGGACTTGGGATGGAGCAGCTGGTGGCTCAGGGCACCGTCGTTGGTGAGAAGCAGCAGCCCCTCCGTGTCCTTGTCCAGTCGGCCTACCGGCGAGAGATTCCGGCGCCGCAGTTCCACCGGCAGCAGATCCAGGACCGTCTGCTGGCGGCTGTCCTCCACGGCGGAGAGAACGCCGGAGGGCTTATGGAGCATCACATAGGTAAATTTCTCATAACCGATGCTCTCCCCGTCCAGCAAGATCGTCGCCGTCTCCGGATCCACCTTCATTTCGGCTGCACTGGCCGGCACACCGTCCACCAAAATGCGGCCTTGCCGCACCAGCAGCTTTACCTCCCTGCGTGATTTCTTGCCTGTGGCGCTGATCACCTTATCCAACCGTTCCATCATCTCGCCTCCTTTGTGTCTATCTTAACATATTTTATACGCCTTGGGAATATCCATACATGGGGGTGAAGCTATGAAATTGACACCGCGCAGGCATTGTGGGCAGCATAAGTCCGTCATAGCCGCCGGCGGAGTGCTGCTTCTGGCGCTGCTGCTTCTCCTGTGGGGCTGCGGCAAAAAAACAAAGGCGCCCATCTATGCCTCCGATCCAGCAGAGCGCATTACCTATCTTGAAGGCTTGGGCTGGCAGGTATCCTCTCAGGAAATCGAAATTCTTCATCTGGCGCTGCCGGAAAAACTGGAGGGCCGCTGGGGCGACTACGCCGCCATGCAGGATGCACAGGGGCTGCCCTTTTCCCAATATGCCGGTCAAACTGTCCACCGCTACACCTATGCTGTCACCAACTATCCCGGGCGGCAGGATGATGTGCAGATCAACCTCTATCTTGCTGATGATACGGTCATCGGCGGCGACTTGATGGTCTTGGGCGAGGGCGGTTTCCGTGCAGATCTTACCTTTCCCCAGACGTGAAAAAGTCCCGGAAAACAAGTGTTTTCCGGGACTTTCGTCCGATCAGCGGATCACGCGGACACGGATCACGTTGGGCAGCTCTCGCACCTCTTGGACGATGGCTTCTTCCACATCGGTCCCCAGATCCACCATGGTGTAGGCGTAGTCATCCTTGGACTTATTGCTCAGGTTTTCCACATTGACACCATCGCGGGACAGGAGGGTCGTAATATTGGCCAACATAGCCGGTACGTTTTTATGAATGATACACATACGGCATACACCGCTGCGGGTCATTTCCACATCCGGCAAGTTGACCGAGTGGCGGATGTTGCCGCATTCCAGATAGTCCTGCAGCTCGTGGGCCGCCATGACGGCACAATTCTGCTCACTCTCCGGCGTGGATGCGCCCAAGTGGGGCATGGCCACCACGTGGGGGGCTGCCACCAGCCGATTGTTGGGGAAATCCGTCACGTAGCACGCCACCCGCCCCGTCTCCAGTGCAGCGATCATGGCCTCGTCGTCCACAATTTCTCCACGGGCCAGATTGATGACCCGAGCACCTCGCTTCATGGCGGCGATGGCCTCGGCGTTGATGAGATGCCGTGTCTCCGGCGTATAGTGGATGTGCATGGTGATATAATCAGATTTTTTATACAACTCCCGGACGTCCTTAACTACTTTCACGTGCCGGTCCAGACGCAGCGCCGCATCCACCGACAAGTACGGATCGTAGCCATAAACGTCCATGCCCATGGAGAGTGCAATGTTGGCCACCAGTGAACCAATGGCACCCAGACCAATGATGCCCAGTGCCTTGTGGTACAACTCCGGTCCGACAAAGGCGGACTTTCCCTTTTCCACAACGGTGGATACGTTGGTGCCCTCATCCACCTGCTGACGAACCCAGCGAATGGCTCCGGACACATCCCGCGACGCCAAGAGCAAGCTGCACAATACCAGCTCCTTCACGGCGTTGGCATTGGCGCCAGGGGTATTGAACACCACGATGCCCTGCTCGCTGCAGCGCTGCAGCGGAATGTTGTTCACGCCGGAGCCGGCCCGGGCGATGGCCCGCAGACTCTCTGGGAACGTATAGTCGTGCAGCTTGGCAGAGCGTACCAGAATGGCATCCTCCTCTTGCACGTGCTCTCCTACCTCGTAACGCTCACGGTCGAAAGTGTTGAGGCCTACAGCAGAGATCTTGTTCATTGTTTTGATACGGTACATGGGAGATTCCTCCAAATTTGGCTGACCGCAACCGGTCAGAATACTTGCCAAGGAACGTGCGGCGCTGGCGCCGCTTCCAAGACAGCACCTTTATTATAGTAATTCAATGAACTTCGGTCAACCACAGAATGTGACAAACTGTGGAAAAACTTCCTCCCTTTCCTTGTTTTTTCGGATCGAACCGTGTGCCACCTCACACTTTATCCACAGCGCTTGGTGGAAATCCGTGAAAAAGGATCCGCCGAGCAAAAAAGAAGCGACTCCGAAGAGTCGCTTCTTTTAAAACCGCTTCAATTAGTCAGCGTTGATCTGGATAACAACACCGGAACCGACGGTACGGCCGCCCTCGCGGATAGCGAAACGCAGACCCTCCTCGATAGCGATGGGGGTGATCAGCTCAACGTTCATGTCGACGTTATCGCCGGGCATGCACATCTCAACGCCCTCGGGCAGAGTGATGATACCGGTAACGTCAGTGGTACGGAAGTAGAACTGAGGACGATAGTTGTTGAAGAAGGGGGTGTGACGGCCGCCCTCGTCCTTGCTCAGAACGTACACCTGGCCCACGAACTTGGTGTGGGGGTGAATGCTGCCGGGCTTGGACAGAACCTGACCACGCTCGATCTCGGTCTTAGCGATACCACGCAGCAGAGCGCCGATGTTGTCGCCGGCTTCAGCGTAATCCAGCAGCTTGTGGAACATCTCGATACCGGTAACAACGGTCTCGCGCTTCTCTTCCTGCAGGCCAACGATCTCGACCTTCTCGTTCAGCTTCAGAACACCACGCTCCACACGACCGGTAGCAACAGTACCACGGCCGGAGATGGTGAAGACGTCCTCAACGGGCATCAGGAAGGGCATATCCTCCTTGCGGTCGGGAGTGGGGATCCAGGTATCAACAGCATCCATCAGCTCCTTGATGCAAGCATACTCGGGAGCGTTGGGATCATCGGACTCGCAGGTCAGAGCCATCAGAGCGGAACCCTTGATGATGGGGGTGTCGTCGCCGGGGAAGCCATACTCGCTCAGCAGCTCGCGGACTTCCATCTCGACCAGCTCCAGCAGCTCCTCGTCGTCAACCTGATCGCACTTGTTCAGGAACACCAGGATGGAGGGCACGTTAACCTGACGAGCCAGCAGCAGGTGCTCACGAGTCTGAGCCATGGGGCCGTCGGTAGCAGCGATAACCAGGATACCGCCGTCCATCTGAGCAGCGCCGGTGATCATGTTCTTGATATAGTCGGCGTGGCCGGGGCAGTCAACGTGAGCATAGTGACGATTCTCGGTCTCGTACTCAACGTGGGAGGTATTGATGGTAATACCGCGCTCGCGCTCTTCGGGAGCCTTATCGATGGAAGAGTAGTCGGTGTAGTCTGCGCCGCCCTGCATAGCCAGGTACTTGGTGATTGCAGCGGTCAGAGTGGTCTTACCATGGTCAACGTGACCGATGGTACCAATGTTAACATGGGGCTTGTTTCTCTCAAATTTCTGCTTAGCCATTTGAAAAAATCCTCCTTAACTTTCATTGTTTATCATTTTCGCAATGACTTTGTCTATCATTGCTATCTTACAGTATTTTCCCGTGAAAAGCAATTGTTATTTCACAACTTACGCATTTTCGCGGCCGGTGCGCTTAGCGATCAGCTTCTCCTGCAGGCTCTTAGGCAGCTCCACGTAGTGGCTGGGCTCCATGGTGTACTGACCACGGCCCTGCGTACGGGAACGCAGATCGGTTGCATAACCGAACATATTTGCCAGAGGAACCATCGAATCCACCTGCGTAGCACCGGGGCGGGACTCCTGACCCTGGATCATGCCGCGGCGGCTGTTCAGGTCGCCGATGACGTTGCCCAGATACTCGTCGGGAGCGATCACGGTCACCTTCATCACAGGCTCCAGCAGCGTGGGATCTGCCTTGCGCATTGCCTCCTTGAAGGCCATGGAACCGGCGATCTTAAATGCCATTTCGGAGGAGTCAACCTCGTGGTAAGAACCATCGTACAGGGTGACCTTCACGTCGACGACAGGATAGCCTGCCACGGTACCGGACAGCATAGCGCCCTGAATACCGGCATCGACAGCGGGGATATATTCCTTGGGGATCGCACCGCCAACGATGGCGTTGACAAACTCGTATCCCTTACCGGACTCGTTGGGCTCAAGGCGGATCTTGACGTGACCGTACTGACCCTTACCACCGGACTGGCGAGCGTACTTGGTATCCTGCTCGACACTCTTCTTGATGGTCTCCTTGTAAGCAACCTGAGGTGCACCAACATTGGCCTCCACCTTGAACTCACGCAGCAGGCGGTCCACGATGATTTCCAGATGCAGCTCACCCATACCGGCGATGATGGTCTGACCAGTCTCCTCGTCAGTCCAGGTACGGAAGGTAGGATCTTCTTCGGCCAGCTTGACCAGAGCCAGACCCATCTTCTCCTGACCAGCCTTGGTCTTGGGCTCGATAGCCACGCGGATCACGGGCTCAGGGAACTCCATGGACTCAAGGATGATGGGGTGCTTCTCATCGCACAGCGTATCACCGGTGGTGGAATGCTTCAGACCGACAACAGCGGCGATATCGCCGGAGTACACAGCCTCAATATCCTCACGGTGGTTTGCGTGCATCTGCAGGATACGACCGATACGCTCCTTGCTGCTCTTGGTGGAGTTCAACACGGTGGAGCCTGTGGTCAGGACACCGGAGTACACACGCACAAAGGACAGACGGCCGACAAAGGGATCGGTTGCGATCTTGAAGGCCAGAGCGGAGAAGGGAGCGTTGTCGTCAGCAGGACGCTCGTCCTCTTCGTCGGTATCGGGGTTGATACCCTTGATGGCGGGAATATCAGTGGGAGCAGGCATGAAATCAACAATGGCATCCAGCAGTTTCTGAACGCCCTTGTTGCGGTAGGAAGTACCGCACACAACGGGAACGATCTCGTTGTCGATGGTGCCCTTGCGCAGAGCACGACGGATCATATCACCGGGGATCTCTTCCTCTTCCAGGGCCAGCATCATGATCTCGTCGTCGATGTCGGCGCAGGCGTCGATCATCTTGGTACGATACTCCAATGCTTTGTCCATCATGTCGGCGGGGATCTCCTCCTCGCGCATATCGTTGCCCATCTCATCATAGTAGATGTCAGCCTTCATCTCCACCAGGTCGATGATGCCCTTGAAGTCATTCTCGGCGCCGATGGGCAGCTGGATGGGAACGGCATTGCACTTCAGACGATCGTGGATCATCCGCAGTACGTTGTAGAAATCGGCACCCATGATATCCATCTTGTTGACGTAGATCATGCGGGGCACGTGATAGTTATCAGCCTGACGCCAAACAGTCTCAGACTGAGGCTCCACGCCGCCCTTGGCGCACATGACGGTTACGGAACCGTCCAGCACACGCAGGGAGCGCTCCACTTCCACAGTGAAGTCCACGTGGCCCGGGGTATCGATGATGTTCAGACGGGTCTGGGGGAACTGGTTCTTGGTACCTTTCCAATAGCAGGTCGTCGCTGCAGAGGTGATGGTGATACCACGCTCCTGCTCCTGAGCCATCCAGTCCATGGTGGCGGTACCCTCATGGGTCTCGCCGATCTTGTAGTTAACACCAGTGTAGTACAGGATACGCTCGGTGGTCGTGGTCTTACCGGCGTCGATATGAGCCATGATACCGATGTTTCTGGTGTTTTCCAGAGTAACCTTTCTCGGCATAACGTTCTCCTTTTTCTAACTACGCCGGGATTACCAACGGAAATGGGCGAATGCCTTGTTGGATTCGGCCATCTTGTGGGTATCCTCGCGCTTCTTCACGGCGCTGCCGGTGTTGTTGGCAGCATCCATGATCTCACCGGCCAGGCGCTCCGCCATCGTGCGCTCGCTGCGAGTGCGAGAATAGGCCGTCAGCCAACGCAGACCCAGGGTCTGACGACGGGCAGGACGCACCTCGATGGGGACCTGATAGGTAGCACCGCCGACACGGCGGGCCTTGACTTCCAGGCTGGGCATAATGTTTTCCATGGCCTGGTTGAACACTTCCAGAGGCTCCTTCTCGGTCTTCTCCTTGATGAGATCAAAGGCACCGTAGACGACCTTCTGGGCTACGCCCTTCTTACCATCCAGCATGATGCTGTTGACCAGCTTGGTCACCAGCACGGAGCCGTACATGGGATCGGGCAGAACTTCTCTTTTGGGAACATTACCTCTTCTGGGCACTTTGCTTCCCTCCTTCATAATAATATGATTTCATAGGTACTCAACAGCCGCATCCGGCTGTTGTACGGCCTGCCAAAGAGGTAACATATATCTATAACCTTTTGGCAAAGCTCATTTCATGCGGGGTCTTACTTGGCCTTCGGGCGCTTAGCACCGTACTTGGAACGGCCCTGCATACGACCCTGTACACCCTGGGCATCCAGAGTACCACGGATGATGTGGTAACGAACACCGGGAAGGTCCTTTACACGACCGCCGCGGATCATCACTACAGAGTGCTCCTGCAGAGAATGGCCCACACCGGGGATGTAAGCGGTGACCTCATAACCGTTCGTCAGACGAACACGGGCGATCTTACGCAGTGCGGAGTTAGGCTTCTTGGGGGTCGCAGTTCTCACTGCGGTGCAGACGCCGCGCTTCTGAGGAGAAGCCAGATCGGTTTCCTTGTTCTTCAGAGTGTTCAGGCCGTGCTGCATAGCGGGAGAGTTGGACTTGTAAGTAGCCTTTTTTCTGCCCTGCTTGACCAGCTGATTAAAAGTAGGCATGCAATGAACTCCTTTCTATAGAATAAGATGTCTGGGAGAAATCTCCCTATATGTTTCGCGGAATAAAGGGATTTTATTCCGTGAAAACCAGATCATTCGGCCAGCAATGCCACCGCCGCGGTTCCCACTGCGATTTTGCACTGACGGCCCAGCTGCTGCATAGTGCAGCCTTCATCAATGGGGACCCCGGCCTGCCGACATTCCTCCAGCAGTGGTCCCACCAGTCGTTCTTCTGCGTCACAGGCCACATAGACCCTGACGGCGTGTCCTTGCATAACCGCTTTGTGAACCTGCTTGAGTCCGACCACTTTTTTTCCTGCAGCCAATTCCTCCGGCAAGTTTCTTTCCCCCTTTATTTCAGGTAAGCCTTATGCATGGCAAATGGCGCAAAAAATCCCTGCGCAATTTGAAATTATAGCATAGCTGTTTCGGTGCGTCAAGTACATTCCCCGCAAAAATTTGTGGATTTTTCCGAATATATTTGCGAAAAAACGGCGTTTTACTCAAATACCGCTTCCCTGCGGATGACCGCAGCGGAGGCACCTGCCGTCATCCCCGCCTCGTACGCTGTCTTCCCGTGGAGAAAAGCACTTCCCACCTGCGAAAAGACCGGCCTTTGCCAAAGCAAAGGCCGGTCTTGATTTCAATGGCGGCAAGCGCGATACCTTACTCCTCTGCGGGAGCTTCGGACATCTCGATCACACTCTCCTGAGTCTCTTCCTCTACTGTCTCCTGCACGGTCTGTGCCTCAGGCACCAGCTTCTGTGCGAACTGGCGGTAGGCGTTCAGACCGGCACCGGCGGGGATGAGCTTACCGATGATGACATTCTCCTTCAGGCCCACCAGGTGGTCTACCTTCCCCTTGATGGCAGCTTCCGTCAGGACCTTAGTGGTCTCCTGGAAGGATGCGGCAGACAGGAAGGAATCGGTGGCCAGAGATGCCTTGGTAATACCCATCAGCAGCTGCGTATAGGTGGCCTCCTGCAGAGGTTCGCCGTTTTCATTGAGCTCACCGGCTGCGATGCGGGCACGCACCTTGGCATTCTCATCCTCCAGCTCCAGAACGTCGGCCATAGCGCCGGACAGCAATCCGGTGTCGTTGGCCTCTTCGATACGCACCTTGCGCATCATCTGGCGGACAATGATCTCGATATGCTTATCGTTGATGTCAACGCCCTGCTGACGGTACACCTTCAGGACCTCCTGAATGAGGTAGTTGTGAACCGCACTGGCGCCACGGATCCGCAGCACTTCGTGGGGGTTCAGTGCACCATCCTGCAGCTGGGTACCCTTCTCGATCACCTCGCCGTCACGTACCAGCAGGCCGGTATGAGGCACGGCATAGGTGCGGGTATCGCCGTCATCGGCGGTGATGATGATGTTCATCAGGCTGCCCTTGGTCGCCTCTTCAAAGCGGACCTTACCGCCGATCTCGGCGAGGGTGGCCATCTTCTTGGGCTTACGGGCCTCGAACAGTTCCTCCACTCGGGGAAGACCCTGTGTAATATCGCCGCCGGCAACGCCGCCGGTATGGAAGGTACGCATGGTCAGCTGAGTACCGGGCTCACCGATGGACTGTGCGGCGATAATGCCGACTGCCTCACCGGGGCCTACCGGCTTGGAGGTGGCCAGGTTCATACCATAGCACTTGGCGCAGATACCGCTGTGGGCACGGCAGGTCAGAACCGTGCGGATCTCAGCGGAGTGAATGTCAAAGCTCTCCAGCAGATCTGCATCTTCCTCGGTCATCATGTGGTCCTTGCTGATGAGGACCTCGTCGGTGCCGGGTTTGCAGATGTCACGGACGGGGAAACGGCCACGGATGCGCTCGGAGAACTTCTCGATCACCTGGCCGCCCTCACTGATCTCGGAAACCACAATGCCCTTCTCGGCGCCGCAGTCGTCCTCACGGATGATGACATCCTGGCAGACGTCAACCATACGGCGCGTCAGGTAACCGGAGTCGGCGGTACGCAGAGCGGTATCGGCCAGACCCTTACGGGCGCCTCGGGAAGAGGTAAAGTACTCCAGAACGCTCAGACCTTCACGGAAGTTGGCCTTGATGGGGATCTCGATGGTCTTACCGGCGGTGTTGGCCATCAGACCACGCATACCGGTCAGCTGACGGATCTGCTTCATGGAACCACGAGCGCCGGAGTCTGCCATCATGAAGATGGGGTTATAACGGTCCATGTTCTCCGTCAGGGCGTCGGTCACGTCCTGTGTGGTCTTTTCCCACTCACGGACGACCAGCTTATAGCGCTCTTCATCGGTGATGAAGCCCATATTGAACTGCTCTTCGATCTCCACCACACGCTCTTCGGTCTCGTCGATGAGCTCATACTTCTTGGCGGGCACCGTCATATCGGCAATGGAGATGGTGATGGAGCCACGGGTCGAATACTTATAGCCGGTGGCCTTGATGTTGTCCAGCACCTCGGCGGCCACAGTGAAACCGTACTGCTTGATGGTGCGGTCAACGATCTTACCCAGCAGCTTCTTGCCGCAGACCTGAGTGATCTCGAAATCGAAGAAGTTCTCGCTGGGGGTGCCATCGTCGTTGAAGCGCTTGACGAAGCCCAGATCCTGCGGGATGTTCCGGTTGAAAATGATCCGGCCGGGGGTGGCACGCACCACGTGGGACACCATTTCGCCGTTCAGCTCCTTGCTGACACGGACCAGAATGGGCTGATGGATACCGATGATGTGCTCGTTGTATGCCATCATGGCCTCGTCGGTATCACGGTAGATATTCAACGGTGTGTTGGCCTTCTCCTCGTCGGTCAGCTCGTCATAGCTCTTGCCGGCCAGTGCAAAGTCCACGTTCTCGGGCCAGAATTCGTCATTGGCCAGCTGGCACATACCATTCTCGAAACGCTCGATGGTCAGGTAGTAAGAACCCAGCACCATATCCTGCGTAGGTACGGTCACGGGACCGCCGTCCTGAGGACGCAGCAGGTTGTTGGCGGAGAGCATCAGCAGTCTTGCCTCGGCCTGCGCCTCTGCGGACAGGGGCACGTGGATGGCCATCTGGTCACCGTCGAAGTCGGCGTTAAAGGCGGTACAGTTCAGGGGGTGCAGCTTCAGTGCACGACCCTCCACCAGTACCGGCTCAAAGGCCTGAATACCCAGACGGTGCAGGGTAGGCGCGCGGTTGAGCATGACGGGATGATCCTTGATGATCTCATCCAGTGCATCCCACACCTCGGTGCGGCCCTTGTCGACCATCTTCTTGGCGGACTTGATGTTGTTGGCGCTGCCATCTTCCACCAGCTTCTTCATAATGAAGGGGCGGAACAGCTCCACGGCCATCTCCTTGGGCACACCGCACTGATAGATCTTCAGCTCGGGGCCGACCACGATAACGCTTCGGCCGGAGTAGTCCACGCGCTTACCCAGCAGGTTCTGGCGGAAACGACCCTGCTTACCCTTCAGCATATCGCTGAGGGACTTCAGCGCCCGGTTGTTGGCGCCGGTGACAGGACGGCCACGGCGGCCGTTGTCGATCAGGGCGTCCACTGCCTCCTGCAGCATCCGCTTTTCATTGCGGACAATAATGTCGGGGGCATTGAGCTCCATCAAACGCTTGAGGCGGTTATTGCGGTTGATGACCCGGCGATAGAGATCGTTCAGGTCAGAGGTCGCAAAGCGGCCGCCGTCCAGCTGCACCATGGGGCGCAGTTCAGGGGGGATCACCGGCAGGACGTCGATGACCATCCACTCCGGCTTATTGTGGGACAGGCGGAAGGCGTCGACGACCTCCAGACGCTTGACCACACGGGCCTTCTTCTGGCCGGACACGGTCTTCAGCTCTGCGTGGAGCTGCTCGCTCAGCGTATCCAGGCCGTGGAACGCATCCAGCTGCCGCTCCAGCTCCTCCATCTGTTCCTCGTCATACTCGGAGAGGGACTGGCCCTGCTCCTTGAGCTCGTACTTCTTGTTGAGGAGTTCCTCGTGGCGCTCCATGAGAGCCACCTTCTCGGCACTCTCGGCGTTGCTCAGGCCAACGGTCGCCAGCAGCTTCTTGACTGCCTCAGCACCCATGCCGGCCTCGAAATCGTCCTCATACTTTTCCCGCATATCACGGTATTCCTTCTCGCTGAGGATCTGGTTGCGGATCAGGGGTGTCTCGCCGGGATCGGTCACGATATAGGCGGCGAAGTACAGCACCTTCTCCAAAATCCGGGGAGAAATATCCAGCAGCAGACCCATCCGGGAGGGGATGCCCTTGAAGTACCAGATATGGCTCACCGGTGTGGCCAGCTGAATGTGGCCCATACGCTCACGGCGCACCTTGGCACGGGTCACTTCCACGCCGCAGCGATCGCAGATCTTACCCTTGTAGCGGATCTTCTTATATTTACCGCAGTGGCACTCCCAATCCTTGGTAGGCCCGAAAATGCGCTCGCAGAACAGACCGTCACGTTCCGGCTTCAGCGTGCGGTAGTTGATGGTCTCCGGCTTCTTGACCTCGCCGTAGGACCAATCGTGGATCATTTCCGGAGAAGCGATTCCGATTTTAATAGCGTCAAATGTTGCGTAACTCATATTGATTGCTCCTCCTCTTCCTTAAAATTCTTCCTCGTCGCTGTCGAAGGAAGCACTGACTTCCTCTTCAGCCACATACTCGTAACCGGCATCCGCCAGCTCGCCTGCATCGGCATAGCGGTTCTCCCGCTCGTTGTCCTCATCCATGCGTGCCAGGTTGAAGGTGTCCATTGCGTCCTCGTCTTCCTTCAGCTCGATCTGGTTGCCGTCCTCATCCAGGACCTGGATATCCAGGCACAGCGCCTGCAGTTCCTTGACCAGAACCTTGAAGGACTCCGGCACGCCGGGCGTGGGCACGTTGTGGCCCTTGACGATAGCCTCGTAGGTGCGGACACGGCCGGTGACGTCATCGGACTTCACCGTCAGGATCTCCTGCAGCGTGTAGGAAGCACCATAGGCCTCCAGCGCCCACACTTCCATCTCGCCGAAGCGCTGGCCGCCGAACTGGGCCTTACCGCCCAGAGGCTGCTGCGTCACCAGAGAGTAGGGGCCGGTGGAACGGGCATGGATCTTATCATCGACCAGATGGTGCAGCTTCAAGAAGTACACGTAGCCGACGGTCACCTTATTGTCAAAGCGCTCACCGGTACGGCCATCGTACAGCCAGCTCTTGCCCTCGGGGTCCAGACCGGCCATGGTCAGCGCCTCGGTAATGTCCTTATCGGTGGCGCCGTCGAAGATGGGGGTTGCCACCTTCCAGCCCAGTGTCTTGGCCGCATAGCCCAGATGGACCTCCAGCACCTGACCGATGTTCATACGGGAGGGCACGCCCAGGGGGTTCAGCACGATGTCCAGCGGCGTACCGTCGGGCAGGAACGGCATATCCTCCTGCGGCAGCACCCGGGACACGACACCCTTGTTACCGTGACGGCCGGCCATCTTATCGCCCACTTGGATCTTACGGCGCTGTGCAATATACACACGCACCACCTGATTGACGCCGGGGCTCAGTTCGTCGCCGTTCTCACGGGTAAAGACCTTGGCATCCACAATGATGCCGCTCTCGCCGTGGGGGACCTTCAAAGAGGTGTCACGGACCTCACGTGCCTTCTCACCGAAGATGGCACGCAGCAGGCGCTCCTCTGCCGTCAGGTCGGTCTCGCCCTTGGGGGTGACCTTACCCACCAGAATGTCGCCGGCGTGTACCTCGGCGCCGACACGGATGATACCGCGCTCGTCCAGATCCTTCAGAGCGTCCTCGCCTACATTGGGGATATCACGGGTGATCTCCTCCGGCCCCAGCTTGGTATCACGGGCATCGATCTCGTATTCTTCAATATGGATGGAGGTATACACATCCTCCTTCACCAGCCGCTCATTGAGAAGCACGGCGTCCTCGTAGTTATAACCTTCCCACGTCATAAAGCCGACCAGAATGTTGCGGCCCAGAGCGATCTCGCCCTGATCGGTGGCCGGACCGTCGGCCAGCACGGTGGGTTCTTCCCCGCCGGTGACACGATCGCCCACGGAGACAATGGGATGCTGGTTGATGCAGGTGCCGTGGTTGGAGCGCAGGAACTTAATGAGCTTATAGTCCTTGGTCTCGCCGCTGTCGTACTTGACGGAGACGGAGTTGGCGTCCACCTTGGTCACCACGCCGTCGCCCTCAGCCAGCACCGCCACCTCGGAGTCCAGGCAGATCTTGTGCTCCATACCGGTACCGACAATGGGAGCCTCCGGCTTCAGCAGAGGCACGGCCTGACGCTGCATGTTTGCGCCCATCAGTGCACGGTTTGCGTCGTCGTTGGGCAGGAAGGGGATCATGGCCGTAGCGATGGACACCATCATGCGGGGGGAAATGTCGATGAAGTCCACATGGTTGCGGTCCACCTCCACGATCTCGTCACGGTGGCGGCAGGTGATACGCTTGTTCACCAGGCAGCCTTCCTCGTCCACAGGCTCTGCCGCCTGTCCCACCACATACTGATCCTCCACATCGGCGGTCATATAGGTGATCTCGTTGGAAACAAAACCGGTCTCATGGTCCACGGCACGGAAGGGGGCCTCAATGAAGCCGTACTCATTGATCCGGGCGTAGGTGGCCAGATAGGAGATCAGGCCGATGTTGGGACCTTCAGGGGTCTCAATGGGGCACATACGGCCGTAGTGGCTGTAGTGAACGTCGCGCACTTCCATGTTGGCGCGCTCGCGGCTCAGGCCGCCGGGGCCCAGTGCGGACAGACGGCGCTTGTGGGTCAGCTCGGCCAGAGGGTTGGTCTGGTCCATGAACTGGCTCAGAGGGGAGGAGCCGAAGAACTCCTTGATGGCGGCGGTCACGGGACGGATATTGATGAGGCTCTGGGGCGTCACAATGTCCAGATCCTGAATGGTCATGCGCTCACGGATAACCCGCTCCATACGGCTGAAGCCGATGCGGAACTGGTTTTGCAGCAGCTCGCCCACACAGCGCAGACGACGGTTGCCCAGATGGTCGATGTCGTCCTTGGGCACCAGATTGTTGGCCAGCGCATTCATGTAGTTGATGGAACCGAAGATATCATCGATGATGATGTGCTTGGGCACCAGTGCATCTGCGTGCAGGCGGCACTGCTCCACCAGCTCTTCACCCTCATACTGGGCCAGCAGCTCCTGCAGCACGTCGAAACGCACACGCTCCTTGATGCCGCACTTCTCCAGCGGATCGAAGTCCACATAGTGGCTCATATCGCACATATGGTTGCCGGAAATCTTGATGGTGCTGCCGCTTTCCAGCGTAACGGTGACCTCAGGCACACCGATGGCATCCAGCTGGCGGCACTCCTCGGCCGTGATCACGTGGCCCTCTTCAAAGAGGATCTCACCGGTGGCCGGATCGGCCACGGGCATTGCCAGCTTCTGATCCTTGGCGCGTGCCCACAAGGTCAGCTTCTTATTGAACTTGTAGCGGCCTACGATGCTCAGATCGTAGCGGCGGGGATCGAAGAACAGGTTCTGGATCAGGGTCTCGGCGCTGTCCACCGTGGGGGGCTCGCCGGGACGCAGCTTGCGATAGATCTCCAGCAGGGCCTCCTCATAGGTCTTGCAGGTATCCTTCTCCAGCGTGGCAACAATGCGGGGATCGTCGCCGAAGCGCTCCAGAATCTCGCCGTCGGTCTTGAGACCCAGCGCACGGATCAGGCAGGTGATGGGCAGCTTGCGGTTTTTGTCGATCCGCACCCAGAAAATCTCGGAAGTGTCGGTCTCGTACTCCAGCCATGCGCCACGGTAAGGGATCACCGTGCTGGTCATCAGCGGCAGGTCGGTCTTCAGGTCGATCTCCTTGCCGTAGTAGATGCCGGGAGAACGGACGATCTGGCTGACCACCACGCGCTCTGCACCGTTAATAACGAAGGTGCCGGAGTGGGTCATCAGGGGGAAATCGCCCATAAAGATCTCCTGCTCCTTGATCTCGCCGGTCTCCTTGTTGTGCAGACGCACATTGACCTTCATGGGGGCGGCATACGTGGCGTCACGGGCCTTGCACTCCTCCACGTCGTATTTGGGCTTCTCATCCATGCTGTAATCGATGAAGCTCAGCTCCAGATTACCGGCATAGTCGCTGATGGAAGCCACGTCTGCAAATACCTCACGCAGACCGGTATCCAGGAACCACTGATAGGACTTCTTCTGGATCTCCAGCAGGTTGGGCATGGCCATGACCTCTTCGTGTCTGGCAAAATTCTTACGCAGCGTTTTGCCATAGTACTTGTCCTTGGGCATCTTCAATACTCACGCCTTTCTTTTCAAAATTTCATCAACATTCGCTCTATTTGGATCGCTTCTTTTCTCTCGATACGCACGGGACTGTTGCCTGTTTTATTTTCGCCCCGCTTGTCATTTTTGAAAAAAGGTGGTATAGTAACACTACGGTTTGAATGGGCGGATATGCCCACTCCTCCGAATATAAGCGATTTATTCTACCATAAGAATTCCGGTTTGTCAACCGATTTTGTGTGATCCGAAGAAATTTCGGGTCCTTTTTTATGAAATCTGCAAAAAAAGCTCTGGGGCCAAGCCCCAGAGCTTTTTCTTTTATTTTCGCAGTGCCGGTTTCCACGGTCCCAGCCAGATCCGGTACCAGCCCGCACTCAGCTGTGCCGGCGTCAGCGCCGGATCGCCCACCGCCTCTTCCACGGCAGAAAAGGCCATGGTGATCATAATGGCATTGGGGAAAGGACAGAACGCACCGGGATTCACCATGGAGACCATCATCATACCAAGATAGCAAAGCCCCAGCATATCCGACCACGGATTGCGGCCGCTGCGCAGCAGGCAGATGCGGTCATGGAGGAGAACACCGTAGGCCACAATGCCCAGCATCCCCATACTTCCGATCACCTGTGCCACCAGATTGTGGTAAAAGACCATGCTGCCCTCCACGACCGGGTACAGGTCGGCGTTGGCCGTATTGCTCAGTCCAATGCCGAAGAGCGGATAGTGCAGGAAGTCCTCCACACTGCGCGCCAGCAGCTTCAGCCGGATCATATCGCTGCCGCGGAAGTCGCTTTCTCCCGCACGGCCGCCCAGCGCCACGGCCAGGATCTGCGGTCCTAACACCAGTGCCGCCCCGGCGCCCAGTGCCAGAAGCACACACATCACCCGTTTGGAGATCACACCCCACCGCACCAGATAGCAGCAGCAGAGGAACAGTTCAATCGCACCAAGCACCAGCCCCATACGGCTGCCGGTCAGCAGCAGTGCCCCTGCCAGAACTCCCACAGACAGCAGGTGTGCCCTGCGCTTGACGGCAAAGCCCACCGGCACCGGCAAGGTGGTCAACAGGATCGTGGTGATAAAATTTCTCCACCGCAGGTCCGGAGCTGCATGAATGGCCGCCGTGGGGTCCCAGTGCTCTATGTACGCCCAGAAAATGATCCCTGCGGCACAAAGCCCCATGGTATAGAAGAGCGATGCAAAACGCCGCAGCATGGCCTCGCCGCCGATCTTCGCCATTTGCGAACGGGTGAGCAGGTAAAATCCCAGCAGCATCACACCCAGTCCCAGCGAGTAGTAGAGGGACATGGGTTTGAGGGCCTCTGCCTGAGTGATGGCGCCCATACCACCCAGCATGGCCGCGGCAGAGACCAGCAGCAGCCCGCGGCAGTTCCGTCCGATCCGCAGTTCCAGCGGCCAGATCAGCAAATGGGCCACCAGTGATACGGCGCCCACAAATGCCAGCGGTAAGCAGGGCAGAAATGCACTCATCTCCGTATAGTGCTCCGTCGTCAGCAGCGTCATCACGCAGACCGAAGAAAGGCCCGCCAGAATATCCGGGCAGAATAGGAACATCCAGGCTGAAATCCCCAGCATGATGGCTGCCCCCAGAACAGCTTCATGGAAAAGCACCGCGCTCAGTGTGATTCCCAACAAAAGGGGAAAATAAAACTTTCCGTGCCACAGCCGCTCCATCGCCTCAGACAGGGCGCAAAACAGCATATAGCAGCGATGGCGCATCCTCATAGCCTGCGCATAAAAAGTGTCATCTTTCATATTTTTGCCTTTTCATCCCGCACCCGGTCTTCCCTTCCGCCGCAGGATGCCTTTCAACAAACTTTTTTCACCACCCCTCTTCCTCAGGGATGGTTTTCCATTTATTTCTTTTTCCTTGCGCCTCTGCCGCCAATCGCTTTCACAGAGGCCAACATCCATTTGTGAACTTTTTGTGTATAAATTGTGACCAGATTCTTCATTATATCTGATTTAAGAAATTTTACCACATAAAATAGAAATATTCAATTCGATATTTTTCTTTTTTATCTGCACTTTTGCACAAAAATAAGTAATTCTTGCCGTCTCCTTTTTACCTTACCATGATTTGGATTTTACCAAATGCCGCTTTTTTCTGTGACATTGTCACAGCCAAGCTGCGATTTTCGGTGTATAGTAAGCTCACAACACAGGAGGAATATACCATATGAAAACATATATATGCTCCATCTGCGGTTACCTCTACCATGAGGCCGAGGGCAGCCCCTCCAATGGGATCGCTCCGGGAACCCTGTGGAAAGACCTCTCTTCTCAGTGGGTCTGTCCTTTGTGCCGCGCCGCCAAGAGCGCTTTTCACGAGACGCAGGCGATGTAGCGCCGCAACCCTATGAAATCACCATCTTCTTCATCTCCTCAAATATACAAAAGAACCGGCAGGGCATGGTTAGTCCATGTGCTGCCGGTTCTTTTTCAGCGTTGGAGTCCTCTTTTGTTTTTCCGCTGTCAGCACAGCCACGCCCGCCCCGATGCCTCCGCGCTCCGCCTACTGCCACTGTATGCTCCATACCGCCGCAATAGTCCTCTTCCGGACGCCATCTCCTCGCTCTTTCACCTTCCGGGACCGTGCGGCTTCCCTGTGTGTTTTCACCGCCCCCAACAGTTCTTTGCCGGTATCGTTCCCTGCCTGCACCACGTAAACACCTGCGGCAAGAACCCTCCGCCGCCTTCAGTCCTCCTGCTCTTTGGTCAGCAGCACCACGCTCTCCACGTGGGCAGTTCGCGGAAACAGATCCACGGCCTCTGCCTTCCGGGCCAGATACCCCTGTTCTGCAAAGCGTTTCACATCCCGTCCCATAGTCGCCGGATCGCAGGAGACGTAGACCACCCGCTGCGGCGCCATTCGTGCAATCGACTGCACCACATCCGGCGCAAGGCCTTTCCGTGGCGGGTCAACCACCACCACATCGGGGCGGAGCCCCTCTCGCTCCAGCTGCAATGCCAGCTGTGACGCATCCCCGCAGGCAAAGCGGGTCTTGTGCTCCAGTCCGTTGCGCCGGGCGTTCTCCTTTGCATCTGCGATGGCCTCCGGAACCACCTCCACGCCGATGACCTGCCCTGCCTTCTCTGCCATGGTCAGACTGATCGTACCGATCCCGCAGTAGAGATCCACCACCGTCTCTGTGCCGGTCAGCCCGGCAAAGGCCAGTGCCCGGGCGTAGAGCACCTCCGTCTGGTCGCGATTGATCTGGAAGAATGAGGGGACGGACAGGCGGAAACGGTGGCCGCACAGCGTCTCTTCCAGAGAATCCTCGCCCCAGAGTGTCCGGTAGCGGTCGCCTAAAATCACATTGTTCCGCTTCCGGTTCACGCCCAATACGACACCGTGCAGCTGAGGAACCGCCGTGCGCAACAGCTCCACCAGAGCCGTCTCCTGCGGCAGTTTTTCCCCGTTCACCAGCAGGCAGCACAGGCTCTCCCCCGCCCGGTTCGTCCGGACATAGAGATGGCGCAGCAGCCCCCGGCCGGTGCGCTCGTCATAGACCGGCACCGAGTAGGTCGTGAGATATTCCGCCACTGCCTGCCGGATGCGGCCGGCCTCCTCCGGCTGCAGCAGACAGTCCGTCACGTCCACGACATGATGGGTGCGTGCCTGATAAAATCCGATGGCCGGACCGTCCCCTACCGGGAACTGCACCTTATTGCGATAGCGCTCCGTGGTGACGGCCCCGTGGATCGTCTCCACCGTCACGGCCGCACCGCCCACCCGGGTGATGGCATCCTGTACCCGCCGGCGCTTGGCCCACAGTTCTTCTTCGTAATCCATGTGGCGGAAGTCGCAGCCGCCGCACTTGCCATAGTAGGGGCAGTCCGGTTCCTGCCGATGTACCGACGGCTGTTCCACCGACACCACTTTTCCAAAGGCTGTATTCTTCAGTACTTTCAGCACCAGAATATCACACTCTTCCCCGCGGACTGCACGGTGTACAAACACCACCTGTCCCTGAATCCGGGCAATGCCCAGTCCCTCCGAGGAATAGCCCTCCACCCGTGCACGGTATATTTTATTTTTCTCCAAGGTCGCCATAGCGGTTCTCTCCCTCTTCTTGACAGTAGAAAGGGGGCAGACTGGTGTCTGCCCCTTTTTGCAGTCGTATCTCAGTATTCGAATTTCTCCATCAGCTTGCGCACTGCCTCGGCAAACGCCGCCAAGGTCTTGTTGTCTCTGCCCTTGCTGCGCCGGATCAGCGACAACAGCGCATCGCCTGCACTCAGCAGCTTCTCGTAGGCAGCGGTGCTGCGCGGTGCTCCCTCGAAGGCCTTTGTGGGCTTCTCCGGGATATAGCCGGCCTTCAGCTGGCGATCCGCCGCCAGATCATACTCCTCGGTATAGGTGGGCGCATAAGCCTTATATCCCAGATTCTCCAGATCCGCCGCAAATTTGGGCACCACGTCCCGGTCGCCGTGAACGACAAAGACCCGCTGGGGCTTGTCGGCCTTAAAGGCCTCTGCCCATGCGATCAGATGGTCGTGGTCGGCATGGGAGCTCAGCCCTTGGAAATTGACGATCTTCGCCTTGACGGCCACCTGCTCGCCAAACATTTTGACCGTCTCGGCCCCCTCCAGCAGGTGACGGCCCAGCGTACCGGGCGCCTGAAAGCCCACGAACACCACGCTGCTCTCCGGACGCCACAGATTGTGCTTCAAATGGTGGCGGATCCGGCCGGCATCACACATACCGGAGGCGGAAATGATGACCTTGGGCACATTGTCCAGATTCAGCATCTTGGACTCCTCCACCGTCTCAGACAGGTGCAGTCCCGGGAATTGGAACATATGGGTGCCGTCGGCCACCAGCTTCAGCGCTTCATCGTCCAAATATCCGTGCAGATCGCCGCAGAAGATACTGGTGGCCCGCTTTGCCAGCGGACTATCCACATAGACGGGGAAATCCTTCACCGACTTGACCAAATTCTGATCCTTGATCTCACGGATGAAATAGAGCAGTTCCTGTGTGCGCCCCACGGCAAAAGACGGGATCACCACATTGCCGCCGCGGCCCAGCGTCTCGTCGATCAGCTCTGCCAGCTCGTCGGTATAGCTCCACACTTCGGTGTGGTTGCGGTCGCCGTAGGTACTCTCCATGACCACATAATCGGCCTCGTGGAACGTCTGCGGATCGCGGATGATGGGCTGATTGACGTTGCCGATATCGCCGGAAAAGACGATGGTCTTTTCCACATCGCCCTCACGCAGGGACATCCGGATGCTGGCAGAGCCCAGCAAATGCCCGGCATCGATGAACTCCACCTGGACACCCTCACATAGATCGATGATCTGTCCATATTCGCAGGTATCCACAAATTCGCGCACGCGCATGGCGTCGGCCACGGTGTAGATCGGCTCCACCTCCGGCCGGCCGGCACGGCGGTTCTTGCGGTTGATGTATTCTGCATCGGCCTCTTGAATATGACCGGAATCCTGCAGCATAATATCCAGAAGCTCCCCGGTCAGGCGGGTGGTCAGGATCCGGCCCTCAAAGCCGTTTTTGATCAGCATCGGGATTCGCCCGGAGTGGTCGATGTGTGCATGGGTCACCAACACATAGTCCACCGCCGCAGGGTTGAAGGGCAGCGAGGCATTGTCGATCTCGTCCCGCCCCTGCTGCAATCCGCAGTCCACCAAAATCATTTTCCCGTTGACTTCCACACAGTGGCAGCTGCCGGTCACGCAGTGGTCGGCGCCGAAAAAGCTGAGCTTCATAGCATTTTTCCTTTCCTATCACTCCGGACGCTTGCGCCCGGAAAATTGTCCGCCTGCGGCCATGCGTGGTCAAGCAGCCACACCGGCGGCGCCTGTTTCCTGTTTTGGTTTGTCCATATTGTACCATCTTTTCTCCGCCGCCGCAACAAAAATTGTGTCATTCTCCGCCGCACTCCCCCACAGAGCGAAAACCTTTGAACTTTTTGAAAACTCTCTTTCCACCGGCGATTCCCGCACACAATTCCTTTGCATCTGACATTTCCCTGTGGTATACTATATTAGTATTTTTATGTCAAATACCACCTACAGGAAAGGATGTATCAATAGATATGGGACTCATTCAAAAGATTTTCGGTACGTACAGTCAGCGTGAGCTGAAAGCCATTTACCCCATCGTGGACAAGATCGAGGCCTTGGCCGACAGCTACAGTGCCATGACGGACGCCCAGCTGCAGGCAAAGACCCCCGAGTTCAAGGAGCGTCTGGCACAGGGGGAGACACTGGATGATCTCCTGCCGGAGGCTTTTGCCACGGCACGCGAGGCGGCGCGCCGCGTTCTGGGGATGTACCCCTACCGGGTGCAGCTGGTGGGCGGCATCGTGCTGCATCAGGGCCGCATTGCCGAGATGAAGACCGGTGAAGGTAAGACGCTGGTGGCGACGCTGCCCGCCTACCTCAACGCCCTCAGCGGCAAAGGTGTCCACATCGTCACCGTCAATGACTATCTGGCCAAGCGTGACTCCGAATGGATGGGCAAGGTGCACCGCTTCCTCGGTCTGGAGGTGGGCCTCATCATCCACGACATGACAAAGGAGGAGCGGCAGGCCGCCTACAATGCCGACATCACCTACGGGACCAACAACGAGATGGGCTTTGACTATCTGCGTGACAATATGGCGCTCTACGCCACCGAGCAGGTCCAGCGGGGGCACAACTTCGCCATCGTGGACGAGGTGGACTCCATCTTGATCGACGAGGCCCGCACCCCCCTCATCATCTCCGGCATGGGGGACAAGTCCACCCAGCTCTATGATATGGCGGAGTCCTTCGCCGTGCGGCTGAAGAAGCTGGTGGTCACTGAAGTAGACACAAAAGAAGAGGAAGATGTGGATCTGGATGCCGACTATGTGGTGGATGAAAAGGCCCGCACCGTGACGCTCACCGCCCGCGGTATCGCCAAGGCCGAGGAGTTCTTCCATCTGGATAACCTCTCCGACCCCGAAAACTCCACCATCGCCCACCACATCAATCAGGCCATCCGTGCCCACGGCATTATGAAGCGGGATGTAGACTATGTGGTCAAGGACGGCGAAATCATCATCGTCGACGAGTTCACCGGCCGTCTCATGTTCGGCCGCCGCTATTCCGAGGGCCTTCATCAGGCCATCGAGGCCAAGGAGCACGTCTCCGTGCAGCGGGAGAGCAAGACCCTCGCCACCATCACCTTCCAGAACTACTTCCGTCTCTACAGCAAGCTCTCCGGTATGACCGGTACGGCGCTTACGGAGGAGGAAGAGTTTGCCACGATCTATAAGCTGGACATCGTGGAGATCCCCACCAACCGCCCCGTGATCCGTATTGACAACGAAGACTCCGTCTACAAGACCGAGGCCGGCAAATATCGCGCCGTTATTGAGCAGGTAAAGGAATGCCACGCCAAGGGCCAGCCGGTGCTGGTAGGTACCGTCTCCATTGAAAAGAACGAGCTGCTGGGCAAGATGCTGGATCGGGAAAAGATCCCCCACAACCTGCTCAACGCCAAGAACCACGAAAAGGAAGCCGAGATCGTGGCACAGGCCGGTAAATTTGGCGCCGTCACCGTGGCCACCAACATGGCCGGCCGTGGTACGGATATTATGCTGGGCGGCAACGCCGAGTATCTGGCCAAAAACGATCTGCGCAAGGCCGGCTGCAGCGATGAGCTGATCGCCGAGGCCACCGGCTACGCCGACACTGATAATCAGGAAATTCTGGACGCCCGCGCCCTGTATGCCGAAAAGCTGCAGCTCCATAAAAAGGAGATCGCCGGGGAGGCCGAGCGCGTCCGGGAGGCCGGCGGCCTTTTCATCATCGGTACGGAGCGGCACGACTCCCGCCGTATCGACAACCAGCTCCGCGGCCGTGCCGGCCGTCAGGGCGACCCCGGTGAGAGCCGCTTCTACATCTCTTTGGAGGATGACCTCATGCGTCTTTTCGGCGGCGATCGCATCAACAATATGATGGACCGCATGAAGATCGACGAGGATATGCCCATTGAAAATAAGATGCTCT
>JAHHSI010000010.1 GCA_020025275.1 Oscillospiraceae bacterium | reverse complement strand
GCTCGCAGGTCGCTGCGTGCCAGTGGTTCGTCTCGTCGCTGCTCCAGTCCTTGCTGAACGTATGCTCATGGGGCAGCTTGTCCAGCTTCTCCTGCTGCTTATAACCGCAGACATCACAGCTTCTCTCCTGCAGGCCTTCCTTGTCCTCCGTGGGCTGCACGGTCACCGTCCAATCCCCGAAGGTATGGGCCGCCTTGTCCTTCACCAGATCGCCGTGCTCGCAGGTCGCTGCGTGCCAGTGGTTCGTCTCGTCGCTGCTCCAGTCCTTGCTAAACGTATGCTCATGGGGCTTTTCTTTCGGGTTCACAATCTCAATCTTCTGCAGATCCTCCAGCCGTGTGCTGTCTTTCACCGTGATTTTCTGATCCGCTGCCGTGAGATAGCCCTCTGCTGCCGAAACCTGATGCAGCGTATAGGTACCGGCAGGAATATAGCCGATCGTCATGCCCTCTTTGGGAGGTGCTGTCACAGACAAAACGTGCTTCATATAGCCGCAGATAAACAGATTTCCCCTATTTCCATCGTCATCGCGGACACCGGCAAAGCCGCATGCTACCTGTGGTGCATAGTCCCCCTTTTTGACATAGATCTCTGCGGTAGGACCATTTGCCAAAGAAATAAAATTCGTAACCGCTCCACTGGTGACCTGAAGATAGGCCGAAGTGATATAGTCCCCCTTCACTATGGGTGCGCCATAGGTAGAGACGCCCCCATTAGCCCACGCACGCTGTCCCTTTTCATTGACATACTTGGGATAGCAAGCATGGAGATCCACCGTAATCTTCCGATATTCTTCCGCCGTACTCGCAGCCGTTAATGTATGGTCGTTGGGTCCATAGATAGTAAAACCGCGTTCCTTGAGATAGATGACACTTTCATGCGCTGTCCCTGCCGGCCACTGCAGTTTTGTAATGTCTCCAGCCAGATCCGACAAGTCATATTTCTTGTCACCATACACAGCGATCTGAGTAATCTTTTCCTGTCCGGCTTCGCGCTTGTAGCCGCCACCCACATTGATCCATACCTCACCGGACGGAATCGTCACGGTCTCCTCACCGGGCATCTTAGCTCCATAGGAAACGTATTTTACGGTATCTCCATATTTGTGGCGAAACCATACGTCCCTGTTCATAAATTCGCCGTTGGGAAAACGAATGGGGCCATTATAGTCACCCGTCTCATAGCAATCAGCTATCCGCAAAGAGCACATTTCCTCATCTGCATAGTTTATAGGATTGGCACTGGAAATGCCGTTACCGCCCCGCCAGCGTTTCACCACGGTGCCATCTTCGGCAATCAGTTGGAACTCGCCGCCGCTTACCTGTGCCCCGTCTTCATCTTTCACCAACACATTGATACTGTTTGGCACGGTAAGGTTCTTCCTTACCTCGCCGGACACTATCTGGCTGGGTATCGGAACATCTCCCGCTGCATAGGCGGTAGGCATCTGGCTCACCCCGCCCAAGATGGTCAGAGCCATGGCCCCGGCAATCAATCGCTTCCACATTTTTACCATTTACTGTCACTTCCCTCTCATTTATACTTTTCTGGAGCATTTTGCAACATAAATTTCGTTTCTTGTTATTTTTTATTATAATTCAACAATATGAAGTTAGCAAGCGTCCCTTCTATTTTTTACTATTTCCCTAAACAAATTTCCATGATTTTATCCGATTTGTCAATCAAGGAAGTCAGCCGAACGGCCGCAGAGTTTTTGGCTCTGCGGCCGCTTCTCACAGCGCTGCCCAGAGCGCCGCCGCTCCACGCAGGAGCATACACATCACCACACCCACGGCGGTGGGCAGCACAAAGCCCAGTGCCGTCCACTTCCAGCTGCCCGTCTCCTTGTGGATGGTCAGGCAGGTAGTGCCACAGGGGAAATGCCACAAGCACAGCACCACGGCGCACAGGGCCGTCAGCTCCGTCCAGCCGTTGGCGGTGAGGATCCCGCCCAGCTGAGCCAGACTCTCATAGTCCATCATCGTCCCCGCCGACAGATAGCCCATGAGCAAGATGGGCACCACGATCTCGTTGGCCGGAAAGCCCAGCAGAAAGGCCAGCAGGATCATTCCGTCCAGACCCATGAGCTGTCCCAAGGGCTGCAAAAAGGCGGCTGCGTGCTGCAAAAGGCTGCTGCCGCCGATGCTGATATGGGTCATGCCCCACACGAGGATCCCCGCCGGTGCCGCCACTGCAACGGCTCTTCCCAACACGAAGGCCGTCCGATCCCGCAGGGAACGCACCAAAACCCGGCCCACCTGCGGGCGGCGGTAGGGCGGTAGCTCCAGGGAAAAGGAGGAAGGCTCCCCTTTGAGCACTGTGGACGACAGGAGCCGGGAGACCAGCAGCGTCATCCCCACCGATGCGGCCATGCACACCGCCAGCAGCAGGGAGGCCAGCAGGGGGCTGTGTGGTGCGGCAAACAGCGTAATAAGCGCCAACAGCGTGGGGAAGCGGCCGTTGCACGGCACAAAGCTGTTGGTGAGGATGGCCACCATCCGCTCCCGGGGGCTGTCGACGATGCGGCAGCCGGTCACGCCGCAGGCGTTGCAGCCCAGTCCCATACACATGGTCAGGCTCTGGCGCCCATGGGCACCGGATACGGCGAACAGGCGGTCTAAGTTAAAGGCCACCCGCGGCAGATATCCTGCATCCTCCAACAGGGTAAAAAGGGGAAAGAAAATGGCCATGGGCGGCAGCATCACCGACACCACCCACGCCACCGTGGTATACACACCGTCCACAGCCATACCCTGCAGCCACAGCGGACATCCCATCCATACCAGTCCCCGCCGCAGCGGCAGACGCAGCGCCATGAGCCAGCGGCTCAACAGCTGAGAGGGGTAGTTGGCGCCGCGCACCGTGAGGTAGAGGACCAGTGCCAGCAGCCCCAGCATGGCCAGCGGCGCCGTGATGCCCGTGGTCAGCCACCGGTCAATGCGCCGATCCCAGTCTCGGTGTTTGGCCCGGCGCTGTACCGTGCAGGCTGCGCTGATCTCCTGCGCCTGATGCACCACGGAGGCTGCCACACTGTCCGCCAAAGCCGGTCCGGTCAGTCCCGCCTCCTGCAAGATCTCCTCGGCCCGCTCCAATGCTGTCCCCACCCGTGCCTCTGCCTCCGGCCGCCGGCTCTTTCCCAGCAGCAGGGCCAGCGCCTCCCCTCTTGTCACATAGGGTGTCAGCCGCTGCAGCGCCCGCTCCACCGCCACCTCATAGCGGATCTGCCAGTGATCCCAGTTTTCTCCGGGGGCCGAAACCGGCGGACACGCTCGCTCTTCCTGCTGTGCCGCCTCCTCGTCCCCTTCGATTTCCCCACGGGCCACCTGCCCCACCGTCTTGCGCAGCTGTGCAAGGCCCCGCCCGCTGCGGGCCGCCGTGGCCACCACCGGCGCTGCCAGACGGCGTCGCAGCGTTTCCACATCCACCGTAACGCCTTTCTTCGCCGCCTCATCCACCAGATTGACACACAGCACCATCCGTGACGTCATCTGCCGCACCTGCAAGGCCAACGTCAAACTCCTCGATAAACTGGTGGCATCTGCCATCACGATGGTCACATCGGCGCTCCCGCTGCGCAGGAAATCTCCGGCAATCTCCTCCTCGGGGGACACGCCCCACAAAGAATAGGTCCCCGGCAGATCCACCAGCGTGCAGCTCTCCCCAGCTTCCGTGTATTGTCCCCGGGCTTGCTCCACCGTCTTGCCCGGCCAGTTTCCGGTATGCTGGCGCAGTCCTGTCAGCCGATTGAACAGTGTGGATTTCCCCACGTTGGGGTTTCCTGCCAGCGCTACGATATATGCGCCCATACGACCGCCTCCTTCTGCCCATTGACGCCTCCCATTCTATGCCGCAGCGCCGGAAAAGGTTCCTGCCGTCCATTTCTTGACAGTTTGGAGAAATCACGTTATAATAAGGAGTTACATTATCACCCATTCACTCGTATGACCCAGCACCCGGAGGTGACTCTATGATCCGAAAACTGTACCCCTATACCAAGGGCTATCGCCCGTATATGCTCCTTGGCATCCTATGCTCTGCCGGTGAGGCAGTGCTGGAACTGCTGCTGCCGCTGACCATGAGTAACATTGTGGACGTCGGTATTGCCGGCGGTGACCGCCACTACATCTTACTGGCCGGTCTGAAAATGGCCGCCATGGCCGCTGTGGCCATGCTGCTGGGCATCACCGCCTCCGCCGCCGCTGCCCGCGCCGGCATGGGCTTTGGTGCCAACCTGCGTTTGGAGGTCTATGAGCAGATCCAGAAATTTTCGTTCAGCAACATCGAACACTTTTCCACCGCATCGCTCATCACCCGTCTGACCAACGACGTGGCCGCCATGCAGCAAACACTGATGATGGGTCTGCGGATCGTGGTTCGTGCGCCCATGATGCTGCTCACCGCACTGGTCTTGGCTGCGACCATCAGTCTCAAGCTCAGCCGCGTCTTTCTGGTGGTGCTTCCGCTGCTGGCCGTTGTGGCCACGGTGATCCTGCGCCGGGTCGGCCCCATGTTCAACACCATGCAGCAGGCCACCGACGACCTCAATCTGGTGGTGCAGGAAAACCTCAATGCCATCCGCGTAGTGAAGTCCTTCGTCCGCGAGCCGGAGGAGTGCCATAAATTTGAAAAGCGCAGCGTACACCTGCGCAAGACGGCAGAGCACGCCTCCTCGTTCGTGGTGTCCTTTATGCCGCTGATGATCGTCATCGTCTACTCCACCATCATCGCCGTCATGTGGATCGGCGGACACTATGTCTATGACGGCATCATGGGCAGCGGCGATCTCATCTCCTTTATCACCTACATCACCGAGATCCTGATGTCTTTGATGATGGTCTCCATGATCCTGATGATGCTCAGCCGCTCCATCGCCTGCGCCCGCCGCATTGTGGAGGTACTGGAGGAAGCCCCGGAGATCACCGATGCCGCAGCCGATCCCGCCTTGGAAGTGCCGGACGGCTCCGTGCGCTTTGACCATGTCTTTTTCAAGTACCACCAGACGGCGGAGACATGGAATCTGCGGGATATCCATTTTTCCGTGGACGCGGGGATGACCGTCGGTATTCTGGGCGGCACCGGCAGCGCCAAAACCACTCTGGTCAGCCTGATTCCCCGTCTCTACGAGGCCACGGAGGGCCGTGTCTTTGTCGGCGGCCACCCCGTACAGTCGTACACCACCGCCCATCTGCGGGATGCCTGCGCTATGGTGCTGCAGCAAAACACCCTCTTCTCAGGCACCGTGGCCGATAACCTCCGCTGGGGCAGCCATGACGCCTCGGATGAAGAGCTGCGTGCGGCCTGCCGTGTGGCCTGCGCCGATGAGTTCATCGACCGAATGCCGCAGGGCTACGAGACGAAGATCGATCAGGGCGGCACGAATATCTCCGGCGGACAGAAGCAGCGTCTGTGCATTGCCCGCGCCATTCTCCGCAAGCCGAAGATCCTCATTCTGGACGACTCCACCTCGGCGGTAGATACAGCTACGGATCGAAGCATCCGACAAGCGCTCCGCCAAGTGCTGCCGGGAACCACCAAGATCATCATCGCCCAGCGCGTCACCTCGGTGATGGATGCCGACCTCATCCTTGTGATGGACGACGGAGCGATCGCCGCCATGGGCACCCATGACCAGCTCCTCTCCTCCTGCGGCATTTACCGCGAAGTCTACGAGTCTCAACAGGAAGGAGGGATGATCGATGGCTAATCATCCCCACGGTCACGGCGCCGCCCACGGGTTCCAGCGCCCCCGCAATCTCCGCAGCACCATCGGAAAACTTATGCGCTATATCACCCGCTACCGTCTGGCCTTCATCCCGGTGGTCCTTTGCCTGCTGCTCTCGGCAGCCGGTAACGTCGGCGGCAGCTACCTGATCAAGCCCATCATCAACGACTATATCCTTCCCGGGGATTTTTCAGGGCTGTTCAAGATGCTGGTGCTGATGGCCGCCGTCTATGTCTTTTCGGCGCTGGCATCCTATATCTATGCCCGCATTATGGTGCATATCTCTCAAAATACGGTGACCCAGCTGCGACAGGATCTCTTTGCCCACCTGCAGAAAATGCCCCTGCGCTACTATGATACCCACCCCGCCGGAGATCTGATGAGCCGGTTCACCAACGATATGGACACCGTCTCTGAAATGATCAGCAACAGCTTTGCCAGCGTGATCTCCTGCCTGCTGACCTTTTTGGGGATTCTGGGGATGATGCTCTACCTCAACTGGGTACTGACGCTGATCTCCGTAGTGTTTCTCCTGCTGATGCTTCTGGCGGTCAAGACCATCGGCGGCAAGAGCCGCACCAACTTCCGCCGCCAGCAGGCGGCTCTCGGCTCTCTCAACGGCTACATTGAGGAGATGATCGAGGGGCAGAAGGTCATCAAGGTCTTTCACCACGAGCAGGTGGCGGTGGACCGCTTTGCCCGGCTGAACATCGCCTATCGAGATGCCGCCACCACGGCCCAGACCTATGCCGCCTCCATGATGCCCACCATGGGCAACCTCTCCCGCATCAACTATGCCGTTACCTGCTGTGTCGGCGGCCTGCTGGCCATCGGCGGCGTTTTTAATGTAGGTGCTCTGGGCGCCTATCTCCTCTATGTTAAGCAGGTCTCCCAGCCCATCACACAGCTGTCCCAGCAGGTGAACGTCCTCCTCTCCGCCATCGCCGGCGCCGAGCGTATTTTTTCCGTCATGGAGGAAACGCCGGAGTCCGACGAGGGAAAAACCGTCCTTGTACGGGTGGAGAAAGAGGGGAGTGCCCTCACCGAAACGCAGCGCCGCACCGGCCACTGGGCGTGGAAAACGCCGGACGGGACTCTGATAGAGCTGCGGGGTGATGTCCGCTTTGAGGACGTGGTCTTTGGCTACGAGCCTGTAAAGCCGGTGCTGCATCAGGTGTCCCTCTTTGCAAAGCCGGGCCAGAAGATCGCCTTCGTGGGTTCAACCGGCGCCGGAAAGACCACCATCACCAACCTCATCAACCGCTTTTATGACATTCAGTCCGGTAGTATCACCTACGACGGCATCAATATCCAAGAGATTTCCAAGGAATCCCTGCGCCGCTCACTGGGCGTGGTACTGCAGGACACGCACCTCTTTACCGGCACCGTGGCCGACAACATCCGCTACGGAAAGCTGGATGCCACCGACGAGGAGGTGCGCCGGGCCGCCAAGCTGGCCAACGCCGACACCTTCATCCGCCATCTGCCGCAGGGCTATGACACGGTGCTCACCGGCGACGGCGAGGAGTTAAGCCAAGGCGAGCGCCAGCTGCTGGCCATTGCCCGGGCCGCCGTCTCCGATCCTCCGGTACTGATCTTGGACGAGGCTACCTCCTCCATCGACACCCGCACGGAGAAACTCATTGAGGCCGGCATGGACTCCCTCATGGAGGGCCGCACCGTGTTCGTCATCGCCCACCGCCTCTCCACGGTCCGCAACGCCAAGGCCATTCTGGTTCTGGAGCAGGGCGAGGTCATCGAGCGGGGCAGCCACGAACAGCTTTTGGCGGAAAAGGGCCGGTATTACCATCTCTACACGGGGCAGGCAGAGCTGAAATAATGCTCCCTTGACGCATTGCCCCTTTTTGCGCTACAATAAAGACGGCAGAGGGAACCTCTGCCGTCTTTTTCCCCGGATTTTCAATGAGGAGGACTCTTCTATGACAGAAAAAGAACTGTGCCGCAAGGCCATGGATATGCTGGATCGATCCTATAGTCCCTATTCCCACTTCGCAGTGGGTGCCGCACTGGAGTGCAGCGACGGCACGGTTTTCACCGGCTGCAATGTGGAAAACGCCTCCTACGGCCCCACCATCTGTGCGGAGCGGGTGGCGGTTTTCAAGGCCGTCAGCGAAGGGCGCCGGGACTTTCAGCGCATTGTGATCGCCGGCCGCAAGGACTACTGCGTACCCTGTGGCGTGTGCCGTCAGGTGCTGCGGGAATTCGTCTCCGACGATTTTGAGGTCATCTGTCTCAACGGCGCCGGCGAGGCCAAGCACTTCACCTTCGGCGAACTGCTGCCTTACAGCTTCGATGGTTCCATGCTGTAAGCACGGCCGCCTCATCCAACGATAAAAACACCGCCTGCGGGCGGTGTTTTTTCACGTCCCCGCTCTCCGGCGCATAGGCTGAAGCAGACCCTTGCAAGGAGGTTTTTTCTATGGCTCGGACCTTAGATCAGCTCTGCCCCGGAGAGAGTGCCACCATCCTCGGACTGGATTTACAGCACGCGGCACGACAGCGTCTGGTATCGCTGGGATTTGTCCCGGGACAGACGGTCACGGCGCTGCTGCGCAGCTGCTTTGGCGACCCCACCGCCTACCGCATTATGGACGCGGTGATTGCCCTGCGGCGGACGGATGCCTGCCATGTCCGCATCCAGTAAAAAAGAGCCTTACAGCGTTCTGTAAGGCTCTTTCCTTGTCTATGGCATATTTCAGAAGGAGACAACTTCCTCCTTGGGTTTTTCGCAGCCCTTGATGTCGGTGACATAGAGGACCGGGCCCTCGCCCTCATAGGCGTCGTTGTGCTCCACCTGCACCGTGGCGCGGATCTCCACCCACGCACGATTCTTGAAGTTCTCCAGCCCGTCGCCCTTGCACACCAGTGCCAAAAACTGCATATCGTTTTCGCAGCACACCATGGCAAAGCGGCCGGGGCAGTGGACGCCGCGATACTTCTTGGAGTGGCACATCACCGCCTTGAAGCACACCTCCACGCCCTGATAGCGCTGGGGCTTGTCCATCATATCCACATACCAGACGCCAAAATCCTCGTCGGGCACTTCCAGGCGATTGTCGATGATCTCAAAGGGCATCATATCATCGGTGACGTACTCCTCGCTGGTGCCGTCCACATTCTCCAGATAGATCTCCGCACGGCGGTTGGCCATACGCAGATTACGGCTGCGCAGGAACGCCCGCAGCTCCTCTGTGCAGCGGTTGAAGATGATCAGGTCGGCATTCATGACCTTCTCCATCATCAGCTGGCCCATGTTCTTAGCATACATATCAAAGGTGGTAGCGTCGATAAAGGCCATGATCTGATAGAGGATCCAGTTGGCCGGCAGCCCCTCCCGGTAGAGCGGCTCAATGGGCCACATCCCGTTATACTCCATGATGACCTGCTTGGGCTTATACATCTTCTCCAGCTTTTTGAAAAAGGCCGGTGTCAGGTCCTCCCGGTTTTCCACCTTCACGGTGAATACATTGGTCAGCGCCTTGGGATCGTACTCCTCCTCTCCCTCTTCACAGCAGATGAGCAGGGTACGGTCCTCCAGAGCAAACCCGTCTTTGAGAATACTATTGATAAAATTTGTCTTGCCGCCGTCCAAAAAGCCGGCCATCAGATATACAGGAATATCCATCCACACACTCCTTACAGGGCAAAGAGCTTCTTGAGCTCCTCTTCACGCAGCTGAGAACCGATCACGCACAGGCGCCCCGTATAATCGGCAGGGCCGAAGCGGACGTCGTGCTCTTCAGGTACATAGTCAAAATGGAGCCATGTTCCCTCACCGGCAGGCACAATCCCCTTGGCCCGCAAGATGGCGCCGTAGTCACCGCTGTCCAGTGCGTGCAGGCACTCCCGGATCTGATTCTCGGTATAGACATGGGGCGTCTCCACACCCCAGCTGGTGAACACCTCATCGGCATGGTGGTGATGATGGTGGTGCTCATGGTCGTGGTCGTGGCAGCCGCAGGTGCAGTGCTCGTCATGGTCGTGATGGTCATGGTCATGATGATGCTCGTGTTCATGCTCATGTACGTGGTCATGGCAGCCGCAGGAGCACTCCTCGCCATGCTCATGCTCGTGATGCTCGTGGTCATGGTGATGCTCATGATGGTGCTCGTGTTCATGCGCCTCGTGTTCCTGCTGCATCTTCTCCAGCATCTCGTCGGCCAGCGACACCTTTTCCACTGCGCTCAACAGCGCCTTGCCGTCCAGCTGCTCCCACGGTGTGGTGAGGATGGCGGCGGTGGGATTCTTCTCCCGCAGCATGGCCACCGCCGCCTCCAGCTTCTCCTGGCTCAGCTTCTGGGTGCGGCTGAGAATGATGGTACCGGCGGCCTCGATCTGGTTGTTGTAAAACTCACCGAAGTTCTTCATGTAGACCTTGACCTTGGAGGCATCTGCCACGGTTACGAAGGCGTTGAGCTTCATGTCCGCCTCCTGCGCCACCGTGTTCTCCACCGCCACGATCACGTCGCTGAGCTTGCCCACGCCGGAGGGCTCGATGAGGATGCGGTCGGGATGGAACTGCTCATGTACATCCTTCAGCGCCTTGCCGAAATCGCCCACCAGAGAACAGCAAATGCAGCCGGCAGACATCTCGCTGATCTGCACGCCGCTGTCCTTTAAAAATCCACCGTCAATATTGATCTCGCCGAACTCATTTTCGATGAGCACCAGCTTTTCGCCCTGATAGGCTTCTGCGATCATCTTCTTGATCAGCGTGGTTTTGCCGGCTCCCAAGAAGCCGGAGATAATATCAATTTTTGTCATTGAACTACCTTCTTTTCTTCTGCTGTCGCAGTAAATTTTCATACGCTTCTATCATAATCCTTTTTCAAAAAAATGCAAGCAGTAGAACCTTCTTGTTCATGAATTATTGACATATTCTTTTTAAAATGGTATATTCTCTACTAAATACGAAAGGTGGTCCCCTCTATGAAACGTTTATTTTGGGCTTTTTTCTTCATTCTTCTGAATTTTTCCATCACCGTCGGCTCGGCTACCGTCCAGCTGATCCCCACATTTGTTGGCTTTGGCCTGTTGGTTTCCGCCTGCGCGCACTTAGCCGCAGAAAGTCCCCTCTTTGCCCCCCTGCAGCGCTGGGGCTCCGGACTGTGCCTCTACTACATCCTTGCCTGGCTGCGTGATCTTTTCCTGCACCCCCACGGCGCGGCGCTGCCCTACATCATCACCATTCTGGATGCAGCGGCCCTGCTTCTCACCCTGTATGTGACGTGGCGGGTGGTCCACGCCATTGCCAACGTGGAGGTCCATCGCAACGTCGAGCTGGGCAGTGTGCCTCTGTTCAAGGCGTGGAAGACGGTGGTCATGTGTGCGCTGCTGTCTCTGGTGCTCACTCCGCTGGTCATGTTCTCTCCCGCTCTGGGCGCCGTTGCAAGCCTGTGCCTTCTGATTGCGCAGGCAGTGGCCACGATTTTCTTCCTGATCCGTCTCTGGCAGGTCGGGAAAAACTACGAGCAGGCTGTCCGCCTGTAAAATAAGCCGCAATTTACTGTTGCCAAGCGCTGTATTTTGTAGTAAAATAATTGCACGACTCATCCTCCGCATGCAGCTGCGGAGCCGGTCTCACGCAATGGATACCCACGAATCATGTCAGGCGGGGAACCGAGCAGCATTAAGAGGGATCATCCATGTGCCGTGAGGGCGCCGGCTCTGTGGCTTCATGCGGAGGAGTTTTTTTATCCAAAAACAGCAGAAAGGAGACGTGCAGGTATGTATCAAGCCCTCTATCGCAAATGGCGGCCCCAGACTTTTTCAGAAGTAGTGGGCCAGTCACACATCACCGGCACACTCCAGCATCAGGTAGCCGAGGGGCGCACCGCCCACGCCTATCTCTTCACTGGTACCCGTGGCACCGGTAAAACCACCTGTGCCCGTATTTTGGCCAAGGCCATCAACTGTCAGCATCCCATCGACGGCGCCCCCTGCAATGCGTGCGACGCCTGCCGGGGGATCGATGACGGGACGCTTCTGGATGTGACGGAGCTGGACGCCGCCTCCAACAGCGGTGTGGATTATGTCCGTGCCCTGCGGGAAGAGGCGATCTATACCCCTGCCGTCCTGCGCAAACGGGTCTACATCATCGACGAGGTCCATATGCTCACCCGTGAGGCGTTCAATGCCCTCTTGAAAATTCTGGAGGAGCCTCCGGCCCATCTGGTGTTCATTCTCGCCACTACGGAGCTGCAAAAGGTGCCTGCCACCATTCTCTCTCGCTGCCAGCGCTTCACGTTCAAGCGGATCCTGCCCCGGGACATCGAGGCCCAGCTTTTGAAGGTGGCCGGTGCCGAGGGGATCCCCCTGACCCCCGATGGTGCGGAAATTCTGGCCCGCATGGCCAACGGCGCATTGCGTGACGCCCTCAGTCTTTTGGACCAGTGCCGCTCGGCTGACGGCGACGTGGACAGCGCTGCTGTTCTGGATGTACTGGGCCTTGCCGGAAGCGTGCAGACCGTACAGCTGATGCGCTGCCTTCTTGCACGCAATACCGGCGAAGCCTTGGCACTCTTTGATGAGCTCTACCGCGGCGGCAAGGACGTAGCTGCCCTGCTGGGTGAACTTCTGGATCTCAGCCGCGATCTCACCATGGTGAAGGCGGCGCCGGCCGGCGCGTCAGCCCTGCTCACCGGCGTTTATGATCTGAAAACTCTGACGGAACTGGGCCGTGATCAGTCCATGCACCGATTTCTCTATTTGACAAGTACGCTGCAAAGCTGCTGCGCCGCACTGGCGGACAGCTACCACCCCCGCACGGAGGCCGAGCTGTGCCTGCTGCGGCTGTGCGACGAGGCCCTCAGCGGCGATCCGGACGCACTGGTGCAGCGGATCGAGCATCTGGAACAGCTTCTCCAAAGCGGCACCGTTCCGGTTCCGGCTGCTGCCCCTGCCGCACCGATTTCCCCTGTCCCACGGCCGTCACGTCCTAAGGCAGCAACCGCACCGGCGGAAGTCCGCCCCCTGCGCTGGGAAGAACTCTCCCGTCAGGAGGTCCCCTCGCTGCAGGAAACGCCGCTCCCATACGAAGAGCCCCCGCTTCCGGAAGAACCTCCCCTGCCGGAGGAACCCGCCGGGCGGGAACGAGTCTTTGACATTCCGCCGGAGGAAGTACCGCAGCGCAGTGCGCCACGGCCTGCCCCTTCCACCCGCAAAACTGCCCGCAGTGCGCCCCCCGCTGCGCCTCAGCCGGCCTCTGCACCGACACAGGTGGAATCCGGCGGCGATGCGGCGGTCTGGACACGCCTTCTGGATCACTACAAGGGCTGTTTGCCGGTAAACCACCGTGTCTTTTTGAATATGGCCGGCGGTATTCTGGAGGGCGACTGTCTCACTGTATACTGTGACAACGACTTTGTTCAGATGTCTCTGGATCAGCCCTCTGTGGTCAGTGTCTTGCAGGAGGTCACCTCCCAGCACGCCGGACACCCCGTGCGGATCGCTTTCAAGGTGGGGAAGCGGCCACAGGCCAGCGGCGCCGCTTCGGTGCGGCGAGCCACGCCGGCCCGATCCAAAGCGGAGATGCCCAGTGCCCCCCCTGTACCGGCAGAACCGGCACCGCCCTCTCCGGCTCCGGAACCGAAAGAACCAGAGGAGGCCCCGCCTTGGGAAGACTCTCCCCGGCCATCCCACGATAAGTTAAACAAAATTATTGATGCAGCCCCGATGCTGGATCACTTCAAAATCAAGTAGGAGGACAACACAATGGCAAAAGGATACAGCGCCCGCGGCGGTTTCAGCGGCGGCAACAATATGATGCGCCAGCAGCAGCAAATGCAGCAGAAGCTGCTGAAGATGCAGCAGGATATGGCCAAGGCACAGGAGGACGTGGAGAGCAGCAGCTTCACTGCGTCTGTGGGCGGCGGCGTGGTGCAGGCTACCGTCAGCGGCAAGAAAGAACTGACCTCTCTGGTCATCAAGCCCGAGGCCGTCGATGCCGAGGACGTAGAAATGCTGCAGGATCTGGTGATTTCCGCCGTCAATGAGGCACTCCGTCAGGCTGATGCCGCCATGGAGAGCTCCATGAGCAGCCTGACCGGCGGTCTGAACATCCCCGGTTTCCCCTTTTAACGGTCGCTCTGACGCCCCCCTTTGGGGGGCGTTTTTTCAGACGATATCCCCAGCATCCCCATCCGCAAGGCATCGCTCCGGTGCCCTTTACCCGTCTTTTTATGAAAGGAATGCACAACTATGAAACAGCAGCGTATCCAAAACCTGATCCATCGGATGCAAGAAAAGAACATCGACCAGATGATCGTCAGCTCCCCCTCCTCCCTCTTTTATCTGACCGGGGAGAAGATCAACCCCAAGGAGCGGCTCTACGTGCTCTTCGTTGATAAGAGCGGTCAAACGGTGCTGGTCACCAACACTCTCTTTTCCGAAGTTGCTTCCCTCGATGTGGAAAAACTCTGGTACAGTGACAGCCAGGACCCCGTTGCCATGCTCTCCACGCTGATCCGTGAGGGCGCTACCGTTGCTGTGGATAAAGTGTGGCACGCCCACTTCCTTCTCGAGCTGATGCAGTGCAAGCACGCCAACTATGTGGTGGACCATATGCTCGTTGACTACATCCGTATGTTCAAGGATGAAGAGGAAAAGGAGCTGATGCGGGAGACCTGCCGTGTGAACCAAACGGTCATCCACGAACTTTCCACCATGGTCCGCCCCGGCGTGACAGAGCGGGAACTGGCCGAAGAACTGCATGGTCTCTATAATAAATATGGTGCCGATGGCTATAACATCACCCCTGTGGTCTCCTTCGGTCCCATGGGTGCCGAGCCCCACCACCGTCCCGACGGCACGGTACTCCGGGAGGGCGACAGCATCATCATCGACACCGGTGCCTTCAAGCAGGGCTACCGCTCCGATATGACCCGTACCTTCTTCTATCACCATGTGGAAGATGAGGCCCGCAAGATCTACGAAATCGTGCGCAAAGCCCAGCTGACGGCTCTGGAGAGCATCCACATCGGCATGAAGTTCAGCGATCTGGACAAGATCGCCCGTGACATCATCACCGCAGAGGGCTACGGCGAACAGTTCATCCACCGTCTGGGCCACGGCATCGGCGTGGACGGCCATGAGTTCCCCTATGTAGAGAGCAAGAGCGATCTCACTGTGCAGGAGAACATGGTGTTCTCCATCGAACCCGGCATCTATGTTCCCGGCTACTGCGGCGTCCGCATCGAGGATCTGGTGATCGCCACCAAGGACGGCGCGGAGAACCTCTACGACCTGACCAAGGAGCTCATCATTCTCCAGTGACGGCTGTTATCCACCGCTTTGTGGAAAACGTCGCCAAAGACTACAGCAAAACGAGGGAGCGAGACCATGTCTCGCCCCCTCGTTTTTCACTTTGACCCGCCTGCATGTGGAAAAGCGCCGCCCATCCCTTTTGCCCGAACATAGAAACGCACCCCGGTGCAGAGGCTCGCCTCCACACCGGGGTGCTGTTCAGTTCATTTCACAGAGGGGCTGCCGCAGGGCGTGTCCTCTCCGAAGTGGAACGCGTTTAGCGCTCGACCATGATCTTCAGGATCTCCTTGTCGGTCTCACGCATACCTTCCTTACCCAGCTGAGCAACGCTGCGAATGGTATTCTCGATACCCTTCTTCACAATGCCCTCGCCGCCCTTGAACTGCTGCTCACGCTTTGCCATCTCCAGAGCCAGCAGCGCTGCATCGATGGAAGCAGCGATCTTAGCTGCGCAGGAGGGCTTTGCACCGTCACAGATGATACCGGAGGTGATGGCCAGGCAGTTTGCGATGGTGTGCATGATGACCCAGTCGCTCTCGTGCATCAGGTAAGCAATACCGGCACCGGCGGCACATCCGGCGCTGACAGCACCGCAGTAAGCGGACAGACGGCCGATACCGGCCTTCTGGTGCAGACCCAGCAGGTTTGCCAGGATCAGGGCACGATACAGATCTTCCTCGGTGGAGTTCAGCTCCTTTGCGTACTCCATGATGGGCACAGCGATGGTGATACCCTGGTTGCCGCTGCCGGAGTTGATGACAACGGGCATCTCGCAGCCGCTCATACGGGCATCGGAACCGGCAGCAGCACGAGCCTTGGCACGGATGCGGACATCCTCACCGTTGTTGCTGTCCATGATCACACGGCCCACGTTGGCGCCCCAGCTGTTCTTCAGGCCCTCATCAGCGATGGCAGCATTATACTCCATCTGGCGCTTGATCACAGCGCGGACATCGTCAATATCGCAGGTCTTAGCGAAGTCCAGGATCTCCTCGACGGTCATGGCATCCTGCTTGGGCTCCTCAGCCACGGGATCGGCCACGGGGACGTCCACCAGACGCTCGCCGTTCTTCTCGATCATAACAATGTTGGTGTGCTCATCAACAATGCGGACCACAGCGGAATCCTCACCGGCGTACACGCTGACGATCAGGTCGAACACGATGTTGGACTTCGCCACCTGCACGGTGATCTCCTTCTCCTCCAGGAACTTCTTGGTCTCGGCTTTCTGCTCGTCGGTAACCTCGCTGATGACCTCCAGCTTCTTCTCGGCCTTACCGGCAACAATACCGACAGCAGCAGCGGCCTCGATGCCCTTCATACCATCGGTGTTGGGCACGATCACGCTCTTGACGTTCTTGATCAGGTTGCCGCTGGCCTCAACAACAACGCGCTCCGGCATCTTACCCAGCACTTCTCTTGCCTTAGCTGCGGCAAAAGAAATTGCGATGGGCTCGGTGCAGCCCATAGCAGCCATCAGCTCTACTTCCAGAGTCTTAACATACTGTTGATACTTTGCGTTGGTCTTTTCCATATTTATCGTCTCCTAAGCATTCTTTTCGTCTGTACGATTGAACCATGACGTAAGTTTGTTGAAACAGGCAGGTTATGCCATTATTATAAGCGTTGATTGACTTGTTCACAAGTCGAATTGTGTGAACAATACTCGATACACTCTGTTTCCTATCGTGATTGTCCCATGGCCGCCGCTCTCCTGCGCCGTGGCACAGATCCTTCAGCCGGCCGGGCACCATGGACAGCACACTTCTCACATGGTCAAAGACACTGTAAAAACAGTGCCTTTTCTTCTTTTTTGTTCATCAAAATGAGTGGCTCATTTTTCCATACCGTACCGATAGCTGTAGGGCGTCGGTGAAACACTGACGTCCTACAGCTTCGTAGATACAGGATCAGACTTTTCGATGCCCCTTCGGGCGCATCGTTTCTTTGTCCTATGACAGCCGTCGATTTCCTCCGGCTTTATCGTGCCTTTTTCTCCAGCCAGCCCATGGCGCTTGCTGCCATGACTGCGGCACCGTAAGGCATCACGTCCTCGTTGAAGACCACCTTGGTGTTGTGCTGGCCGTAAGGATAGGCGGTCTGCTCGTCCGGACCGGCGCCGATAAAGAGATAGGCGCTGGTGTCGGGATAGAGCTCGGTGATGGCAGAGAAGTCCTCTGCGCCCATCTTCACCTCGCTGGTGGCTGCGATGCGCTCCTGGCCCATCACTTCCGCTGCGCATTCCAGAATTTCATCGGTGAACGCAGGGGAGCAAACCAGAGGAGCGCAGGTGCCGTTGAACACGACCTCTGCCTCTGCCCCGAAGGCAGCGGCAACCATCTTGGCCTTTGTCTCGATCTGCTCCAGCAGATCGGCTCTGGCTGCGCTGTTGTAGGCACGAACGGTTCCCTTGAGTTCGACCTCATCGGGAATGATGTTGTGGCCCTCACCGCCGCCATGGATACCTGTGATCGTCAGGATCACAGGCTCCAAGGGGCTGATGGTATTTGCTTTGATACTCTGCAGCGCCATGTATACGTGGCAGGCCACCTTGATGGGATCTACGGTCTCATGAGGTCTTGCACCGTGGCCACCGCGGCCGATGATGCGGATGTTCATCGTATCATCGGAGCAGAAGGTACATCCCTTACCGTAGTTCAGCTGCAGGAAAGGACTCTTTGCGTTGACGTGCATCGCCATGACGGCTGTGGGCTTGGGATTCTCCAGAACCCCGGCCTTCACCATGGCCGCAGCGCCACGTCCAACTTCCTCACCAGGCTGGAAGAGGAACTTCACTGCACCCTTCAGCTCGGCCTCATGCTCCTTGATGATCTGCGCTGCCGCCAACAGCATCGTGGTGTGAAGATCATGGCCGCAGCAATGCGCACTGTCGGTCTTGGAGGCAAACTCCAAACCGCTCTCCTCTTTCATGGGCAGCGCATCCATGTCAGCACGGAGCAGGATCACGTGCTCGGCGTTGGGATCTCCCGCCGTAACGGTGAGTCCGGACTCGTCCAAGCCAGTGACTTCATATCCCATCTGCTCCAGTCTGTTTCTGACGTAGGCAGAGGTCACGGGCAGAACCATGCCGCGCTCCGCATTTGCATGGATATAACGTCTGTCTTGCAGCATTGTCTCTTTGAGCTCTGTGGCCCGCTTCAAGTAAGAGTTCATTGTAAATTACTCACTCCAGTCCCGGAAAAATTGTTGATTAGAAGGGTCCGACGTTCACCATGGTAGCGATCGCAACCAGGATAGCGGACCAAACGCTGTTGGTCAGGAAGATACGGATAACAAACTTCAGGTAGATACGATAGTCGATCTCAGCAATAGCGATTGCACCGGAAGTCAGGGGGGAGGTAGGCATGATCATGTTGCCCAGAGCGCCACCCAGGATTGCGGCGTGAACCACGACCTGCTGCGTGATACCAGCCATCTGGCCAACGGGGGACAGGATGGGGATCAGCACGGTTGCCAGACCGGAGTCGGAAATGATGAAGAAGTTACCGATGTGGCCGATCAGGTACATCAGCTCGGAGGTGATGACACCGGAAGCGCCGTTCAGCATCTGAACCGTAGCGTGGATGATGGTGTCGATGGTGCCGGAGTTATCCAGGATGATAGCGATAGCCTTTGCGAAACCAACAACCAGAACGCCGCTGACAACGCCGGCAGCGCCCTTACCGAACTGACGGAACAGCTCGTTCATGGAGTAACGCATGATCAGGCCGGTGACAAACAGCATCATCAGGAAGACAGCGGGGATACCGGTCTTGATGAAGTCATTACCGCCGGTCAGAGCGCCGTAGATCACGTAGCCCATACCGATGACAACTTCCAGCAGAACCAGCTTGTGCTTGAGGGTGAACTCAGGCATCACCACTTCTTCAGCGCTGGCACGCATCTCAACATCGTAGCACCAGCTGTTGCGCATATCACGCTTAACGTTCAGAGCGTACTTAACAGTCCAGAAGGACACGGAAGCGTTGAAGCCGATGAAGGCCAGCACGCGGATCCACATAGCGGAGAAGGCGGGCAGACCAACCAGACCCTGAGCAACGCCGTAGTTGAAGGGGTTGGTGATACCACTGGCCAGACCAGCGCCGCCGGCACATACGGTGATGGCCACACCGACGACTGCGTCCAGACCCATGGAACGAGCGACCATGATGCCCAGGGGAACGAAAGCCAGGTAGGACTCCAGAGAACCCATCAGAGTGGGAACGATGGAGAACAGCAGAACGATGACAGGGATGGCGTACACGTCACGGCCCTTGGTCTTCTTCAGCATGCTGTTCAGACCAGCCTGGATAGCGCCGGTGTTGCTGATCACGCTGAAGGAACCGCCGATGATCAGGATGGAGAAGCAGATCCAGCCGGTGGAAATGAAGCCCTGAGGAACAGCGGTAAAGATGTCCATCAGGCCAGCGGGATGGCTTTTCACATAAGAAAAGGAATTGGGATCAACGACCATCTTGCCGTTGACTTCCTGTCTGATGTACTCACCGCCGGGGATGATGTACGTCAGGACAGCTGCCAGCAGAATCAGTGCGCAAATAATAACGAGTCCACTTGGAAACTCTTTCTCTTCGGCCTTAGCCTCGACTTCTTGTCCTTTTTTCAGGTTCATGTTTCAAAATCTCTCCTAAATTTTTTATAAATATGCAAGGGGGGAATTTACAGCTTGTAGCTCTCCACAGCTTCGCGAACAGCCATCAGGTTCTCGTCGGAAGTCTTGGGATCGCAGACGCAGCCGGGCCCGATGATCAGGGAGTTGCCGCCCACCATGTCGATGGCCTGGTGGATGTGGGTTCTGATCTCCTCGGGAGTGCTTCTGGCCAGAATGCTGCTGTAGGACAGCACGCCGTTGGTGATGGTGGGCACCTCCTGAATACCGCCCAGGAAGGTCTTGGTGACCTTGGCGCGGGCAGCCTTCATGTCGGGCTGGGTATCACGGTCATGCCAGTTGATGCAGTTGCAGGGGTACTTGCTCAGCTCGTCGAACATGATGTTGGAGCCGTGGATATGCAGCACATTGAACCAAGTCTTGTTTGCATAAGAATTCAGCACAGCCAGATCATAGGGCTTGCAGAACTCAGCGAACAGAGCATCATCCAGGAAGTCGTAGGTAGCGCACTGCGTTGCAAAGAAGAAGCCGCTCACACCGGCAGCGATGTTGCTCTCTACGAAGTTCACCGTGGTCTCGGTGATGGCGCGCAGAGCTGCATGAACCTGCATGGGGTTCTCCTTCATGTCCTTGACCAGACGGTCGCCGGCCAGCTTCTTCAGCGTGGTCATGGGGCTGAACACAGTCTGGATGAAGGGGGTGTCCTTGCTCACCATCTTGGACAGATGCTGAGCGGTCTGCAGGACCTTGCCCCAAGTACCATAGGTAGCGGGCAGGACCTGAATCTGCTCATAATCAGCCACATCTTTGATGCCGGGCTCGACGATGACAGGCTCTTTGTACTTGTCGCAATAGATGTTGATCTTTGCGCCCCAGTCCTGCGTGCTGTACGCACCGAAAGGCATCATCTTGATGAAGTCATAGTCGAACTTCTCGTTTCTTGCGGCCATTTCCTGAGCCAGGGAAACGGGATCCTGATCGACTTCAGACAGATGCATCCAGACGCTGCAGGGTACACGATCAACCTTCTTGCCGTTGAGAGCAGCTTCAACTCTCTCAATTCTTGTCATGATTTTCGTCCTCCTTTTTTATTGCTTCGAACATTTTACACAAGCAAACTCTCGGTCACGACCCTCTGCTTTTCGCTTTTTACCCATACGGTTTTGGCTGACAACCGCTGCGGGCGATCCCAAAGCGAGATCATAAAATACGTTTTAGCTTTATTGTCGAAATCAGAGATAAAAGCTCGTGCTTTGAATATTAGCATAATTAAACAAATATTTCAAGCGCTCCGCAAAATTTTTCTATTAATAATTTATACTCTTTGTGAGAAAAATTTATTACGCAAAAGCCCTGCCGTTTTCTGGAAAAACGGCAGGGCTCAATTTTGCAAGAATATTTCAGAACATACACGTAATATCGCTAAATTGGAATTTTTTGCCCGTCAATACTGCATGATTTACCGATCCATCACATAGTGAACTGAATGATGCAGAAGCTGAAATAAATTGCCAGCAGGAGAATTCCTTGCCACCGTGCTAATTTTTTATTAATCAGAGCGGGCACCGTCATCAGTGCCATAACCCCCAGCATCACCGGGATATCCAGCACAAAAGAAGCATTATAGTTAAACAATGTGCTGTTGCAGGGGACCTCGAAGGGAGCCAGCGTCACGCTAACACCGGAAACGAGCACCAGATTGAAAATGTTAGCACCGATCACGTTGCCCAGAGACAGAGCACCGTGGCCCTTGACGAGGGAGGTGATGGCCGTTACCAGCTCCGGCAGAGAGGTGCCCAGTGCCACGAAGGTCAATGCGATCACGGACTCGGGAACGCCCACGGCCTTGGCAATGATGATGCCGTTATCCACCAGCAGCTTGGCGCCGACAGCGATGATGGCCGCACCGATCACCAGCAGAGCCACATTTTTCCCCAGAGAAGCTTCCGTTGCGGGGGCTTCGGCTTCCTCCAGCTCGGGGGCTGCGGGCTCCTTAAACGCATCACGCACCGTGACAACCATGTACACCACGAACAAAACCAGCAGGACCACACCAATAAGACGGCTGAAATAGCCGGTCACATAGGCATTAATCACATAGATGGCCGCAGCCAGAAAGAAGAACATCACCGGCTTTTTCAAGGTCTTGGGGTCCACCTTACCGGGACGGACCGAAATGGTGATGGCAGCGATCAGGGCCGTATTGCAGATGATGGAGCCGATGGCATTTCCGTAGGAAATCTCACCATGGCCGCCCAGTGCAGAGGTGGCCGAAACCATCACCTCGGGCAGGGTCGTGCCGATGGAAACCACCGTGGCGCCGATCAGCAGCTCCGGCAGATGGAAACGATGGGCAATGCCGGTGGCACCGTCCACGAACCAGTCACCGCCCTTGATGAGCATGACCAGTCCTACAATAAACAACAACACAGGTACAATCATAGTCTTTCTCCTTTTTCCTTCTCGTATGTATTGATCCACTTGAGCAGTGTTCACAAAAGAAAAAACCTGCGCACAGGCGCAGGTCGTACAAATAAAAAGAGAGTCCGGCTCACGCAACACACATCATCCACATGAGTCTGGTAAATTAAAGCAAGCCAGATCGCACAGCGATCGAACTGTTGACTTACTACGCAAAAATTGCGCTTACTACTCCCCCATTTTTATTCAATTGCCACTTGAAACAACGGCTCGATCGTAACACATCTTACATTTTTTGTCAATGTTTTTTTATGGCAATAAATATTTTTTATCCACCGAAAGATGATTTTCAGGGGCGAAATTCAAGAACTGTTTGTATAGTATCGCCAAATACATCAGAAAAATACATCCATATTGCACATAAAGAAACCGTTAGGAAAAATAAGGAAAGATCGCAGCGCCACCTGTGATCCTTCTCGGTCGAGAGGAACCGCAAACAGAAAAAGCCCGCCGCGATCGTCCGCTATGATTTTATATTTACTGCTGCATTGAAGCTCTTCTTGCTATCGAAGGCCTCCCAACGTACGCAGCCATGGAGCTGCCCCCTTCCAAGGCGTAGTTTTCCCCGCTGAGCGCCTGCCGGACTGTCGGCTCTGCCTACAGGGCTGCCGCCAGCAGTGCCTTGGTATACGCCTCTTTTGGGTGGTCATAGAGCTCCTCCACCCGTCCCTGCTCCACAATGCGCCCGTCCTTCATCACAAGGGCCCGGTCGCAGAGCTGATAGATCACGTTGAGGTCGTGGGAGATAAACAGATAGGAGATTCCCAGTTCCTTGCGCAGATCGGAGATCAGCTGCAGGATCTGGGCTTGGATCGTCACATCCAGTGCCGATACCGCCTCGTCGGCGATGATGAGCCCCGGGCGCTGAATGAGGGCCACGCCGATGCTGACCCGCTGTCTCTGTCCGCCGGACAGCTGGCGCGGATAGAGGTCATAGCACTCCTCCGGAAGGCCCACACGGGCGATGATCTCCCGTACGCGGCGCACCCGCTCCTCCCGATCGTACTTGCCATAGATCCGCAGCGGCTCCTCTAAGATCCAGCCCACCGTCCGCCCGGGATTGAGACTGGAGCCGTGATCCTGAAAGACCATCTGCGGCCGCTTGGTATAGTGGGTATACCGGCCGGTATAGTCACCAACCATTCCGAGCAGCGTCTTGGCCAGAGTGCTCTTGCCGGAGCCCGACTCGCCCACCAGTCCCAGGATCTCACCACGATAGAGGTCAAAGCTGACCTCGTGAAGTACCTGCACCGTGTTCTTGCGCCGCAGTACACCCGAGGGCCGATACCAGACGTTCAGGTCCCGTACCTCCAACACCTTCTCTTCCATCACAGCTTCCTCCTTGTGGGGATGGCGGCGATCAGCCGCTGCGTATAGGGGTCCTGTGGATGATAGAACACCCGCTCCGTGTCCCCGGTTTCCACAATTCTGCCCTTCTCCATCACCGCCACACGGGTGCACAGCTTGCGTACCACATTCAGGTTGTGGGAGATGAACAAAATGGACATATTGAGCTCCTGATTGAGCCGCTTCAAAAGCTGCAGGATCTGGGCCTGGATCGTCACATCCAGCGCCGTGGTGGGCTCGTCCGCCAGCAGCAGCTTGGGCCGTGGCAGGATGGCTGCGGCAATCATCACCCGCTGCAGCATACCGCCGGACAGTTCATGGGGGTACTTACGATAGATCTCCTCCACGTGATCCAGATCCACTGCCTCCAAGGCACGCAGCGCCATCTGGCGCCGCTCCTCCCGTGAAAGCTTCTCGTGGACACGCAGACATTCCTCCACCTGCGGACCGATGCGCCTGACCGGATTCATGGCGCTCATGGGCTCTTGAAACACCACGCAGATGTCCTTGCCCTGCCTCCGGCGCAGTTCCTCGCCGCCGGTATGCAGCAGATCCACCCCGTCGAGCAGGATGCGTCCTTGAACGTTGGCCCGGTCGTGATCCAGGAGGCCGGCGATGGTCATCGCCGTCACTGACTTCCCGGAGCCGGACTCCCCCACCAGTCCGACGATCTCGCCATCGCCTACGGTCAGGTCGATGCCGCGCACCGCCTCGTGATCACTGGTATGAAACTGCACGTGCAGATCTTTGATTTCCAACATGGCGCTCACCTTCTCTTCCGCCGGCGGTGCTGCTGTGCGTCCAGAAGGCCCTCGCCCAGAAGGCTGAAGCCCAAAATCAGCAGCACGATGGTCAGTCCGGTACACAGGACATACCACGGTGCGGAGCTCATATAGCTCTGGGACTCGGAAAGCATATAGCCCAGCGACACATCCGGAGAACGGACGCCGATGCCCAGATAGCTCATACTGGCCTCGGCCAGCACGGCGTTATTGATGCCAATGACCAGCGTGGGCAAAATCACCGCACGGGTATTGGGCAGAATATGCAGAAAAATAATGCGGGCGTGTCCGGCGCCCATGAGCTGGGCGCTCTTTACATAGTTCATTTCCCGATGGCGGGCAAACTCACTGCGCACCACCCGGACATAGCCGGGAATAAAAGCCACCGAGAGCGACAAAATCACATTATATTTGCCAAACCCCAAAATCGAAATGAACACCAGTGCCAACAAAATACTGGGAAACGCCGTCAGGGCATCATTGACACGCATCAGCACGTCGTCCACCACGCCGCCGAAATAGCCGGTCAGCGCCCCCAGTGCCACGCCCACGGCGGCACCGACGGCCACCGTACATAGCGAGACGGAGTATGTGGTGGACAGTCCCTTCATAACACGGCTGAAAATGTCTCGTCCAAAGTTGTCCGTACCGAAGAGATGGTGCCACGACGGTGCCTCATAAACGGCGGCAGCATTCATGGCAGAGGGATCCCAAGGCGTCCACACACAGCCCACCACGGCCACCAGCGTGACAACAGCGGTCAGGATCATGCCCACCTGCAGGTAGGCGTTGTACTTCTTTTTACCCATTTTTCCCCCTCCTCACCGCAGACGCAGCCGAGGGTCCAGCCGCTGGTTGATGAGATCTGCCGCGAAGTTCACCAGTACGACCCAAAAGGCCATCAGCACAATGATGGCCTGCACCACCGGATAGTCCCGGTTGGAGATGGAACTGAGCAGCAGCCGGCCCAGACCGGGAATAGCAAATACCTGCTCCACCACCACGCTGCCCGCCACCGTATCGGCGATGGTCATGGCCAGAAATGCCACCGTGGGCACCACCGCATTGCGCAGCACATGGCGGTACAGCGTCACCCGGCGGCTGTTGCCCCGGCTGTAGGAGGTGCGGACATAGTCCTTGTGCATTTCTCCCAGAATGCCGCTGCGCAGCATTTTCAGCGTCATGGCGATCCGGGGCAGGGCAATGGCAATGGCCGGATAGAGCAGGTAGTGGACACTGCCCCAAAAATCCTCCGCCGGATTCACAAAGCTGCCCGGCTCGAACCAGTGGAGCGTGATGCCGAACACAAAGGTCAGCAAAATGCCCACAAAAAACGGGGGCACGGACATGGTGATCTGCCCCAGCACATTGAAAAACCGGTCGATCCAGCCGCGCCGATCGGCGCACAGGATCCCCAGCGGCACAGAGATCACCGTGATGAGCAAAAACGACAGCGCCGTCAGCAGCAGTGTAATGCCGATCTTGCCGGAGATCATCTCCGAAACCGGCATACTGTAGCTGTAGGACTTGCCGAAATCACCCTGGACAAAGTGGATGATCCAGTCAAAATAGCGCACGAAGAAGGGGCGGTTGAGCCCCAGCTCTTCCCGCAGGGCCTCCACGCGCTCCGGCGTTGCCTCGCTGCCCAGCAGCGTGTTGGTAGGGTCGCCGGTAATCACCTGAAAGGCCAAAAACGCCAGAAAAGAGACGATCAGCATGGTCAGCAGCATCATCCCTAATTTCTTCGCTGCATTTTTCATGCTGATCGCCTCTTTCTCTACGGCCTGCGGCCGCGTATCGTATTCGTTACTTGGTATAGTGAACAGTGGAGAGATCCATAACAAAGGTGGGGTAGAACTCCAGCCCCGTCAGATTCTTGCGCATGGCCACCAGATCGCACAGATCCTGAATATACAGGTTGGCAGCGTCCTCTGTCAGCAGCGTCTCCATCTCCTTATAGAGCGCCGTCTGCTGTGCCTCATCCTTGGCGTTGATGGCCTGTACAAACAGCTCATCATACTTAGGATTGTTGTAATTGATAAAGTTCTTGGGGTGGTCGGAGGTAAAGCGCTCCAGCATATCACGGGCCGTGATGTTGTGGGCGTCCAAGCCCACCACCGTAGCCTGGAAGTTGCGCCCCTTATAGGCCTCGTCGTACCAGGTCTGCCACTCCACCTGCTGTACGGTTACATTGATCCCCACCGCGCGCAGCTGCTCGGCCACCACCTCGGAGGTATCCACATGGGGCTTATTGTTGGATGCCACCATAATGGTCATCGCAAACCCGTCGGGATAGCCGGCCTGCGCCAGCAGCTCCTTGGCCTTTTGGGGATTGTAGGAATAGTAGTCAGTCAGCTCCGGCATAAAGTACTTGGTCAGGGCCGGATACATACTGCTGCCCAGGGCCGTTCCGTGGCCATCGGCCACAAAATCCATGATGGCCTGCCGGTCGATGGCATAGCACAGCGCTTCACGCACCGCCTTATTGTTAAACGGCTCCGCCTGATGGTTGAGGTACACAGCCTGCACCAGATTCATGGTGCCCTCCAGGATCTGGAAGTCCTCCAACTGCTGGGTCTGGGCACTGGTCAGGTGGGCGCACAGATCCACACTGCCGCCCTTGAGGGCCATCACCAGTGCGGTGGAATCCTCGTAGATCTGATAGGTCACCTTATCCAGCTGGGCGCTCTCGCCCCAGTACTCATCGAACTTCTCCAGAACGATGTTCTCTTGCGGAGAGCGGGAGATATACTTAAAAGGACCGGTACCCACGGGCTGGGTGGCCAGATCCTCCGCATTGGCGGGCACGATGGCCACCGTCAGATAGGTGAGGAACTCCAGATTGGGCTCCTTGATTTTGATGACTACGGTCCGGTCATCGGGGGCAGAAATGTCCTCAATAACAGAAAGCGCCGGCACAAGGGGTTTTCCTCCCTCAGGTGCTTCGGCGCAGCGGTTGATGGAATAAACCACATCCTCCGCAGTAACCAATGCACCGTTGTGGAACTTCACGCCCTCGCGCAGGGGGAAGGTATACGTCCTGCCATCGTCAGAGACGGTGCAGTCAGCAGCCACAGCGTAGATCAATTCGCCATCGGGAGAGGGTTTGACCAATCCTTCATAAACGTTGAACATGACCTCTCTGGTTCCTGCCGATGCACTTTTGTGCGGGTCAAGACTGTCTTCCAGGTCCTGTGCGATGCCCACCACGATCTCGTTGGCGGCCTCGCGCTTCTCGTAGCCATGATTTCCTTCGGCGTTCTGATGGCTGCTACTGTCTCCACAACCGGCGAGTACAGCGCCCATCATCACCAACGCCAGGAAAAGAGCAGGGATTCTTTTTTTCATAGTCTTCTCCTTCTTTGCCGCCCTTTCGGCGGCAACATAGAAATATGGTGTGCCCTATTCAATTGTCTTTGTGAAAGTTATCACACGCAGAAATGTACCACATTTCCGCTGCTTTTGCAAGGATTATTTTCTTTTTTCCGTCTTCTTTGTGTGTACGGGGCCTTGTTGGCCGCTGCGCAGGAGACCGGCATGGAACACATGGGTGTTTGCCACACCGCCCATCGTCTCAGCCTTCTGCCTCGACACCATCATAGTGCCCGCCGCAGAGCCAAATCATCCAACGAGCGACTCTTTCCCGGGGGAAAAAGCGGTTGATGAGCAGGGACATCAGCACGCCCACCGCCGTGTCCAGAATCCGGTTCAGTGAGTAGATAATATAGGTGTCCACCGGCTGATTGAACAGCAGGATGCACAGCATCACCCCGCCGGGCTGGATGGCACCGGGCCAGTGCAGCAGCTGCCCGGCCAGGATCAGCAGCACGATGCCCACAAAAAGGAGCAGGAGCATCAACAGATGCTTATCCCCATCAGGGTAAACCTGAATGTAAATACTAAAAAGGAGCATTCCCAGCAGGCCCCCGATGATGGTGCCCAGCAGTCGATTGCCGCCGTGGAGCCGGGAGTTGGCCATATTGTTGCCCATGCCGAACACGGCGCCGATACAGGCAAAGGTGGGATTCCGGTCCAAAAAGTAGTACAACAGCGCACACAGGGTGGCCGAACAGGCCGTCTTGATATTACGCATACCGATGTGGATTTTCTCGTGCTGGTGGGGTTCTGTCATTCTCTTGCTCCTCTTCTCTGCAAAGTACACACTGTTTTTCATTATAGCAATCAAATTCCAAAAAGCAAGGTGTTTCCCTGTTTTTATGCCGCAGCGGTCGTTTTTTCGCCCCTTCTCTGTTCCTGCCCTCCCGCTTGCGCTTCCCCGGCCCCGATCTCAGAAAACGATTCTTCGTCCGTCTCTATAAGACGCTGTCCGCGGCCGGCGGCACAGCCACCGCGCCCTTTCGAACGAACGAAAGTGAAACTTGACAACAATTTCTTCCTGTATATAATGGATACGTTTTGTCCCCATTTTATTGCATTGCAAAGGAGTTTCCTATATGAAAGTGAAAAGAAGTCTCATGTCGGCCGCGGGCGTGCTCATCGTCGGCGTCAGCGTCGGCGTTTTCAAGCTGGCCTCGTTCGGTGTTGACCCCTTCCAGTCTCTTGTCAGCGGTGCCAATCAGGTGATCCCGGTCCATTACGGCACCATGTTCCTGCTGTTCAGCGCAGTGCTGCTGGTGTTCACCATCCTTTTTGACCGCCATTACATCGGTGTCACCACGTTCGTCTCCCTTTTTCTCTTAGGTTATGTGGCGGAATTTACCCATGAGTTCCTGCTGGGCCTGTTCCCCGATGCCTCCATGGCTGTCCGTGTAATCGCCTTTCTCTTTGGCTTCACCATCCTCTGTCTGGGCTCTTCCGTATACATTACGGCCGATCTAGGCGTCTCTTCCTACGACTCCGTCGCCCTCATTATGACCAACACATGGAAATGGGGCCAGTTCAAGTACATCCGGATCTGCACCGATTTGACCTGTGTGGTGTGCGGCTGCCTCCTCTTCCTGCTGGGCGGCGGTGCACTGCGGGATGTCCCCTCCATCATCGGTGTCGGCACCATCGCCACCGCCTTCTGCATGGGACCGCTCATTGACTTTTTCAACCGCACGGTAGCCGTCCCTCTGCTGCACGGATCCAATCCCGCCGCCCAATGACCCCATTCGACCGCAAAAAAGACACCTCTTCGGAGGTGTCTTTTTTAATAAGGTAGATACACGGCCGGAATCTTCGAGCGTCCCGCCATGGCTGTTCTCCACAGAAAAAAGGGGAAGCAGGCTTCCCTGCTTCCCCTTTTCGATTTGCTTTGCTTACTTGCCGAAGTAACGCTTCAGCAGGCCCTCGAAAGCCTTGCCGTGGCGAGCCTCGTCACGAGCCATCTCGTGGACGGAATCGTGGATCGCATCCAGATTGTACTGCTTAGCCAGCTTAGCCAGCTCGAACTTACCAGCAGTAGCGCCGTTCTCGGCATCAACACGCATCGCCAGATTCTTCTCGGTGGAATCGGTCACAACCTCACCCAGCATCTCGGCAAAACGGGAAGCGTGATCAGCCTCTTCCAGAGCGGCCTTCTCCCAGTACAGGCCGATCTCGGGATAGCCCTCACGGTGAGCCACACGGGACATCGCCAGATACATACCGACCTCGCTGCACTCGCCCTCAAAGTTAGCGCGCAGACCACCGATGATGGCCTCCTGCACCTCAGCAGGGACATCAGCACCGAAAGCCTTGCCCACGCCGACAACGTGCTCAGCAGCCCAGGTCTTTTCAGCAGCCTGCTCCACGAACTTGTCGCCGCTCACGTGGCAGACAGGACATTCAGCAGGAGCCGTAGCGCCCTCGTGTACATAACCGCAGACAGAACATACCCATTTTTTCATGACATTTTCCTCCAGTAAAGTAATTTTTGTTAATTCTTACGCCCTCCGGATCCATATCCGTCAAGCGCTGGTTCACTCAGATGATTTTTTCTTCTTTTAAGCATTCTTCACAACAGCCGTAGAAGGTGACATCATAGCCGTCCACTCGGCCCTCTTCCGTGACATCCTCATCGGAAACACGGTGAAAAGGTACATCGGTAATCTTACCGCAGCAGCGACAGACAAAATGATCGTGCGGGTGGAGATCACAGTCATACCGTTCCTCCCCGTCCACATGACCCACAACCCGTACCATGCCCTCGGCCCGGAACTGAGCCAGATTGCGGTACACCGTTGCCAGGGAGATGTTAGGGATTTCCGACTTGACCTGTGCATACACCCACTCTGCCGACGGATGACAGTCCGTCGAGCGGATGCACTCTAAAATGGCCTCCCTCTTGTGGCTGTGCCTCTTGCACTTTTCCATGTGCTGCACCGTCCTTAATGCTAATGATTATCGATTGCATTTGTATACTACCATAGCCTTCCCCATTTGTAAAGAGGTTTTTCAAAAATTCTTTGAAAAAATTTTTCGAGCAAAAACACACCGGAGCACCACAGGCGCTCCGGTGTGTTTGATGCACTATACTTATTCTTATTCGGCCTCCGCCAGTGCCTTGGCCTCGGCAATGGCCTTCTCCTGTGCAGGAGCAGGGCACTCCTCATAGCGGACAAAGGCAAAGGTAAAGGTACCGCGGGACTGGGTCATGGACCGCAGATCGATGGCATAGGTACTCATCTCAGCCATGGGCACCTCTGCGGTAATGATCTGGCCGCCGTCCTCCGTGGGATCCATACCCATGACGCGGCCGCGGCGCTTGTTCAGATCACCCAGTACATCACCCATGTAGTTGTCGGGGACCGTGACCTTGACCTCGCCCACCGGCTCCAGCAGCACAGGGCTCGCCTCCGGCAGGGCCGCCTTGTACGCCAGCTGTGCTGCCGTCTTGAAGGCGATTTCGGAGGAGTCCACCGGGTGATAGGAGCCATCATACAAAACGGCCTTCAGGTTCACCAACGGATACCCAGCCAGCGGGCCATGGGCGCAGGCCTCACGCAGGCCCTTTTCCACAGCAGGGAAGTAGTTCTTCGGCACAGCACCGCCAAAGACCTCCTCAGCAAAGACCATCTCCTCCTGCTCGGCATTGGGTTCAAAGCGGATCCACACATCACCGAACTGCCCGGACCCGCCGGTCTGCTTCTTATAGCGGCCCTGCTTCTGCACGGTCTTGCGGATCTTCTCACGATACGGCACACGGACGGTCTTCAGCTCCGACTCCACGTTGAAGCGGGTCTTGAGTTTGCTGACCAATACATCGATCTGCATATCGCCGGCAGCGGAGAGGACCATCTGATGCGTCTCGCTGTTGTTGACCAGTGTAAAGGTGGGATCTTCCTCATTCAACTTGAATAGGCCCTGTGCGATCTTGTCGTCCTGACCGCGGGTCTTGGGATAGATGGCTACCGAGTAGCAGGGAGCCGCAAACGGGATCTGCTTCATGGCCACCACCTTGCGGGGATCGCAGAGGGTGTCGCCCGTCTTGACCTTCTCCATCTTGCCGATGGCGCCGATCTCGCCGCAGTCCAGTTCCTTGACCTCCACGGCCTTCTTGCCGTGCATGACGTACAGGCGGCCCACCTTTTCCGTCTCACCGGTACGGGCATTGACCATAGCCATATCCGAGGTCAACGTGCCGGAGAGCACCTTCACACAGGAGAACTTGCCATACTGGTCGGAGATGGTCTTGAACACGAATGCGGTGGGAACGCCGCCGGGGGAGACCACGAATTCCTCGCTCTCGCCATCCTGACGAATGGCCTTGTGGTAGTTGCCCTCCACCGGGTTGGGCAGCAGGTCCACAATGTTGTCCATCAGCATCAGGGAACCCATGCAGTTGATGGCGGAACCGCACAGCACCGGGAACAGGCTCAGCTCGCGAACGCCCTGGCGCAAACCGGAAATCATTTCGGCATAGGTGAAATCCTCACCGGAGAAGAACTTCTCCATAAACTCCTCGCTGGTTTCCGCCACAGACTCCTTGAGGGCATCATTAAATTCGCTGACCACGTCCACCTTGTCCTCGGGGATCTCGATCTCCACACGCTTGAGATCCTGCATCTCATAGGCGCGCTTATTCAGCACATCGATGAGCCCCGTGACGTGCTTCTCCTCGTCCCAGATGGGCACCACCAGCGGCGCGATCTTCTTGCCGAAGCGCTCACGCAGGGCATTGAAGGTCTCATTATAATCACTGTTCTCCTCGTCCGTCTTGGAGATATAGACGAAGCGGGGCATATTCCGCTCCTCGCAGAATTTCCACGCCTTCTCCAGGCCCACGGAAACGCCGTCCTTGGCGGAGCAGACGATCACCGCGGCATCGGCGGCCCGCAGCGCAGCCACGACCTCGCCGGAAAAATCAAAAGCACCCGGGGTGTCCAGCACGTTGATGCGGCAGCCCTTATATTCCAGTGGTGCAACCGCCGTGGAGATCGAGATCTGGCGCTTGATCTCCTCAGGATCGTAGTCACAGACTGTATTTCCGTCCGCTACACGACCCATGCGATTGATGGCACCGGTCATATACAGAAGGCTCTCTGCCAGTGCGGTCTTACCGCTGCCGCTATGGCCCAACAGGCAGATGTTACGAATGTTTTGTACTGAATAGTTCATGACGTTCCACTCCTTATGTTTGGTGCTATACTGGCGTTCTTCTCGTTTTTCACGAGACAACGGTTCGGCCTCGATGGATTTGGCCAACTCGTTCAGTGGCATGATTATATACTATTTTCACCGAAAAGACAACTGTATTTCGCCGCCTGTTTAGCAAAAATTCACAGTTTAATTTTGGCGCATTTGTTCAAAGAACCTCCGTCCCTCCTGTGGGCCGCACCGGCCTCCATTTCTGACTCCGACCTGTTTGCGCAACAAATCCTCACTCATTTCCGCCGTTCGCTCCCTATTTTCCTGATTTTTCCACCAATTCTGCTCTCCATCTTCTCCCCCCTCTCTGCACCGATGCGCCGTAAAAAAGTCCCGGCTGTCAGTACAGCCGGGACTTTTTACTCCGCATTTTTATCAACTTCTTGCTCTGGCCTGTCAAATCACTCGTACTTGATGAGGCTGGCCAGCAGCCATACCGGCAGCAGCCACAGCAGTTGGAAGAGCAGCATCGAGCCGCCATTCAGCGACTGATAGGCAGCCACATTGGTGAGGTAGTAGGCCAGCGCCAGGCCCGAAAGACTCCCCAGCCAGCTGAGCACAGTGCCTGACTTCACCACCCTGCGGCAGCGGCGGCTCCCCGTCACGATCTCGGCAAAGGGCATCAGTCCCTCCCGGTACAGCACGGCATACGCCCCCCGGGCCTTTTCTCCACACAGATCCGACAGCGCCAGTCTGGTGGAAATGTCGGGGTAGATCACCTTGGCATCCACGCCAAACTTACGCTTCAGCAGCCCCGGTGTGATGTTTGCCCCGCGCACGGCCAGCACCGGTTCAATTCGGTTGCGGCGCAGGGCCCGCAGCGCCCACTCTACGTTGCGGGACGGCTGATACTTAATGGCAAAAATGGCGATCAGCTGTCCGTCCACCGCCAGAAAAACGCCGGTTTTCACTTTCAGCTCCCGCGGAAGGGTGATGTGCAGCTTCTTCATGCAGTAGGCACTGCCCATGGTCACGGTCTCGCCGTGGATCGTACCCTCCACGCCGCCCTCTTCATAGTAATGGAGATCCTGCAGTTCCTCATACTGCCCGCCCTCGCTCAGCAGCATCTGCTCAAAAATAGGGGCCAGCTGACTTTGGGTGGCACGGGTCACGGTGGCCGCATAGGACGTCACTTTACCGATCTCCTCGCCGTAGATCTTCAGACCGTTGAGGCTCACGGTCCCCGGCGGGAACACATCGCTGTCGCCCACCACCATCCGACGGCTGCCGCCGGCCCATGCGGCCCCGGCATACCCCGCCACGGCACAGCCGCTGCGGCTCAATCGGCGGTTCAGGTTCCGGAGCGGCAGCGCCCCGATCAGCGGCAGGCTGATGGGCAGGGCCGCCGTCAAAAGTGCCGACCACACCCAAAAAAACTCGGACATCCGCTGCCCGCCAAGGCACACTACGCCGCTAAGCAGCGTAGCGCAGGCCAGTACCAGCGGCACCAACACTCTCTGCCCGCGGCGGGAGAAATCCTCCTCTTGGGAAATGCGGTAAAATCCCCGCAGCTTCCCCTTTTGCTTGCAGGCGCCTGCTGCCGTCTGCGACACGGCGTAGGGCGGACAGCCGCCCAGATCCGTCAGGCGGTAGATCTCCCGGCGCATGGAGGCCGTCAACAGCTGTCCAGCCAGACACAGCCAGATCAGTACTGCCACTGGCGCCGCCAGCGGCAGATGCAGTGTCTGCCCGGCCAGCGCACAGTAGATGCAATCCCCCAGCACCGCCGCCAGCGGCAGTACCAAGGCCGTTTCGCAGTAGATTTTTCCTCGGCGCAGCAGCTTCCAGCCCGTGCGCCAAACCTCCATGGACAACAGGGCCGTCAGCAGCAGCAGACCGCCCAGCAGGCCGCAGCGCAGCAGCACCTCATTGTGCCACAGCTCCGGCAGCCACGCCGGTTCCCACGTCTCCACCGCCGTGACAGCCACGATCAGAAGCATGGGGAGCGCGGAGAACACCATCTGCCGCCGCAGCCGCTTGCATCGCCGCTTTTCTTCACGGGTGGCAAATTCCAGATCCTCCTCCGGCTCGTCCTCTTCTTCCGACAAAAGCTCCTGCCACGGAGCGCTGCGCTTCTCTGCGATCCGCCGCCGGACGGCGGCCACGGTGTGCTGAAGCTTCATCCCCCATAGCTGCAGGCGTTCTGTCAGCGGCACAGGCTCCTCCAGCAGGGCATCTTCCTGCTCCTCCAAAACCGACTCCACCGTCTGGGACATCACCTCTTCCAGTGTCACCAACGGCGGCTCTTCTCCGATTTCTTCCGGCGCTGTCTCGCCCACAGCGTCCCTTTCCTGTGCCGGTGGCGTCCCCAAGGGGGCACTGATGTCCTCATCCGCCGGTGGGAGCGGCCGTTCGTCCTCCGCCTCCCGGCGGAAGCGTCCCGGGAAACGCAGTACCTTTTTATGCAGCGGCACCGGAGGGTCTTCTTCCGCCGCTGTTTCCTCCGACTGCGGCTTCTCCGCGGGGTCCGAAAGGAGTTCCTCCCTTCCCCCGGCGGAACATCTCTCCAAAGACCCACCATCATCCGTTGCCGATGCATCGCTCTTGTGCTGCTTCGGCTCCTCTGACGATACCTCCGCGGACGCCTCCTGCATCGCAGGCTCCGCCTCACCCCGGCCGAATTCAGCCAGAATGGCCTCCAGCGAAAACTCCTCGCCGTCCGGGAGCGTCTCGTTCTCCGCTGCCGCGCTCAGACGCTCCCACTCCTCCCCGGTATGATATTGGTGGTTATGCGTGTTGCTCATGATCGCCCGCTCTTTCTATGTAGAATCCTCAGCTGCGCTGACGCACCGCCTCATACAGCAAAATCGATGCTGCCGCCGAGGCGTTCAGGGACGAGATCTTCCCCTTCATGGGAATGCTCACCAGAAAATCACAGTTCTCCGACACCAAGCGGCTCATGCCGCTGCCCTCACTGCCGATGACAATGGCCGCCGGCCCCTTCAGATCCGCCTCATATAGGGACGTCTGTCCATCGGCCGCCGTGCCAAACACCCACACGCCCTGCTTTTTCAGATCCTTCAGCAGACTGGGGATGTTGGCCACCCGGGCCACCGGCATATAGCTGACTGCGCCGGCGGAGGTCTTGGCCACAATAGAGGTCAAGCCTGCACTGCGCCGCTTGGGGATGATGATGCCGTGTGCGCCGGCGCACTCCGCCGTGCGGATGATGGCCCCCAGATTGTGGGGATCGGAGATCTCATCGCAGACCACCAACAAAGGCGGCTCCCCCTTGGCGGCCGCCGCCTCCAGCAGCGACTCCACCGACACATACTCCCGCAGCGCCGCCAAGGCGATCACGCCCTGATGGGCGTGGGTGCGGCTCATGTTGTCCAGCTTCCGCCGATCGGCCTCCACCACCACAACGCCCTGCGCCCGGGCCTTGGAGGCAATGTGCCCCAGCGTCTTGTCAGTCTCGCCCTTGGCCAGATAGATCTTATCGATGGCCGTCCCGGAGCGCAGCGCCTCAATGACGGCGTTGCGTCCCTCGATGATCCCATCGCTCTCCGCCTCCTGCAGCGGTTTTTTCATATCGTTATCTCTCATACGTATCTCCTGCACCCTGCCCTTGCGGCAGGTAAATTAGTTTTGATACATTAGTATACCATACAAGCCGTATAATAGAAAGCGGTATTCATAGAAATTTAACACGAAACACCGTTTATGTCCTTGTGAGTCTTTCATATTTATGGTATACTGCATTTTACGATCTTTTCCGCTTTATGCGGTTATGGAAGGAGACCCCTATGGATCCGAAAAATAACAAAAATCCAAAGAACAATAAGAACGGAAAAAATTTCCGTGGCGTCCTGACGCTCATCCTCTGGGCCGTGGTGCTGACGGTGGTTTTCAATTATATCTCCGCCTACTCCAGCAATACCGCCAACAAGACCAGCAGCCATGAAGTGGAGTACAGCCAGTTCATTGCCATGGTCAAGGAGGACAGCGTCAAGGAGATCGTCTTTAAAGACGACACGATTTACATCACCCCTGTCGATGACTATGCCTACTACGACAAGGAACAGGATAAGTCCTATGAGGGCAAGGACGTCACCCTCTACACGGCCGAGATCTACAACCCCAACCTGCTCTCCCTGCTGGATGAGCACCCCTCCATCACCTACACCCGCCCCTATCAGGCCAAGATGTCCCCCATTCTGGAGTTCATGCTGGCCTACCTGCTGCCGGCGGTGCTGATGGTCGGCTTCTTCATGCTGCTCATGCGGATCATGTCCCGCAGCGGCGGTGGCATCGGCGGCCTAGGCAACGTGGGCAAGGCCAACGCCAAGGTCTATATGGAAAAATCCACCGGCGTCACCTTCAAGGACGTGGCCGGACAGGATGAGGCCAAGGAGTCTCTGGAGGAGATCATCGACTTCCTCCACAACCCCGGCAAGTATACCGCCATCGGTGCACGTCTGCCCAAGGGCGCTCTGCTGATCGGCTCTCCCGGTACCGGTAAAACGCTGCTGGCTAAGGCCGTGGCCGGCGAGGCCAACGTCCCCTTCTTCTCCATCTCCGGTTCGGACTTTGTGGAGATGTTCGTGGGCGTGGGCGCCAGCCGTGTCCGTGACCTCTTCAAAGAGGCCGCCAAGGTGGCCCCCTGCATCATCTTCATCGACGAGATCGATACCATCGGTAAATCCCGCAGCGCCCGCTACGGCGGCGGCAGCGATGAGCACGAGCAGACCCTCAATCAGCTGCTGGCCGAACTGGACGGCTTCGATCCCTCCAAGGGCATCATCGTTCTGGCGGCCACCAACCGCCCCGAAGTGCTGGATAAAGCGCTGCTGCGTCCCGGCCGTTTCGACCGCCGCATCACCGTGGACCGTCCCAATCTGGCCGGCCGTCTGGCCACGCTGCAGGTACACACCCGCAACATCCATCTGGCCGAAGATGTGGATCTGAACAAGATCGCACAGGCCACCGCCGGCTGTGTGGGCGCCGACCTTGCCAATCTGGTCAACGAAGCCGCTCTGCGTGCCGTACGCAAGGGCCGTCAGGCGGTCAATCAGAACGACCTGCTGGTCTCCTTCGAGGTCGTCATCGCCGGCAGCGAAAAGAAAGGGACCGTCCTCACTGAGGAGGAAAAGCGCATCATCGCCTACCACGAAGTGGGCCATGCACTGGTGGCGGCCAAGCAGAAGAACGCACAGCCCGTCTCCAAGATCACCATTGTCCCCCACACACAGGGCGCTTTGGGCTATACCCTGCACCTGCCCGAGGAAGAGAAGTTCCTCATGTCCAAGGAGGATATTCTGGCCGAGATCCGCACCCTGCTGGCCGGCCGCTCCAGTGAAGAGGTGGTCTGCAACACCATGACCTCCGGCGCCGCCAACGACATCGAGCGTGCCACCGAAATGGCGCGCAATCTGGTGGCGCGGTTCGGTATGTGTGAGGAGTTCGACATGATGGCGCTGGGCACCATTCAGGGCCAGTATCTGGACGGCACCTACGCTATGTCCTGTGCGCAGGAGACCTACGCCGCCGCCGACCGTGCCACCATTCAGATCATCCGCCAGTGCCATCAGGAGGCACGGCAGATCCTGGAGGATAATCGGGAGATGCTGGACAAGATCGCCCAGTACCTGCTGCAAAAGGAAACCATTACCGGCCAGGAGATGATGGCCATTCTGGAAGGCCGTGATCCCGAGACGGTGGACAACTACGGTGCAACCCGTGAGGAGGACGCCCCCAAGCTGTTCCGCCCCAGTGTCCCCGATGTGATCGAGGCCCCGGCCAAGCATATCTCCATGGTCTCCGAGCCCATCCCCATGCCGGACTACTCTCTTGAGGAGCCGGCAGGCCAGACGGATGCCCCCGAGACGGATACTCCCGCCGAGGAGCAGCCCGTCACGGAAACTCCGGCGCCAGCCGAAGAACAGCCCGCCAAGGAGTCTCCCTCCGACAGTGCCCCCCAAGCGTAATCACGGTACGCAAAGCAAGAAGAACCTCCCTTGGGGCATTCCACGGGAACACAATCCACGCCCCTATGCAATTTAGCATTTGATTCTGCGGAAGGACGGCTGTGCTGCGGCACCGCCGTCCTTTGTCGCTTCCGGACCCGTTCCCCACGCCGTAAAAGGTTCCCGTATGCAGGTCTGTCTGCACACGGGAACCTTTTCCATCTTTATGGGCGCACCGTAACGCGGGAACTTCTCTTATCGGGCCATTCCTCTGTTCTGCGCTTGGTACCACAGCACGGTATCCCGCACCGTCTCATGGAGATCACGGGGCATATACCCCAGCTCGTAGGTGGCCTTATCGTGGGAAAAGCGATCGTTGCTGCACAGGGTATAGAGGGAGTACTTCGTGTACAGGGGCCGCTGCTTTTTCCACTTGGCGATCTGCTGCATCAGCGGCGCAAAGGCCTTGGCCATCCACATCGGCAGCACCGCCAGCTTGCGTCCGCGGCTGATAGCGCGCACCATGCCCAGAAGATCCCGGATCTCATAGTGGCGGTTGGAGAGGATGTAGCAGTTGCCCCGCTTGCCCTTTTCCATGGCCAGCAGACATCCCTCCGCAACATCCCGCACATCCACAAAATCGTATCCGCCGTGGACACAGGCGGGCAGCGCACCGCGGAGATAATCGGTGATCATCTGCACCAGATGGTTTCCGGAGCGATCGTAAGGGCCGATGATGCCCGAGGGATGGACCACCACCACATCCAACCCCTGCCGGCCCGCCTCCAGTACCGCCTGTGTGGCCGCCGCCTTGGTGCGGGCATAGGCGCCCACCACGGCATCAGGAGAGAAATACTCCACCTCCTTCATGACACGGCAATCCTTCCGCTCCGGGATCGCGTGGACGGAACTGACATAGACCAGCCGCTTGACACCGTACTCACGACATAGGGCGATGACATTTTCCGTGCCCTTGATGTTCACATCAAAGAGCTTCGGCGATCCCTTCTCGGAAATATCGATCATGCCGGCAGCGTGGATCATGTAGAGTTCCCGCTCCTGTGCCCCTGCAAAGAGGGGCCGCAGGGACTTGGGGTCGCAGACATCCCCCTCCACATAGTGGATGTTCCCCCTGTCCCGTCCGGCCTGTCCCGGCAGAACCAGAGCAAAGACCTCTGCCTTCTGCTCTTCCAGTCTATGCAGCAGTGCGGTTCCCAGATGGCCGGCGGCACCTGTGACAATGTAGCGTTTTTCCATGATGTTTATCCCTTTCTATAATGAACACTGTGTTGAATTTCTTCTTTATCTGTATTATAATCGCCATAGAGTTCCGGAGCAACCGTCACTTTCGCCCACGAAAGTGACTTACCCGACACAGACAACAAAGTATGTTGTTTTTGATGAAAACAAATATGAAGGAGTTGTAAATAATGCAAAAACCAGATCAGCGGACCCGCTTGACCCGGATGCTGCTGCGCAAAGCGCTGACAGGACTGCTCCAGCAAAAGCCGATCCAGAGCATCACCATCAAGGAGCTGTGCGCCGCCGCCGGTATCAACCGCGGCACCTTTTACGCCCACTACACGGATATTTACGACCTGCTCTCCCAAATGGAGGAGGAGATGCTGGCAGACTTTCAGGACGCCCTGCGGCCGCTGCTGGACGATCAGGAAGCACTCACTCCCACCAAAATCACCGCCGGTATTTTCAACTGTATCAAGGAAAACGCCGATTTATGCATCGTCACTCTGGGTCCTTACGGAGACAAGAAGTTTGCCGCCCGCCTTCTGGCGCTCGGGCAGGAGCACTATTTTCAGAGCTACACCAAAAACTTTGACGGTGCCTCCCGAGCACAATTGGAGTACTACTACGCCTTTGTCAGCTCCGGCTGCATCGGTCTTTTGGAAAAATGGCTCCATGACGGCATGGCCGCCAGCGCTGCACAGGTGGCCCAGATCGCCGAGAGCATCATGCTTCACGGCATCTCCTTCCTCCATCAGGGGGAATCGTAAGGCCATCCCCGCCCGTCCACCGCACACTGTCCCACATTACGCACAAAACCGTCTGCTTTCCAGAGAAAGCAGACGGTTTTTGGCTGTACGGAAGAGCGTCTTTCGTCGATATATCTAAAACAGAAATGAGAAAGTGCCCAAATTTTGAACACTTCCCAAAAATGTCCATAGGCGTCCCCCGCTCTTTTCATTATAGTAAAATCAAAGGAAGCCTTTGCCCCCTTAGCGGAACATCCCCGCCGTGAGTGCGATATTCAGGATGCTCGTGCAAATATCCGCATCCCGCTCCATGCCGCTGTAGACCCAGTCGCAGATCATGTCGATGGTGCCGTGGCTGAAAAAGCGGGCCACGATCTCCCGATCCTCCCCGTGGATGTTCAGCTGATCGCACAGCGGGGCAAAGCAGACCATCAGCGCCTGCTTATAGTATTCCACCAGTGTCCGGTAGAGGGAGCCGGGGCCGGTGTCCTGCAAAATCTTACTGTAGAAGCTCTTTTCCTCTTTCATAATGCGGCACAGGGTGCTGATGCTCTCTTCCCAGTGATCCTTCACCATATAGGGCGCAATGCGTGGCTCGATCTCCGTGGTGAAGATCCATTGGATGATGGCGTATTTATCGTCAAAATGGTAGTAGAACGTGTTTCTGCTGATCTTGCATAGGCGGGTGATCTCGATCACAGACAGCTTTTCAAAGGAGCTTTTGCTAATGAGTTTTTTCGTTGCCTCAACGATGGCCTGTCGTGTTGTATCTGCTGCGGACATACGTGCACTCCTCTCCGAATCATTCCTATTGATTATAGCAAAAAGTTTTATATATGTACAGTTGCACAGTGAAATCTACACAAGGAGGTATTGTATATGGAAAACTATGACGTCGTTGTGATCGGCGGAGGAAACGGTGGCCTTGCGGCCGCAGCGACCTTGGCGGAAAAGGGCAAGAAAGTCATCCTTTTCGAAAAGCACAACATCCCCGGTGGCTGCGGCACCAGTTTCCGCAGAGGCCGCTTTGAATTTGAGGTGGCCCTCCATCAGCTCAGCCATATGGGCACCCCCGAACGCCCCGGCCCTCTGCGCAAGCAGTTCCGCCGCTACGGCATTGAGGAGGAGATCGAGTGGATCCAGATCGAGGAGCTGTACCGGGTGAACTTCCCCGACGGCACAGGACTGAGCATCCCGGTGGGCCGTGAAAAATGTATTGACTTCCTCTCCCGGGAGTTCCCGCAGCACGCCGCCAATATCCGGAACTATTTCGATACGGTGTACGCCTTCTGTGCGCAGGCCAACGACTTCAGCGAGAAGAGCGCCCAGAGCACCGGTGAGCCCGGCGAATTCAAGAAGTTCGTGATGAAGAAGGGCTTCCCCAAAAAGTACCCCGTGCTGGCACAGTATGGTCTCAAGAGCTCTCAGGAGGTCCTGGATGAGTTCTTCCCCGGCTGCCCCAAGCTGCAGCTGGCGCTGAGCGTCTATTGGTGCTTCATGGGAATGCGCCCCGACCGCTTCCCCTGGTCGATCCTGGCCAAGTGCACCTACATCTATATGGAGGATAAGCCCTACTATCTGCGTGGCACGTCGATGATGATGAATCAGGCCATCATGGAAGCCGCCAAGCGGATGGGCGGCGTGGTGCAGCTCAACTGCGGCGTGCAAAAGATCATCGTAGAAAACGGCAGGGCCGTGGGCGTCATCGACGAGCGGGGCCGGGAGTTCCGCTGCAAGAAGATCATCTCCAACATCTCCCCTCTGGCCACCTATGGCACACTGATGGAGCCACAGGATGTTCCCGCCGCCGCCCGCGACTACCTCAAGCCCTACACCGTGGGCATCTCCGCACTGACGTGCTTTATCGGCCTGGATTGTACGCCGGAGGAGATCGGCTTCACCACGTCCTTCACTCTGAATTATGAGAGTTACGACGCCAACGGCGACTTCATGGACGCCTACAAGCTGCTGCCGGAGAAAGACCCCCTGATCGCCACCTGCTATACGGTGGACGACCGGCAGGTCTCGCCCGAGGGCACCTCCGTGATCACCGCCGGCGTGCTCAAATACAGCGAGCCGTGGGAAAAGCTGCCCCCGGAGCGCTATTACGAGATGAAGTACGAGGCCGGCCGCCGTATCGTGGCCCGGCTGGAGAAGATGTATCCCGGCTTCACCTCCCACATTGAGGAGATGGAGATCGCCACACCCCTGACGCATATGCGCTACCTGAACCACCCCGGCGGCGCCATCTACGGCTATGAGCAGGACCTGCGGCAGTCCGTCTTTTTCTTCCCCGCCGAGAGCAAGCTGCCCGGTCTGGAATTTGCCAGCGGCTGGGTCAATGCCTGCGGCTTCGGCCCCAACTACACATACGCAGACAAGGTGGCAGCAAAGATTGCAGAGGAGGTATGAGTCCCTATGTCAAAGTCTATTAAGGAAACACTGCTGGGTACGCTGGTACACGGCGAGGAGATCTTGCAGGAGATCGACCTGCTCACCCGTGTCTCGGAGGATAAGATCCTCCACAAGGATCACGCCGATGCCGTACTTAAAAACCTGCACCCCAAGGAGCTGCATCTGGTGGTGGGCGAGATCTATGACACCCACAAAAACGCCAAGGTCTTCCGCTTTTATTCCAAGGACGGCTACCTGCCCCCCTTTGAAGCCGGCCAGTTTTTGAACATCTTTGTGGAAATCGACAATGTGCTGACCAGCCGTCCCTACAGTATCAGCTCCTCTCCCCGCCAGCGGGCCTACTATGAGATCACGGTGGCCCGTGCCGTCAACGGCTTCGTCTCGGACTATTTTCTGGACAAGGTGCAGGTGGGCGACGAGTTCACCGCCTCCACCCCTGCCGGCTCGTTCCACTGCAACCCGGTCTTTCACAGCAAAAAACAGCTGATGCTGGCCGGCGGCAGCGGCATCACTCCCTTCATGAGTATGCTGCGTGAAGCGCTGGAGGCCGGACTTGATAAGGAGATGATCCTCATCTACGGCGCCAGAAATGCCCAGGCGGCCTTCTTCTACGAGGAGCTGACCCACATGAGCGAGACCTTCCCCAACTTCAGCTACCATCTGGTGGTCTCTGATGACGATCCGTCCTGGACCGGCGAGCGGGGCTTCATCACCGGCGAGCTGATTGCCCGGCTGTGCCCTGATTACATGGAGCGCACGGTCTACATCTGCGGCCCCGTGGTGATGAATCAGTTCTGTGAAGATCAGCTGCTGGCGCTGGGGCTGCCCAAGAAGAACATCCGCCGTGAGATGTTCGGTGCTGCCAAGGACATCACCCAAGAGGCCGGCTGGCCCAAGGCGCTGAACGGCTCGGAGACATTTAAAATCACCGTCAACGGCGACACCGTCATCGAGGGCTGCGCCGGTGAGCCGCTGCTCTCCACACTGGAGCGCGCCGGCATTCGGGTCAACGTCTGCTGCCGCAGCGGCGAGTGCAGCCTCTGTCGTGTACAGCTGGTCTCCGGCAAGGTCTTTCTGTCCAAGGGGATGCTGCTGCGCAAGGCCGACGAAAAATACGGCTACATCCACTCCTGCAAATCCTATCCCATTACGGATATTTCCATCCGTCTCTAAGCTAAACTCCTGCTGCGCCGGGAGCGATCCCGGCGCAGCAGGCAAGCACTTTCTCGGCAAAACAGCTGCGCCAAACTATCTCTCGGTCAAGCAGCGTCCTGCCGAGCCGGCCGCTTTTAAAAAGAGAGGTACCGCCCCTGCGGTACCTCTCTTTTTTGCGATCGTATGGAGCGATTTCTTCCGCTGTCCGTTTTCAACGAAGCAGGATCAGAAATCCACCTCCGTGTCGTAGTAGCAGCACTTGAGCAGCTGCTCCATCTCCTCCTGGCTGGGCTGGCGGGGGTTGGAGCCGGTGCAGGCGTCAGCGATGGCATTCTTTGCAATCTCGGGCAGACGCTGCAGGAAGATGTCCTCCGGCACGAAGCCCTGCTCAGCATACAGCGCATCCTTGCCGTAGTGCTGAATGCACTGGGGAATGTTCAGTGCATCGTTCATCTTCCGCAGATGTGCGATCAGCAGCTGCACCTTCTCCTCGGTAGTGCTGCCGCCCAGACCCATGAAGTCGGCGATGGTGGCATAGCGTGCCGCGGCGGTCTTATCCTTGGCGTTGAAGGCGATGACCTTGGGCAGGTACATGGCGTTGGCAGCGCCGTGAACAATGTGGGCGCCCAGATCCTCAAACACAGCGCCGGTCTTGTGGGCCATGGAGTGGACGATGCCCAGCAGTGCATTGGAGAACGCCATACCGGCCAGGCACTGCGCATTGTGCATGGTGCTGCGGCACTCCATGTTGCCCTGGTAGGAATCCACCAGATTGTTCTGGATCATGGTGATGGCAAAGATGGCCAGCGGGTCGGTGAAGTCGCAGTGTGCGGTGGAGACATAGGCCTCGATGGCGTGGGTCATGGCGTCCATACCAGTCTGTGCCACCAGCTTCTGCGGCATGGTCTCTGCCAGATCGGGGTCCACGATGGCCACATCGGGGGTGATCTCAAAATCGGCCAGCGGGTATTTGATGCCCTTCTTGTAGTCGGTGATCACGGAAAATGCAGTGACCTCGGTGGCCGTACCGGAGGTCGAGGGAATGGCGCAGAAATGAGCCTTTTTGCGCAGCTTGGGCAGGCCGAAGACCTTGATCATGTCCTCGAAGGCAATCTCCGGATACTCGTACTTGATCCACATAGCCTTGGCTGCATCGATGGGGGAACCGCCGCCCATGGCCACGATCCAGTCGGGCTGGAAGGCCAGCATCTTCTCTGCACCGCGCATGACGGTCTCTACAGAGGGGTCCGGCTCGATGCCGTCAATGATCTGGACTTCCATCCCTGCTTCCTGCAGGTAAGAAACAGCACGATCCAGGAAGCCGAATCGCTTCATGGAGCCGCCGCCTACGCAGACCATTGCCCGCTTGCCCTCAAAAGTCTTGAGGGACTCCAAGGTGCCTTTGCCGTGATACAGATCTCTGGGTAAGGTAAATCTTGCCATAATGTCGTTCTCCTATATTTGTCACTTTTGTCCCCCGCTGGGGGACAGGGGGTTTGTATTTTCTGTGTTGGATTTTCTCGGACGCCACGCTGCAGCCATGGCATCCGACGAATTTCCAAGCAAACATTTCTTCCAAAATGTTTGTGTGAAAAGATTAACAGAACTGTGTGAGAATGTCAAGTCCTATTTTATTTTTTAATTTTTGTTCATAAATATACACAGATAAGTGATATTTTTTCCGCAAAAGAAATCCGAGCCACAGGAAATTACCGGAAATATCTACGGCTCACCACCAACCGCATCCCCACCAAGTCCCGCCCGCCGGCCTACTGCAGCGCCCATCCATCCTACACCCCCAGATGTCCACGGCAGAAAAGCTTCCACACGCCGTCCCCTCCCCTTCCGCAATAGAAAAGCCGCGCTCGCTGGACAGATGGTTCCCCTTATGCTACACTGGAAAAAACAGATAAGGAGGCCGGACAGCCATGGAACAAGGACAGGTGCAAATTTACTGCGGCGACGGAAAGGGGAAAACCACCGCAGCGGTGGGACTGGCCGTCCGCGCCGCCGGAGCCGGACTGCGTGTCTATATGGGGCAGTTCATCAAGGACATGGCCTATCACGAGGTGTCGGTGCTCTCGAATCTCTCCGGTGTGACGGTGGAGCTCTATGGCAGCGGCAGGGGCTGCTTCATCGGCCGGACCCCCGATCCACAGGATGTTGCGGCGGCACAGGCGGGGCTTGCCAAGGCCGCCTATGCGCTGCGGCAGGGACGCTATGATTTGGTGATCCTTGACGAGATCAACGTGGCCTGCCGCCTGGGGCTGCTGTCCGCCGCAGACCTTCTGGACCTGATGGCGCAGCGGCCCGCCTCGGTGGAATTGGTCTATACAGGCCGGGGCTGCCCCGCAGAGGTGTTGGCGCAGGCCGATCTGGTGACTGAGATGCGGGAGGTGCGCCACTACTATCACACCAAAAAACTGCTGGCCCGCGACGGCATCGAACGATAAAAACGCACCGGATCGTCTAAGACGAGATCCGGTGCGTTTCTTTCGGTGCAGCCCCCTCTCCCCCTCCTGCACGACCGTCGCAGGAACAGGATACTTCGGCCCTTGCGCCGCGGCGTTCCTCCCCTTTTTCCAAAAAAGTCACGGCCATACGCCAATAAGGCGTATGGCCGTGACTGCACCGCAGGCACCCTTTATGCGCCCGCTTTTCCAATTACTTCACGTTTTTCCGGTGGGGATTCCACTGGCCGATAACCTGACCCACCGTGGACACCGTCACAAAGGCGGCCGGGTCGGTTTTATTCACAAATTCCAGTAAACTTGCATATTCATTCTTCTGCAAAATGGTTTCCAGTTCGATTTTTTCCTCATTGCCCCAGCCGCCGATGACCTTATACATGGTCACGCCTCGGCCCAGCTTCTTCACCACGAAATCCTGGATCTCGTGGTATTCCGGGGAGATGATGGACACCTTCTTCCGGATGTGCGCACCGTCAATGAAGCGGTCCAGTGCCTGTCCGGCGATATAGGTGCCCAGCAAGCTGATAATGAGCGTGTCGCGATCGTAAACGAAGGCAGAGCTTGCGGCGATGAAAAAGCCGGCAAACATCATGCTCTGGCCGATCTCAATGTGCAGATACTGGTTCAGGATCTTTCCCACAATATCCAGACCGCCGGAGGAGGCGTTGATGTTGAAGAGCATCGCCTGACCAAAGCTGAACACCAGAATGAAGCACAGCATATTCACCAGCGGATCGCTGCTCAGGGCGGGAGGTTCCGGCGTCACGGCCTCGAAAATGGCCAGATACATAGGCAGCAGCAGCGAGGTGATCACTGTCTTGCCTCCGAACTCCTTCCCGATCATCACAAAGCCCAGCACCAGCAGCACAACATTCAAAATAAACGTCAGCACGGACACCTTCAGCGGGATGAAGTTGGCCAGCACCAGCACCAGACCCGACAGGGACCCCACCACAAAGTGATTCGGCATCATGATATAGTAGATCGCCGCGGAAGCAATCAGCATACCAATGAGCAGAACCACAAATTCTTTCACACTGATTTTCTCTTTCATCTCTTTACCTTCCTTTTTTATTCCCATTGCCATGCCCGGAAGTGATGTTTCCCGGGCAAAAGTCAACTTGTTTATCATACCGTGTTCGGTTTGAAAAAACAACCCCTCTTCTGCCCATTCTTCCACTGCATAAACGGCAGAAAAAAGAGAGGGCACCCTGCCGCAGGGCAGGGTGCCTTTGGAGAAATCGATTGTGGATCAGACCGAGGTCCAGCCGCCATCGATGTAGATGGTCTGGCCGGTGGTGTAGGAGTTCTTTTCGCTGGCAAAGAGCAGCATCTGGCCGATCAGCTCATCCAGTTCACCGGCGCGGCCCATGGGGCAGCGAGCCTGCAGGTACTGCTTGGCATCATCGTTTACGATCATCATTTCAGAGGGGAACATACCGGGGCCGATGGCATTGACGGTGATGTTGTACTTGGCCCACTCCTGTGCCAGACCACGGGTAAAGTTGGGAACCGCACCCTTGGCTGCATTGTAGGCCAGATTGTTGTTGTTCAGACCGCTGATGTGCCCCATGATGGAGGCGGTGTTGATGATGCGGCCGTACTTATTTTCCATCATGTGCTTACCGCACTCTCTGGCCATCAGGAAGTAGCCGGTCAGGCTCACATCCAGCACATTCTGCCAATCGGCCAGAGCCAGCTGGTCAGCCGGGCTCACAGCGATGGAACCGGCATTGTTGATGAGAATATCGATCTTTCCGAAGGTCTCCAGCGTCTTGGCCACGCCGGCCTTGACCTGCTCTTCGTTGGACACGTCGCAGGCAACGGGCAGGCAGCTGCCGCCCATGGCTTCGATCTCTGCCTTCAGATCGTTCAGTTTATCCACACGACGGGCAAAAGCGGCCACCTTAGCGCCGTTTTCTGCCAGTGCCTTGGCATACGCACGGCCAATGCCGGAAGAGGCACCGGTAACGACCGCAACACGGCCCGTCAAATCCATATAATTTCTCATTGTTGTGCTCCTTTCAGATATCCCCTGTGGTAATTGGTACTTGTGTTTGCCGTTCTGTATTGATATAATAATAACAATCTTTACTTGGACCGGTCAACCAACAGCTTTACGGATTCTGTTGGGCAGACGTTGGTTCTGCTACAGGGAACAGAGGGGGAACGTCGATGTTGAGAAGTGAACAAAAGCACCGCACACCAAAAAGCACCCTGTTGATGAAACAGACCTTACTCTCTTTTTTGGAGGAAATGCCTCTGTCCTCCATCAAGGTCTCGGCCCTTTGCAAGCGCTGTCACATCAACCGTGCCACATTTTACGCCTATTATTGTGACATCTATGATTTGGTGAATGCCATCGAAGCAGACATTGTCCAGGAACTGCATGAGATCATGGCCATCCCCAATCCGCCGTTCCTGACGGCCACCGAAATTGCCAATCGCTTCCTCTCCTATCTATATCAGCATCGCACCTCTTTGCGGCTGCTGCTGAGCGGTGACACCCGCCTGAACTTCGCCCGGCAGCTCAATCAGATCCTGACCGAATTTCTGGAGCAGAGCGTGTATGAACAATATGACATCCCCGCCAGTCTGTCGCCCGACGAATTCGAGAAGGTCTTGGGCTTCGTTGTCTTTGGTCACTACTCCTACTATGCCCGTTTCATCTTCGACGGAGCCCCCTGCTCCGACGAAGACATCGCCAGCGCCGCCAAGCTGTTCGCTGACCTGAGCGAATGCTGTCTCCAGCAACATTTCCACCTGAAACCAAAAGAATAATCTCCCGCAACAAACATCTTCAAAGAACCAAAAAAGAGTGTCGGCACCGCCGGCACTCTTTTTCTCTTAGATGGTCTGTTTTTTCTTCACGATAACAGCCATACCGCCCAGCGCTGTCACTCCCAGCAATCCCAGCGCCCACAGGTTGCTTTCATCTGCCGTGGCAGGAGCACCACCTTGCTCGGGTGCCGTCTCCACAGGTCCGTTGGGATCTTGGGGTACAGTGGGTGTCTCCGGAACCGAATCCTCAGGCTTTACCGAATCTTCGGGCTTTACGGTATCGTCGGGCTTAGTCGTCTCGTCAGGTCCCTCCGGGAGCGGCAGACCGGACCCGCCGACCCGATCAAAGTTGTACACCGGCATCACGTGCTCCGTCATGGCACTGGGGACGAAGGGCTGTGCCATATCCCCGGCAACGTATGTCTGCAGCTCTTTAACTACGGAGTTGCTCATGTCCAGCACCTGCTCCGAGAGATCCAGTCCCAGTTCGTTGGCCTTCTGCGCAGCCAGTGCCGGGTCATAGGCGTAGATCTCCGCCATCACCGCATCGATTTCCTGCTGCTGGGCAATAAGGCTCTTCTGATACTCCTCAAAATAGGCCTTTACCGCATCGGCACAATGCTCCCGGTGATTGTAGCAGAGGTCATTGATGACCTGGAAGTTCCAGTTGATGGAATTTTCCACCGGCGTCATATCGGGCTGCTGATAGTTTTCCAGCGTCTCGGTCACCAAGGCCGTATAGAAGGGGACATAGACAGAGAACTCCGCATCGGCCATGGCCTGCCACTGGATGGTGGCCAACTGGTCGGGCAGGTTGGCTCTGGTTTCAAAGACATGGCACTCGGCCTGATTTTTGTTGCCGATAGCGTAGATCCCGGGGTCCTGATTGGAGTCCATCTTCGTCCCCTCTCCCCGATAGGCCAGCCAGTGCAGCACATCCAGTGTGGACAGCTTCTTGTCCGCATCTACCAGCAGCGGCAGCGGGTTGACGCCGTTGTTGATGTTTTCCACATCCAGTGCCTCGGCGGCGGTCTCATTGACATAGAACAGGCCCTGCCAGTATCTGCTGTACTGACCCTTACCGGAATTCTCTTCAGCGTACGTCTTGGCCACGTCGATGTGGCCGTCAGCATCGGTTTCCAGGAACCCGTGGTCCTTGGCCAGCTGCACCAGATCGTCCGATGCCACCACATTCTCGCTGTCGTTCACATCGATAACGCCCAGCAGCATGATGTTGGGCTGCACAGAGACCTTGTCCGCCGGCAGCTTGACGGCGGCATACTGGTGGCCGGAGACGATCTCAAAGTACCACGTCTCGTGGCTGTCGCTGATCATCAGAGAGTTGCACTCACCGGAGCCGTAGGTATCCAGAATCCCGGCCAGCAGATCCACGGCCTCCTTTGCCGTGGCCGAGCCGCCCAGCAGCACGCTGAGGAGCGAGATTTCGCAGATGCCGGTGTCCACCAACGGATCGGCCTTCTCCGCATCCTTGTTGTAGCTGGTGGAAACTGTGGCGGAAATGCTCACGCCTTTTTCATTCTGGCCCGCCTCGCCATAGGCCTCGCCGATGCTGTTGCCCTCGTCATCGGTCATGGTCTCTCCCTTCAATGGAGAATCCTTCACATAGGTATAGGCATAGGTATGACTGGGATAGGGCATCTGGAAGCCATATGCATCTTTATACATAGCTCCCTCCGGCCAATCCTTGGCCGGGGCGGCACCGAACTGCTTGCAGTAGAGATTGCCGATATCCTCGGATCGCCCCATGTAGGTACTTCCGTTTTCGCTCATGGCGGAACCGACATAGATTCCTGTGCAGGCGAAGGCAGATGAGATGCTGGACATGACCAGCATCACTGCCAGACTTAGGGAAACCATCTTCTTTGTGACTTTCATGGGACACACTCCGTTTCTTTTGTTTGATGTGCCTATTATAGCATATTTATTCAAAATGTAAAGTATAAATATTCATATCCCCTCACTTTGTTGAATCTGTCCACATTTCAGTCCACCCCGTCCCATTTTCTGTATATATAGCAACACTCCACCCTCACCCCCTATGCTCTCTCCGCCATCACTCCCCTGTGCAGGGGATTTCTCAGCTGAATACCCCTCCCCATTATTTGTATATTCATTCACTACTTCCCCTGTTTTCACCGGCCGCCGTATCCCCTCTGCCGTCCCGTCCTCTCCGGTCTTTTCGCCCGTTTGGGCGCAAAAACGCCCGGTGTGCCGTCATGCGTACACACCGGGCGTTTCCCGATTTTTGAAATCTTATACAAGACCACGGCCCACCGGTGCCAACAGCACCTTGCCCGTGCCACGGTACACGTTGACCAGACCCTCTCCCGAAGCCGCCGAACCGATCAGCGACTTGCCGGAGCGCTCCACGGTGAAATTCAGATCACCGCTCCAGGCAATGGCCATGTTGCCGTCGATCTTCAGCACATCGTTTTGCAGCTGAATCTCCACCAGTTCCTCCTTGGGGCAATCGGACTCCAAGCAGACAATGCCCTGACCGATAATCCCCAGATTGAACAGGCCCTCATTTCCGGCCACAGCAGAGGAGAAGTTGGAGCGTGCCACCGCCTTGTGCTTCAAGCTGGACTCGCAGGCCAGAAACAGGCCGTCATCCAACACGATGGAGCCGTTCCATTCGGCGACGTCCAACAAAATGAGATGTTTGTAGGTGGGTTCCAGCACCAGTGTACCATCTCCGGTATACTCCGGCTTGATGGCGGACTCGCCGGTGACTGACCCACGAATCGCCTTGCCAAAGAGATCGCCGATTCCCTTGACGCCGGTGGTTGCGTTCACATTGCCCGCCATCCACTGCATGGCGCCGGCCTGCACCGTAACATTGGACTTACTCAGATCGCAGACAACTTGCCGCTTGCGAACATTCATCTCATTCGAGAAGTAGGCTATCATGGCGCTCTCGGGGGCCACGCTGAGATCCCGCTGATACTCGAGGATCGTAAAGGCTCCCCGTGCGTCAACGGTACGGATGTCGTCATTGTCCATAAAATTACGAATCTGATACATGGTCGATCTCCTTATTCTGTTGAATCGAATTTGTTGTGCGTTGGGTTGGCGTAATCATACCATAAAATAGTACCGCCTGCAATGCTTTTTTGCCTGCGTTTTCCCCTCCCGCTGCCAAAAAAAGTGATCCGGAGACCTTCTCCGGATCACTCGTATGCCCGACAGCGGCGCTTGGCCGTGCGGCCGTTTCTTTCTCAGAGATCTTTGGCCGCCTGATAGCCGCAGGAAATGGCATCCTTGATGTTGCCGAAGGTGGCGGCATTGCCGATCAGATGATAGTGCATCCCGCAGGAACGCAGCATCTCCTCCATCTTGGGATCGATCCGATACCCCACGGCAAAGATCAGTGTGTCCGCATCGTCGATGCAGTACTCCTGTCCCTTCCGGCTGTAGTAGATCTTGTCCTCTTCCACTCGCTCCACCTTGGCCTCACAGATCATGGAGACACCCTTCTTCATCATCCGCTGCACCAGCAGGCTGCGGCCCGGTCCGGTCTCATTGAGCATCACGCCGGGCAGCATCTCCAGCACGGTGATCTCTCTGTTTCTGGGGAAGAGATCGTTGACCAGCGGCGCCAGATAGTCGGCCGTTTCGCAGCCCACGGCGCCGCCGCCGATCACCACGATCTTCCGGCCGGGGAAGGCTTTTCCGGATAGAATATCATCGGCGGTCATCCACTGCTTGAAGGCGGTGAAGGGCTCGATGACCACCGGCGAGGCGCCGGTACCGGCGATGACCTCGTAGTCCTTGAACTCGCCGCACAGCATTTCCTCGCTGACGGTGCACTGCCGGCGGATCTCCACCCCGGCCTGCACCAGCTTGCGCTCCATGTACTTGATCATCTTGCACAGATCTTCCTTGGCAATGGGGACGGCCGCCAAGCGGGCCATGCCGCCCAGCTGCTCTTCCTTTTCGCACAGCACCACGTGATGGCCACGCTTCTTGGCCACATAGGCCGCCTCCATACCGGCAGGGCCGCCGCCAATGACCAGTACGTTTTTCTTCGTCTCCGCCTCTTGGATCGTCTCCTCGTTCTCCGGCTCCAGAGAGGGGTTCACGGTGCAGGCAACCCGGTTGCCGAACATGATGCCGTTGAGACAGCGCAGGCAGCCAATGCAGGGGCGGATGTCCTCCGTGCAGCCCTGCTCCGCTTTGTTGGAGAACTCAGGGTCACACAGGTTGGCCCGGCCGATCATGCAGATGTCCGTCCGGCCGTTGGCAATCAGTTCCTCTGCGATCCACGGGTCGGTGATCCGGCCCACGGTGGCCACGGGAATGGAGACGTGCTTCTTGATCTCCTCCGCCAGCTTCACATGGGATCCCATGGGCGTTCCCGGCGCCGGAATAGCACTGCCTCGCATGATGGTGGTGCCGCCGGAGACATGGAGGAAATCCGCACCGGCCTTCTCCAGTTGTTTGGAGATGTAAACACCGTCGTTGAGGTTCAGTCCGCCGTCGGTGTACTCATCGCCGGAGATCCGCACATCGATGATAAAGTCCTCACCGCAGACCTTCCGCACCTCCTGTACCACTTCCAGTGTCAGGCGCAGACGGCCGTCCAGATCTCCGCCATATTCGTCCGTCCGCTTGTTGTAAAGCGGAGAGAGAAAACCGCCCAGCAGACCGTGGGCGTGGGCGGCATGGATCTCCACGCCGTCGGCTCCGGCCTTCTGTGCCCGTCGGGCTGCCTCACCGAACTGGCGGATGAGCACCTGCAGCTCCTCCACCGTCACGGCCCGGGGCGCCTCCTTGGCATAGTACGGGCCCACATTGGACGGGGCAATAAAGCGGGGCGTGCCGGGAATGTTGAAGGCCATAAACGCCGGATGGAACAGCTGCGGCAGGATCTTTGCCCCATATTGATGTACCGACTCCGTCAATTTTTTCCATCCGGGGATAAAAGAATCGTCATAGATGGACATATCGCCGGGCAGATAGGTGTACGTCGGCTCCACCGTGGTGACCTCTGTGACGATCAGCCCTACGCCGCCCTTGGCCCGGTCGGTGTAATGTTGGACCAATGCGTCGGTTACATAGCCTTTATCGGCCAGATTTGTGGAAATAGGCGGCATAAAAATACGGTTTTTTACCGTGGTCTTGCCGATTTGAATGGGGGAAAACAGGTGGGGATATGGATTCATCTTGCGCGTCTCCTTTCTTTGATTGTCTGTATTGTATCATATCTTCCGCTCTCTTTCGCTCTCTGCGGCAGATATCAGCCGTCGTTTTTTGTCCTGTTTTTGACTTCTGCCCTCTTCTTTTCACCTACAGACAACAAAAAAGGACCTCTGAAGGAAACGTCCTCTCACGTTTCCTTCGAGATCCTCAGGACCATACCGCCCTCCGGCGTCGGGTCGATCTCCACCCGTCCCCGGTCCACCGTCAGCCGCAGCTCCTCCCCCTCTTTTTGCAGAGACAGCCCTTCGCTGCAATAGAGCACCTGCGCCTGTTCTTCCACCAGATGCCGCAGCAGCTCCTTCTGTTCCCGGTCGAGCACCATCTTCTGCTTGTCCTCGCCCTCGCTGTACTTCATGTTCTTCTGAAACTGCTTGCGATAGGCACTGGGCACAATGCCGTAGAGTTCCCGAAACACCTCGGTGTAGGCCTTGGAGCTGGGCAGCCCATAGTCCAGTGCGATCTTCTCGATGCTCTCCCTTCCCTCCAGCAGCGTCTCCAGTGACGCCCGCACCCGGACATAGGCCAGATACTTCACAAAAGGAAGGCCGGTGAAGCGCTTCATCAGCTTGGAGGTATAGGAGGGGCTGAACGACAGCTGCCGGGCCATATCCCCCAGTGTCAGATGCTCCTGATAGTGGCCGTCGATGTATTTGATCGCCTTCATATAATTCTCGTGGTAGTCCGTGTGGAGCGGAAGATCATCTACAGAAAACGCTGTCTCCGATGCGGCGATGTGCAGGATCTCCATCATGATGACATTCATGTGGTAGAGATCGTTGCTCTCCGCCATCAACTCCTGCGCCAGCTCACCCATCTTGCTTCGCAGTCGGAAATAGGATTCCCGATTGCGTTGCTCTGTGCAGATCGCCGTGCGAAAACCGGTGTGGATGTCACCCACCATAGCCCCCGCCATACGGCTGAAATCAATATGGATGGTCAGGATAATCCCCGCATCACCGGGTTCTTTTTTGTGCAGCATATGGATGTCATCGGGAGCAATAACAACCATATCCCGTTCCTGAAGTGTATAGGAAAACTCCGTAGTGACAACCTCGTATGTCCCTTTCAGCACATAGGAGATCTCCAAACTCGATTGCCGGGAAAAGATATTCCGTGAAAAGCCATTGATGCTCAGGCTCAGCGGATAGCCGAATTTCTGTCCGGAAAAATCATAGTATAGTTCCATATTCTGCATCAGATCACCCTCCTTCCCATGTCTTACCATATCTTCCCCATGGTTTATAACACAAATCACTTTTATTATACGACCGCTCCCGCCCCGATTCAAGAAAAAGATCCCGACTCAGACCTCCCCGACGTCACCCGTCCCGGCCGCCGTGCGGCATCTTCTTGACTGCCGGTGGTCCGCAAAGCGCACAAAAGGCGTGATCCTGCAGGATCACGCCTTTCTCTGCTCCGCTGTCGGATCAGAAAATTTTATTTTTCGTCCAGTCCTTCCGCTTCAGCTCAATCAGGAAGAGCAGCGAACTGATGGCCCATGTCAGAGGATAGGCGGTGAAGAGCACCTCGATCTGAGGAACAAACCACAGCGCCACCGTAATATAGATGATGCGGAACACGCACCAGACAGCCAACATAATGACCATAGGAATAATGGGGCGTCCGGCACCGCGGAGCGTGGCGGCGCAGCCATGGGAGAGGGCCAGCAGGCAGTAGAACAGCGTTTCCACCCGTGCCTGCCGCACGCCAAAGTCGATCACATCCGGCGTTTCGCTGAAAAAGGCAATCAGCTGCGGAGCGCAGAAAAAGAACAGTACACCCACCACTTCAGCCAGTGCCACTGTCATCAGCGTCCCCTGACGGGCACCGGAGCGGGCCCGCTCCAGCTTTCCGGCCCCCATATTCTGACTGATGAAGGTGGTCATGGCCAGCGTAAGACTGGTAATGGGCAAGAACACAAAGCCCTCCACTTTGAAGTAGCTGCCACAACCGGCCATGGCCAGATCACCGAAGGTGTTGATCTTGCTCTGCACCACCACGTTGGCGATGGCGATGACGCTATTCTGGACACCACTGGGAAATCCCAGACGGAAAATCTGGAAGAGGAGCTTGCGATCCGGCCACAGATTTCGCAGGCGGATGCGCACCACGAACTTCCCACTCATCAAATGGGCAAACGCCAGTACGGCGCTGACCAGCTGCCCCAGTACCGTGGCCAGTGCCGCACCGGCCACACCGCCGTCCAGCACCGCCACAAACAGCAGGTCCAGCACCACATTGGTGCCCGAGGCGATGATCAGATAGTAGAGAGGGTGGCGGCTGTCTCCCAAGGCCTGAAAGATGCCCGTGGCCGTGTTATAGAGGATCAGCGCCAACATTCCGGAGCAAAAGATCCGGAAGTACAGCACGGATTCCGGCATGACGTTGGCAGGTGTCCCCATCCAGCGCAGGATCACCGGCGTAAAGAGCACACCCAGGATCGACAGCAGGATACCGATGACCAACGAGAAGGTCACAAGCGTGTGGACCGCCTTATCCACGCCCTCCTTATTTTGGGCGCCGTAGCGGTTGGAAATAACCACGCTGCCGCCCATAAACACGCCCTGAAAGAACCCCACCAGCAAAAAGATCAGGCTTCCGGAGGAGCTGACGGCCGCCAAGGCATTATCGCCGCAAAACCGGCCCACTACCCATGCGTCCACCGTGTTGTAGAGCTGCTGAAACATTCCACCCAGAAACAGTGGAAACGCAAATCGTACCAATGTTTTCCAGATGGCGCCCTCCGTCATCAGCGTTTTATTCTTGTTCATACCCTGACCTCCCACGCAACAAGAAAGACCCTGCATACACGGCAGGATCCCTTTTCCAACACTTCTTTTTTATTCTATCACAAAGTCAGTCGAAGTGCCACTTGCAAAGTAGCTTATAAACGAAGAAAAATCCGTCGGAATTTGGTTCCTCTGCGCTGTTTTTGCCCCGCCGGACTGCTGCAGTTCCGTCAAACGGCACCAGCGTCCCCATTGGCAGGGACTTCCGAAAGATACAGCGGGGGCGCAGAAAATACCGTCCGGGAGTCATGCGCCGTCAGGAAGCGGCCGTCTTTGTGAATGGCCGCTGCATCAAAAGCATCAATTCCGAAAACTGCCAGACTTGAGCCAGCACCCGATGCCGGACAGCCGCAGCACCGGGAGCGACCGTCTTTGTGCACAGCTGCGGCATTGAAAGCACCAATCGGGAAACACCCGCAAAGAAAACACCCACGGAGGCGCCAAACATACCCAAAAGCGCCGCTGCGGGGGCAAGACGCCCCCGCAGCTTTCCGGCCTCTGCTGCCCGAAGGGCGGTTCCCCGTCCCCGGCGCAGCAGCCGCCATTTCTTCATCGCTCATCCACAGCGCTCCGGCCGGAAAGGAAGGTAGCTTCCCCGCCGCCCGGAATCTCCACGAACATTACCTGTCAGTACGGCGCTTTCGTTGCCGAACAAACAGCCATGCCGCGGCCAGCACCGTGGTGCCTGCCGCCACAGCGTATCGTTCCACAGGGCGTTCATCGCCGGTAGACGGTGTCCCATCTGCGGTGTCCGGTGCGGCCGGAGTCTCCGGCAGTGCAGGCTCCGTTCCGGTGCCTATCGTCACATCGGACATATCATAGAGGGCCGTCTTGCCCTCTCGCAGCCGGAAATAGGCCGCCAGTGCATAGTAGCCCTGCTCGGTGGCCATCTGGTCATACCCCTCGCCTGCCTGATGGGCAAATCCATTCTCCACGGCAAAGCTGCACAGGGCATCGACTGCGCTCAGGCCGTTCTTGACAAAGCGGGCATCGTTCATGGGATCGATTCCCAGCGAGCACAGCGCCACCACCACCTGCGCGGTGGACTCGCTGCTCTCGGTCACGGTTCCATTGGGCTGCTGTGTGCCGAATGTTCCCTTTTCCGTCTGGACATAGCTCAGCCAGACCAGCGCCTTCTCCACCGCCGCACCGCAGCGCTCCTGCGTGGCTGCATAGGGCGCCAGTGCCTGCAGGGCCATGGCCGTCATATCGGGATCGCTACGCTCTCCCTCCGACAGCGACCAGCCGCCGTCCGGATTCTGTGCCGCCAAAATCCGCTCCACCAGTACCTCACGAGTGACCTGCTCCTTAGCCCCAGGGTTGGCGGGGATGGCATAGCCGTGGGCATCAAAAGCGATCAGCGCCCACACAGGACCGTTCAGACCCTGTTTGTTCAGATAGCTCATATCCGTAAGCCCCCGCAGGAGATCATGTCCGCCCACATCGGTAACATCGCGGCCAAGGGCGGTCAGCGCAAGGATCACCCGCGCGTTCTCCGTTGCTTTGGTGCGGTGGAGCTGCTGCGCCTCGTTGATGTTGGCCTGCACATAGGCGAGGACACGCTCATTATACGATGCTGGAACCGCTCTGCCGCTGCGGGCCAGTCCCAGAACCAGCCACTCGCCGCCCACCGAAGCCACGTCAGGCACCTGTGCGGCAGCGAGCGACTCCAGATGCTGGCCTACGGTCTTGTAGATGGCCTCCACCGGGCCGTTTTTCAGCTGCTGCAGCTTGCTCTCCGCCGCCGCCAGCTGCGCCACATTCCCCACCAGCTCTTTCTGAGTCGCCGTCAAGGCCTCATAGGCTGCGCGGGCCGCCGCGATCTGCTCTGCCGACGCCAATGTGACCGGGCCGATGGCTGCGATCTGCTCCTCCACATCCTTGGCGGCCTTCTTGTCGCTCTCCGTGGCCTTGAGCTCGGCAAGCGCCGTTTCACTGCGGCGCAGCTTGTCATAATTGGCCACCTGCGCCTGCAGCGCAGCAGGCAGGGCGTCATAGGCCGCACGGGCCGCCGCGATGGCCGTCTCGCTCTCCAACGTAACCGGGAGCACGATCGCATCGATCAGCGATTCCACCGCAGCCACTTTCTCCTTGTTCTCGCCGCTTAGCTTTTCTTCCCTGGTATAGTCGTCCGTATAATGGAAAATAATGGTATCTCCGTCATGGACCTTCTGCTCGGCAACACCGAACGCAGCATAGGCTCCGTTCACAAGATACATCCAGCCGGAATTGGGGCCATTGTCAAATTCTGCCAGACCGCGAATGGAGGAAATGTAGTTTCCCCCGGCATTGACATAGGCAAACTGCTCTCCCAGCGCCTTTTCAAAGACATCCAGGACCACCGCATTTTCCGGCACGGTGATCTCGGCCGCAGGCAGCCACAGCTGCAGATCCTCCGCTCCGTCGCCATACAGATGACAATCGCCTGTATCGCCGTGCTTGTGGTCGCCGTACAGCGCAAAATGCACCGTGATCGTCCGATCCGATATCTCCGGGGCATTTTCGCGCACCACGATCAGCCGGACCGTCTGCTCCGCGGTACCGGAGACAGCGCGCACCACAAATTCATTGCTGCCGTATTGCAGAGGATAGCTGGCCTTGGGCGCTTCTCCGTTGACGGTATATGTCGTGGCCGGCTCTTTGACCGGCACAAGGCCCACGGCGTCGATCCGGTGGCCCACCGTCATGGTGTACGTCTGTCCATCGGACGTTTCTGCCGAACGGGCAATCCCGTCCACCGTGACCTTCATGCCGCCAAGCAGCTCCGTGCCCTCCTGTGCCGTCCCCGTCAGTTTCAGAAGATACAGTGCCGGCTCCTTTTCCCCGCTTTGGACGATGATGCGCACCAGTGTCTCACCGCCCTCTTGGGTGACCCTGATGCCCTCTGCCGCCTGTCCGGGTGCAAGGCGCACGTCGTTGACATAGATGTTGTCGTTCTCCGCCGTGCCGTTGACCTGCAAGGAGACATACTTCATATCTCCCACGTTCAGCTCATAGATCTGCTTGGCATCGCTCAGCGCCATGGTCTTGCTCCGGGCGCCGTCGCTGATGGTCACACCGGTGGGGGCCGCCGTCTTTCCCACAGGCGTGTCCTTGGCGTCGGCCCGCATCACATACGACACTTCCGTGGATTTCTCTTTAAAGGAACTGTGCCAGAGGTTGGAGGCCGTGACCACCTTGACATAGTGGACGTTGTCCACCGCCACGGGATTTCCCGAATCGTCCACAGCCCACGCCAGATCGAAGCCATTGATAGGCTTTTGTCTGGCCATGTCGCTGTTTTCCTGATAGGGGTTCACCGCCTCACCCAGCTTGCCGTTGGCAAAGGCGTCGGCATATCCCCAGGCCACGTGGTTGGCATGGCTCTTGCCGTTGCCCACGATGGTCCCGTCATCCCCCGCCGGCAGCAGAATGCCCCGGAGGGTGACGCTCTCCTCTGCAAAGGTGTGCATCGGATATTTCGCCGGATCAATCCACTGAGCCGTGCCGGCCGCATCGGCCTCCGTGTGGCCGTAGTTATCACGCCACGCAGTGCGGCCCTGATGCTCGGTATACGTCACCTCGTAGTCCCAGATTGTGTCCTTTTCATAGTGCTCGCTTCCGGCCAGCGCATACCAGTCCTCGCCGGTCTCCGACACCCAGACCTGTCCGGGCTCAAAGAAGCCGTAGCCGCTGCCGCCGCTCTCCACATTGGCGTTTCCATAGACGAAAAAGTCCACGCCATAGGGGTTATTGGGATTGTTTTGGAGTGGCTCTTCGTAATAGTAGGTGATGTAGCCGCCGAAGTTCCCCAGCGACTTCAGGCTGCCGGACAGAGTCCGCTCCGGCTCTCCGCCAAAAGTGACAGCGTTGGTATACTGGCTGTTAATGCACAGATAGTCCGTCACCCGGTCGGGCACGTCGTATTGATCCGAGCGCTGCACCCGGTTAAAACGATAGGTGTTGGTGATCTTTCCATCCGCCGATTCCAGTGTGATCTCCACCGGGCCATCGACTTGCACCGTATACTTTCCGGCACTGTCCTTTGCAAGCGGGTCCTTCCCACGCTTGACCTGTGCCGTCTCCGGCGCCGTAAATGTGACTTTCGCCGCAGCTTCGTCTGCCTTGTCCACAAGGTTGTAGCTGTAGTGATCCGGCCGGAAGGCGGGATACCAGTCCCCCCGATCGCTCTGGGCCGTCAGGATCTGGACATCGCCGCTCTTCCCCTCCACGGCCTCCACCCATACGCGGAAGGTTCTGGCGGCGCCGTCAAAGGGGTCCTTGCCCGCCGCCGCATTCTCCCGATAGACCTTGTCGGAGATGGTCTGGAAGGTGACCTGGGTCGCTCCGCCATCGGGAACGGTCACGGCGGCTGTTCTCTTGCTCGCCGGCGTCATCTCCGTCCACGGCTCGGCGTCACCGGCCTTGTAGCGGAGATGGACGTACTCCGTCTTGCCCGCCAACTCCAGCTGAAAGACCTTGGTCCCCTCCAGCAGATAGGTGCGGTAGTTCCGTATTCTGTCCACCACGCCTGTCGATGTGCCCGCCGTTCCTGTCTCGTCCGCCCGGAACATGGTGCCTTCCGGCTGGTTCAGATAGCGGAGCGCAGAGAGCGCCCGCCCCTCCGGGACCAAGCGGACCCCGCCGGAGGCGATGCCGTCGGACGTGTCATAGGGGCGCGTCACATGAAAGATATAGCTGGTGGCATGGTCGGCATGGCCCCGCTCGTAGATCGTGACCACCACATCTGATGTTCCAAAAGGAATGTCCTTGAGCACACTGGCCGCTCCGCTCTTGATCTCCACCGTCTGCGGCGTTCCGAACCGGTCAGTATACGCGGCCGCCGCCTGAAACTTCTCATCGTTGTATGTCGTTTCCGGCCGGATGGTCATTTGGTTGGTGCTGTAGCTGGTGAGGGTCAGCGCATACTCTTTTTTCAGCGGCTGAAAGGTCTCCCCTTCCTCCCACTGTCCCCACTGAAAAACCCAGGGGTCCCATTCAAAGCGCTCAAAGAGCGGCGTGTTCTCCGAGGAGACCACCACGCGGATCCCGCCCCGTTTCCCCTGATCGTCCACCGCAGTGATCTGCGCCGTGCCGATGCCTGTGGCCGTGATCTTTCCCGTAGGGTCTACGGTGACGATGCGGTCATTCTCGCTCTCCCATGCGGTGATCCTGTGCCCCTCTTCGCAGTAGGCCGTCAGCTGGGCCGTGGTTCCCGTGCCCTCATCAAAAGAGAGACGGGTCTTTTGGGCCGCGCCCGTGCTGTCCACCACCGCCACACCGCCCACTGTAATGGTGGCAGTATCGCTCATCGTCTCGTCAAAATCCAGTGCAAAGGACACCTTCACGGTACCGGGACGGGAAAAACGAAACCGGATCTCGCCCGCCTTGCCCGGATCCTGAACCACGCTGGCAAACTCCTTGATGGCCTCTTTGTCATAGGTCCACGTCGTATGACCGTCCACGCCGCCATGCAAAGAGACGATCTCCTCTTCCTGTCCGTCCTGTGCAAAGCTTTCCCGCTTGTTTCTCATCTCCTGTGAAAAACGGTATCCTGCCGCCTTCACGGTCACTTCTCCGCTCACACTGGGGTCCAGCACAGAGGTGGCCGTAAATGTATAATAGCCGGTGCTGTCACCGCCGTAGAGTCCCTTGACAATGGTAAAAGCGCCCGTATCCTTGTCCAGAGAAACACTGTTCATATAGCGCGGGCAGCTCCAGATGACCGGCGTCTCCCGGCCGTTCTGATCCACCGCCTGCAGGCGATACGTATCCCCTTGCTGTGCAATCAGTACACCGTCGCACATATGCGGCGTCTCCGCCAGTGTCGCGGTGATGGCTGTGGGCGTCTCCGCCTCCGGTGTCTGGGCAAATACCGAAACCGGCAGCAGACTGACCACCATCATCAGGGCCAGCAGCGCCGAAAACAGCCGTCTTGTCCGTTTATGCTGCATATCAATCTCTCCTTTCCTTACTTGCTATCGTGCCGATAGTCCTATGGCTTCTGCTTCGGGGTCCTCGCCTCCTTTCCCACTGGCACCGTCTGAAAACAGGGTCTCCCGCCGTCGCTCTTGCTGCACCGCACCACTGTGGAAAACCGTTTCCGCCCGCCCCTGTACGTCGGAGCGGGCGGCGATAAACGAAAAAAGACGCTTCGACTCTTGTCGAAGCGTCCGTATTACGCTTGCAGCAAGCAGGCCATTGCCCCCTTGCTCGTCTCTCATCGTCGGTCTTCTGGCTCACATCTTGGGGAGTTTCCTCCTGCGCCTGTACTTCGCCTTCCCAGGGGTTTCCCAGTGACCGGATCGCTCCGCCAATACAAGCTCCAATGTTTACAGCAACGGTTATTGCTCCGGACTCCAACCGGATTCCCTCATCACACGCCTGCCCACTTGAGCGGCAGCCTTGCCGTGTGACACGATGCCTTCTGTTCTCTTGTATTTTAAGTCTATACTTCCCGCAGAGCAATGTCAATGGGCAAGTTTCGCCGCCCCCTCCTCTATGCATCCACCTCCGGACAGCGCTTCCGCCGGGGCTCCTTTTTCAGCAAAGAGAGCACATACACTGTCAGCAGGAGGCTGCCGCACAGGACAATGGTGGTATAGCCGCCGATCCCCCGGCTCAAAACCATGGCGCTTTGCAGCAGGGGGGCCGGGAAGATCTCCTGAAAATAGTAGAGAAAGCCGCTCTCGGAAATGCCGATGCCGCCGGGGAAAGGCAGCGCGGCGCAGCTGATATGCAGGGCTGCCTGCAGGGAGATCATTTGAAACAGGGACGCTCCGGACAGCCCCAGCGCCTGATAAACCCAAAAGGGTGCCGAGTGCATGGCCAGGATCCGGCCCACCATCAACAGGCAGTTGATCAGACAGTAGCCCTTATGGCGGCGGAACACTTCTGCTCCGGCCTTATACTGCTCGATGGCGGATCTGGAGTTTTGGCGGAAGGTGTCTGCCTTGGCTTTGGAAAAAAGGGAGATGGCCTTGGCCGCCAGTTCCACCAACCAGAAGATAAAACGCTGGGAAAACATGGCGCACAGCAGCAAAAAGAGCAGTCCCGTATTCAGGCCCAGTCCCAACCACAAAATCCACACGTATCCCCCCAACACCCGGTGGATCATGTCGGCAAAGCACAGATACCCGGTCACGCCCAACAAGGTCGTAATCAGCTGATACTGTGCCAGATCCATCAGAAGGGCCAGTGTCCCCTTGACCGCTGAGGCACCTGTTCTGTGCATCACATAGATCTCCATGGGCTGCCCGCCGGTGGCCGCCGGGGTGATGCCGCTGAAAAAATTCCCGGTGAAGGTGTAAAGAAGGCAATGGGCGAAGCTCTGCTTTTCCCCTAACAGGTGAAAGTTCCGCTTCATCGTCACAGCCTCAATGCAGAGCATCAGCACGATCATCCCGATTCCACACAGCAAAAAGCCGTACTTCCCATGGCAGGCCAGCTTCACAATGGTGCGGAAATCCGACTTGGCAAACACCATGCGATAAGTGAAAAAGCCGATGAGTACAAAGAGGCCGCCGTTAAGCAGGATCTGCTTGAGTAAATTCAGGAATCGTTTCAAATACATAGCCTTCCTCTTTCCAGTAGGGGATCATTCGCTCCAAGGCGGCGATGGTCCGCAGCGGAGCCTCCTGTTTCCCACGGCCGTCATGCAGGCAGATCACGGCACTGCCCTGCACCTGCCGGTACAGCTTGCCGCAGAGCTGCTCCACGGTGGCATCCCGTTTCCAGTCCCCAATAATGACGGTCCACAAGACCATCTGCAGCCCGTACTTCCGACACAGCCAGATCCCCAGCGGCGTGATGTGCCCCCAAGGGGCACGGTAGAACGAGAGCGGCACCCCCTGCGAGGCGAAGATGTCTACACTGCGCCGAAAATCCCGGCAGAGCCGGTGGGGCGGCTCCAGGATCTGATTTTTATGATCGTAGGAGTGCAGGGCCGCCACGTGTCCCTCCTCCACGATGCGATGCAGCAGCGACGGGTCCTGTTCCGCCGTGGACGCCAACATAAAAAAAGTGGCGTGAATTCTGTGCTCCGCCAATAGATCCAGTAATTGCGGCGTATAGCGCAGATCCATTCCGTCATCAAAGGTCAGGCACAGGCGTTTTCCGTCCCTGCACTGTTTTTTCAGCGGATTGCGCAGGCGCATCACCACGGTGGTCACCGCCCCCAGCAGCAGGTAGCCCAACACTACGGCCAGCGCAAAAAGGCCGATTTTATACACCATGACGCATCGCCTCCTCGCCCTGCTGTGCGGCCCGCTCCAGTGCGCGCTTCATCCCGACCACGTTTTCCTGATAGCGGCGGCACCGGTCCGGATCGTTCAGCAGCCGCAGGATCTGTGCCCCCGCCGTTTTCGCCTGAGGCACCACCATACCGATGTCATGTTTTTCGATGAACGCCCCATTCTCCCGCTCGTGCTGATAGCTAGGACACATGGCAATGCACGGCGTGGTGGCGTAGATGCTCTCAAAGAGGGACACGCCCCCCGGCTTGGACACCAGAAAATCCGCCTGTGCCAGGTACTGCGGCACATTGTCCACATACCCCACCGTCTCCACCGTCGGATAGTTTCGGCGGAGTTTTTCACACAACTTCTGATTTTTCCCGGTAATTACCGTGATCTTCACATGAGGCGCCGCTGCCAGCTCCTGCAGCAGTCCCTCCAGCCACGGAATCACCCCCAGACCGCCGCCCATCACCAACAGGCGCTTATCGATCCGCTCCGCCGGCTCTTTATCCGGCAGGCAGCGAAAGGCGTGCCTGACCGGGATCCCCCGCACACGGATCTTTTCCGCCGCCACGCCCAGACGCACCAGCCGCTCCCGAACCTCCGCCGTGGCCACGAAATACGCAGTGGCCTCCGGATAGAGCCAGCCCAGGTGGACACCCACATCGGTGATCCACACATATACCGGCACCGGCACCTTGCCCAGCTTTCTTCCGCAGCCGGACCACGTGGTGACGATCAGATCCGGACGGATTCGCTCCATCTCCCGCCGCAGCGCCGGGTGGGTATCACCGCACGAATAGGCGTTCCGCCCAAAATGATTGACCCATGTATAAACCTTGCCGCTGCGGCAGATATAGCGGCGAAATCCCTCATAGATCCCGTCTGCCTGCTTGGGGTAGACAAGCCGCACCACATCGCTGACCTCCACACTGTGACCCTGCCGGCGATAGTCCTCCTCCAGTGCTTTGGCCACCGATGCGTGGCCGCTGCCAAAGCCGGAGGTCAAAATCCACACGTTCATATCACTGACTCCTATGCGATCCGGTACTGCCCGATCTTTCCGGTATACACCGACTCGGCCGCCGGGATCGCCAGAAAATCATGGGGCCGGATCAGAGAGGCCGGGCGGTCGAACACGTTCACGCCGGCCAAGGCCAGTACCTGCGCCACAAACTGCGAGCAGAAGAGCCGATTCTCCCGCTCCACCGGGATGCCCCAGTAGCAATACATCAGGCCCAGAAGGCTGTATTTGCTCGGTGCCTCCCCCCGCTGAAAGGCGGAGATGATCTCACAGATCCGTTCTTTCTCCTCCTGACTGACACACAGCCGCAGCAAGATGATATCGGAATTGCTGTGCGCCGCAAAGAAGCCGTTGCTCTTGCTCTCCTGTACAAACCCGGCCACGAACATATTGCGCAGTTCCTTGCGCCCAAAGGAATAAATGGTCTCCAAGCTGTCGTCCAGCGCCAAAGAGCAGTGGTTATAGGGAACCCCCAGCACCCTCTGAATGGCTCTTCCCAACAGCGTGTTGGTTTTGGAGAGCATGATGTAAATATATTCCTGCCTGTTCTCGCCCATTGTCTATCCCCCATTGTCCGCAGCGCTGCCGGAAGCACCGTCTTTCGTCCGGCGTTCCGTCCACCGCTGCCGCATCCCGTGATCTTGTGCGCTTTGCGTTCACCATTCAGAGCGGTGAGCGCCTCCTCCGTGCTCTGCCACGCAGCTCCCGTCCGGAGCCGTCCTGCCCCTCCGCCGGTCACCGGCGGCCCTCATCGGGCCAGCAGGAACAGGCACAGCACGCTGAACACCGTAGAGAGTGCCACCATCACATTGGAAACCGGATAGCGCACCTCCGTCTTGCCCGCATAGCGCAGCAGCAGAGCAATGGCTGCCACAAACCCAAACAGCCACCCCAGCAGCTGCTGCCCGATGTGGTCGATGGGGAGCGTACTGGCATTCAGATACGAGATGTACAGCGCCCAACAGGCGAGAATAAAAAAGACCACGTTCTGCCTTTTCTTATTCTGCATGAGAAAGAGAAGAAAGACGCCGATGATCGACGCTGCTATGCAGACAATAAATAAAATAACAGAAAAAATCAGTAGATCCATGCTTTTTCCTCACGCCCTTTACTTTATCTTCAGTATACGGGGAATATCTAAAGAAACATAGCAGGCAATTCTAAAGAAATCTAAGCATTGACGGGGATACAAATGGTAATGGTAAAACGACCTTCCGTACACTGGGTGGTCACCGTACCGCCGTATTGGGCCACGATGCGGCCGATGGTGTCGATGCCCATCCGGTGGCTCTCCACATCTTCGCACGCCTCCTTGACAACATTGCTCTGGACGATGGTCAGGCGATTGTCCTGAACCGACAGCCGAAGGGAGACCGGCTGGCGCTCATCGGCGTATTTTTGGATATTGGAGAGAAGATTATCAAACACACGAAAGATCTCATGGAGGTCGAAATAGCCCGCAAAATCGGCACACTCGCTCCAGTCTGCGGCAACGGTGAAATCCTCCGACAAAATCTCTTCCCAGTCGTCCACGATCTGCCGCAGCAGGAACTGTCCGTTCTCAAAGTACTCGGGGTTGCGGATGTTGTTCTCCAAGATCTGCTCCATCAGCCCCTTCATCTGCCGGGCCTTGCGCAGCGTCAGGTCGATATAGGCCTGCACCTCCTCCTCGCTGCGCTCCTCCTTCTCCGCCAGCAGCTCGGCATAGGACAAAATGGAGGTCAGCGGCGTGCGGATGTCGTGGGCAATGGAGCGGATGAACCGCTCCCGCTCCTCGGTCATGGCGGCCTCTTTCTTCATCAGCTGCTGCTCGGTCTGAGAGAGATAGTTGATGCTCTGGGCCAGCTCCGTAAACTCATTGTTGCCCTCCACCGGGATCACATAGTCCATATGATGGGTACGCAGCGCTTCAATGCCGCTGATGATCTTACGCAGATACAGCAGCTTCTGCCCCAGCAGAAAGAGGAAAATCACTACAAAGAAAATGACCACCGCCAACAGGCACACCGCCTGAATCCAGATATAGGCCGTTTCCAACAGATAGGTGTCGGCCAGTTTTCCGCTCTGCTCCAAGTACTGATAGCACAGGGCACTGGCTGTATTTTCCAAAAAAGAAAAGAGAAAGATGGAGATGACCACGGTCACGGCCAGAAGCACCAGGATCTCCTTGGACAACCGTTTTTTAGTCAACATAATATCCTCTTCCCCAGGCCGTCTTGATGTAGACCGGCTCCCTCGAATTATCCCCCAGCTTCTTCCGGAGGTTCTTGATGTGCATCATAATGGCGCTGTCGCTGACGGCGTCCTCCTCCCACACCGCCTGATAAATGTGCTCCAACGAGAAGATCTTCTTGCGCTCCCGAACCAGCAGCTCCAGAATCTTAAATTCCGTGAAGGTCAGGCTGATCTGCTCCCCCTCACGAAACACGGCCTGCCGGTCCAGATCCAGCACCAGATCCTGCAGGTGCAGCTGTCGGGCATCTGTGCCCTCTTCTGTTTCCACGGCCTTTGCGGAGGCCCGGCGCAGGATCGCCTTCACCCGCATCAGCAGCTCCATGTTGGAAAAGGGTTTGACCAGATAATCATCAGCCCCCACAGAGAACCCCATCACTTTGTCCGATTCACTGGAATACGCCGTGAGAAAAATGATGGGCGCATCATACTCCCTGCGGATCTCCGCCCCCGCCACAAAGCCGGACATCTCCGGCATATTCACGTCCAGAATATAGAGATCAATATCCGCTGCGGCCTGCTGCACGGCCTCTCTGCCGTTGGCAGCCACCACAACCTCATAGCCCTCTCCCGTCAGGAGCAGCCGGAGGATCTGGCAGATCTCCTGTTCGTCATCAGCCACCAAAATACAGGTTTTCTTGTTCCGCATAAGCGATCCCTCCCTTGTCTTTCTTGAAAAAAGTCTGTGCCGGAGCGGCTATGCACGGCCTGCCGCTGCCCATACTGCTCGACTTTTGTACTCATATTTTTTAATTATACCATGCCGCCGACGGAAAATATAGACAACCTCTGTAACCATTGCCCCCTTTTCCTCGTGTTTTTCCGAGATCGTCCCTTGTTTCGGTCGCTTTTTCCACACTTCCTCCCTCTGTCCGGCGGGCACAAGCCGGCGGTTTTCCCACGCTGTCCATGCCCTGCCTACAGCAAAGACGCCCCCCTTTTCACGCAGTTTTTTCTTCCGGCTGTATATTTTTGTTGTATTATGGAAAAAACATGATAAAATGAGGGCACAACAAATGTTGCAAATCAAATCATAAGGAGGAACCACCATGACGTATGTATGTGATATCTGCGGCTGGGTCTACGACGAAGCCGAGGGCTATCCGGACGGCGGCATCGCTCCCGGCACCAAGTGGGAAGATCTCCCCGCTGACTTTGTGTGCCCCCTGTGCGGCGTTGACAAGGATCAGTTCTCTGCCGGTTGATCTCTAAACCGCAAAAACGGTACAGCGTCCGGCTGTACCGTTTTTCTGTTTCCACCGCAGGCACTCCCCACCGCATGGACGTTCCCCTCCCCCACGAACCACCGAAAGGAGCACCAACGATGCAGCAAATCATCTTCCCTCCGCTTCCCGGAGACAGCGCAGACCGCCCGCCCATTTCCTACCGACAGGCCACTATGGACGAGGCGCAGGCGCTGATGCAGACGGAAACGGACTATATTCTTTTGGATGTGCGCACCGAGATGGAGTTTGATCTGGGGCATATCCCCGGCGCCGTCAATATCCCCAACGAGCGGATCGGCCGGCACAAGCTCTCCTCGCTGCCCGACGAAGCGCAGCTGATCCTCGTCTATTGCCGCAGCGGCAGCCGCAGCAAGATGGCTGCCCAGAAGCTGGCCGGTGCCGGCTATCAGAACATCATCGAGTTTGGCGGCATTTTGGATTGGCCCGGCGATCTGACAACGGAATAACCCGCTCCCCGCCGAAAGTCTGCTGCTCTCCGGCGGGGTTTTCTCATAAAAAGCTATGTCCCGGTTGGGGCGGATTTCCGTCCGGCTCCATACACATCCACCGGCAGTTCTGATAGCCGTCTGAAATGGAGGCGTCACCGAAAGAGTTGCCGTAGGCATAGCCGCCATCTTGAATGGTGGCTGTCACCGTGCCGGTGATAGCAAACGCCGGTACAACCAATCCCAATACGAGGATCACAGACAGGAGAGCGGAGAACACTCTCTTCTTCACCGTATTACCTTCTTTCTGTTTGAATTTTGATATATAAAAAGAGGAAGTACCTCAAAGGTACTTCCTCAGAAAACACGATATTCAGTTATCTATTATGTATCATGAGAATGATCTTACTGGGCCGCTCCGCAGGAGCACTCGTAGTGATCCAAGACTTGTTCCTCGTGGGAACCGACTTTGACATTAACAATTTCATCATGATTGCCAGCATTCATATTTCCTTCGTTAACCATGTGATTATAGGTGTGGTCGTCAATCTCATCATTTGTCCATCCTGTCATATCACAGTGGCAAGCACTGCAAAAAGTGTGTACTTCCTGTTTATAGTCATCCACGATCTCCGTCCGATACACAGGGATATCAAAGCTATGGACATGAGCGGGAGGTTCGGGTTCGGGAGCCGGTTCAGGATCAGGTGCGGGAGCCGGGGCAGGTGCAGGGGTAGATCCGCCACCGGAAGAGC
>JAHHSI010000001.1 GCA_020025275.1 Oscillospiraceae bacterium | reverse complement strand
CCTTCTTGCCGCCGCAGCCGGTGATCGACAGCAGCATCATAGCTGCCATCAGCAGCGCCGCAGATCTCTTCCAACCGTTCATATCGTCTCTTCTCCTCCTCTGCTCCGTTTCGCCGGACAGTACCCCGTTCCACCAACAAAACCGCTGCACTGCCGCCGTTTTTCCTAAACGCTTCTATAGGCATTGTAGCCCTTTTTACACGATATGTCAAATACTCTGACGGGCCGCTCTTCCGGAACAGGCCGCCCCCTGCCATCAGCAAGAGCGCACCGCTCCCGATTCGCTGGTTTCTTCATACCTCCCAGCTGATGCAGTTGAGACCTCCGCCGTCCTCGGCCAGTTCCTTGCACGGGATCGGCACGATCTCTTTGTTGAACAGGCGCTCCGCCAAGGCAATCGCCTCCTGATCCGTATGGCTGTCATACACCTGCAACAAAATGCACTTCTCCGTCTCCAGATAGTTGAGATAGGTTCCCTCCTCAAAGAAGGCTTCCCATCCCTCCAGATAATAGGGAAAATCCAGCGTGGCAAGGCCGCTGTGGGCACAGGCCTGCCGAATGTCTGCTTCCAGTGCACCATCCCACACCGGTGTATTTCCCAACACCGTATCCTCATTCAAAAAGCGGACCATTCCATCGGCGTGGCCGGTCATGTCATCCCGCCTCGACAGCGCAGGGATCAAAACGACCTCCGCTTCCAGCAACTGCTCCAGCTCCTGCACCAGCGCCTTGGGTTCTCGCTCCGGATTCTCCCAAAAGATGCGCTCACTGATGATCACACGCCTGCGGGAGGGCGAAAACACCACATTGCCGCCGTCCAGATTGATGTTGGAATACACCACCGACAGATCCACATGGGGCGCCATATCCCTCCGATAGTCCGTGCGCAGGTGGGACCACCCGTCGAGGTACCACGGCTCATAGCGAAATGAGATCCAGCGGCCGCTTGCGGTGCGGACTGGCATGAAGTCCCGCACCCAGATGTCTTTTGTCCCCGGCAGCCAGTGGATCGTCATTCCCCGGGCCGACAGCTGCTTCTCCAGTTCCTGTGCCAGACTCCTCCGCTTTTTCTGCAGAAGTGCCGACATATAAAGTCCTTTTTCCATCTATCTTTCGTCTCCTTTTTCTGCCGCACGGATCGGTCCATGCAGCACGCTTTGATACGCCATGGTCCTCCGCAGCAAGGCGCTGAACAGTGCATCTTGCGCCGCAGCCGCCCCGGCGGGAGCCCCGATCCACGTATCCTTTGCTTTCCCGAAGCACATGGATCAGAAGGTGCAGTATTCCGCGTCCAGCGCATGGTGCCGGCACACGTGCACCAGCACGAAAGCCTCGTTCCCATGGGCACGATCCGGCGCGAAGGTTCCCTCGGTTTCCGTGTGGACCCCGGCTTGTGTGAAGCATTGCCGGATCAGCTCTGCCTCCCGGAACACCTCCTCCATCCTGTCTGCCGGGATGGTCATAGGGCCAATCAGGAAGAAGCTCTGGGGTGAGGCGGAAAGTCTCCCCTGTCCTTTCATATACCGCTCCTGAAAACACCGCCCCAGCGTCTCTGCCCGCTCCACTGCGGCACTGTCCAGTTCGGACACGCCCTCCGGGTGGGCAAAAATCCAGAACTCCTTGGTAGACCACGCCGAAACCGCAGGAAGGCTTCGTTTGCCCGCCCGCAGCGGGATCATTCGCCCGCCCGACCCGTCGTAGCAGCCGAGAAAATACTCCGAGCCCAATTCGTCGTAGTCCATACAGCGGTAGCTGACAAGCTTCCGGACGGTGGAGGTATCGTGCATCTCCAGAAAGCCGCGCCAGTAGTCTATGCCGTAGCTGACCGTGTCCTCTGCTGTCAGGTAAAAATCGGCCAGAAAACGAATGGTGCCGCCCTGTTCCATGTGTTCCATGTGCTCCATGTGCTTCGTGAGTGCCATGAGGGGACTGTCATCAGTCCACAGCCGTTCTGTCTCCGCCTTCGCAGCCTCCTGCGGTGCGTCCTCCTCGGCAAGTGTCCGGCACAAATCGGTCACTTCAGCCCGCCGGCCCTCCACCTCCAGACAGAGCCGCCGCAGATGCAGCTTCCAAATTCCGCGCATACATTGTATTTGGCGTATGTAGTCTGCCAGTGCCCGCACCGCCTCCGCAGTTTCGGCGGTGGTATGTTGAATTTTTACCTCTTCAAAGATGTCTCTGCTTCGCTCCATGAGGCTTTCCTCCTGCCCTTTCTTGATTTTACCCCCATTCTATCCGGTTCACTGTCCCAAAAACAGGATTCTTGATTGTTCGGACGGTCAAAAAAGCGAAAAAAGAGATGTATATCTTGTGCATTTACGAGAAAACGCGCGTCCTCCTTGTGTGTCCCATTGCAGGATGATATACTGTAAGGAGGAGATTAAATTGTGAGGAGGATTTGAACCATGGCAATAACTCGTGAAGAAGCGCAAAATTTGGGATTGGTGGAACTCTATGATGAAGTCAAGTTTTTGGAAACTCTAACAGAGCAGCGTAAAATCATAGAAAAGCTGCAGGATATCGGTGCAAAGCTCCTGACGGAGTATGAGGTTCAGGTTGGTGCCTGCACTATTGAATTACTGCTTATAGAAGCATATTACAATAATCCCTCTGTAGGTTTTGAGGATTTCTCAGTTCATAACAACCCGCACCAGCAAAACAACTTTGGTGCTCTCTATTTTCACTCAAGTTCAAATGCTATCAGTCGTAAAGGAGGCGCTGATCTTTGCCTCTCATTAGGTGACTATTCCCTCTCTTTTCTTCTTAAAAACACTGTGCTGAATGGCGAATTTATCACTCAATCTATGTTTCATCATCGGAGTACTCCGTTCTACAATTCAAAGCAGACGGTCGTTCTCAAAAAACGCCCTGCTCCTATACACGAGGAAATCATCTTTCTCCCCAGAAAATTTAGCCAAGCTCAGTGTTCTAATAACCTTCCCACTGCCGCTCTCGCCATATTGCCTATTAGTGCCCTGACTCATTATGAGTTGACTCTAAGTGACGGCTATAAAAAAATTTGGTCACGTGCCATCCAAGCTATCTGTAACTCCAAAAACATGAAGGACGCTAAAGCACTTGCCAAGGAACTAAACCACGGTGAAGACATTAATGCAAACGATTGGGAATTAGCGGAAACATGTTGGAAAAATCGTTGGAAGCAGAGTTCTTCAAAATAACCTAACTATTCCACCTTAGGAGCGTGCCACGGCTGGCACGCTCCTCTTTCTTTGCCCCTTTCTCTTTCTTCGTCTCGCTCCTGCGTGCGATCCGTCCGGCGGCCAGAGATTGTCCCCACACCCCCACCATATACAGCTTTCTTCGCCTGACAAGTACTGTTTTCCGGACACATTTTATGCGATACTCTACGAAAGTAGGAAACCTCTGTTCTCACCGGCATCTTTCGCCGCAGCACGTACGCTCTGCCGATGACCGAATAGCAGCGCACCTGATCAGCCCCCGCCGATATCCCTCCGTGAAAACCACTATTTTCCTCCCTCAAAATAATATTCAAAAGGAGACATTCACAACATGGAACACATGGACAAAGCAGCGATGAAAGAACGGCTTCTGGATATGCGCAGCCGTTTTGCCGAACAATTTCAAGTGGTCAAGCGTGGCAAGGAGCGTATCTATAAACGCCCTGACGGCCTTTATTTCAAAGTGACAGCGCTCTACTCCTGGAATGCACTGGTGATTGAATACAGCAGCAACGAAAAAATGGCCCGTGCCGGGCTTTTAGGCGAGGACGGTGATCTTTTTTATCCCGAAGAGATGGATGCCGATGAAATGTTTGATGCCATGCTCTATGAGGTCATGACCGGCGATCTGTAGGTCTGCATACGGCACAACAGCTGCCCGCAAGATCCTCCTCTTCTGATGCAGACCGTGCTCCCATACGCACACAGCCCGGAGCCGATGGTTTCCGGGTTGTTTTCTGCGCTACTCTCCAACCCCATATTTTCTCCCTCTCTTCCGCCCTTTTTCTCTCCCTTCTGTCCAAATTCTTCCTCCTTCTTTTGTACAGATGTGAGAAAACCCCGCTTTAAACTTGACAAATTTAGTCCACTTTTATATAGTAGGGCCACCATCCAAGAGTAAAGGGAGGACTTGCTATGTTGATGACCCGTGAAACCGACTATGCCCTGCGCATCATCCGTTCTCTGGCGCACGGCACGTTGATGACCGTGGGAGACATCTGCCGGCAGGAACTGATCCCGCAGCAGTTCGGCTATAAGATCCTGAAAAAACTCTCCAAGGCCGGACTGGTTGCTGTGACCCGTGGGGCCGAGGGGGGCTGCCGTCTGACGGCGGATCTGGCCCAGACCACGCTGTACGATCTCATGTCTGCACTGGAAAATCAGGCCAACATCACCGCCTGCACACAGCCGGGGTATCTCTGCGAATGGCAGAGTGAAAACGGGAAATGCAGCATCCACTGTACTCTTGCGAAGATCCAGCAGCGTCTGGACGAGGAACTTCGTTCCTACTCTCTCGGGATGCTGCTGCAAATTCCATAATCTACCAGAACCATTCTGGTGTATTCTTCCCCATTCCACCCATCGAAAAAACAAAAGGAGGCAATGTCATGCTGTTCAAAACAACACCGATCCATGAGGAGTTCCGTGCCAAGGTAAGAGCCTTCGCTGAGACCGAGGTAAAGCCCATCGCCTTCCTCCTGGACAAGGAAAACCAGTTTCCCGACGAGATCGTAAAGAAAATGGGCGATCTCGGTCTCATGGGTATCCCCTATCCCAAAGAATACGGCGGCGCCGGTCTGGACGTCCTCAGCTATGCCATCGCCGTGGAGGAGCTCTCCCGTGTCGACGGCGGCACCGGCGTCATCCTCTCGGCCCACGTCTCTCTGGGGGCATGGCCTATCTTCGCCTACGGCACCGAGGAGCAAAAGCAAAAGTATTTGGTGCCCTTGGCCAAGGGCGAGAAGATCGGCGCTTTCGGCCTGACCGAGCCCAACGCAGGCTCCGATGCCGGCGGCACGGAGACCACCGCCGTATGTAAGGGGGATCACTACGTCCTCAACGGCGGGAAGATCTTCATTACCAACGCCCCCAAGGCCGACACCTATGTTGTTTTCGCCGTCACCACCCCCGACATCGGCACCCGTGGTATCTCCGCCTTCATTGTGGAAAAAGGGTGGAAAGGCTTCGAGTTCGGCGACCACTATGACAAAATGGGTATTCGCTCCTCCACCACGGCTGAACTGATCTTCAACGATGTCATCGTCCCCAAAGAAAACCTGCTGGGCAAGGAAGGCGACGGGTTCAAGATCGCCATGGCCACACTGGACGGCGGCCGCATCGGCATCGCCTCGCAGGCACTGGGCATCGCTCAGGGGGCCAACGACTCCGCCGTGGAATACGCCAAGGAGCGTATTCAGTTCGGCAAGCCCATCGGCTTCCAGCAGGCCATCTCCTTCAAGCTGGCGGATATGGCCACCAAGCTGCGCTGTGCCCGTTTTCTGGTCTACTCTGCCGCCGAGCTGAAGGAACACCATGAGCCCTACGCCATGGAAGCCGCCATGGCCAAGATGTATGCCTCCGACACTGCGTTGGAGGTTACCAACGACGCCCTGCAGATCTACGGCGGTGCCGGTTTCATGAAGGGGATGGAGGTGGAGCGTGCCTACCGTGACGCCAAGATCACCACCATTTATGAGGGCACCAACGAGATCCAGCGGGTGGTCATCTCCTCCGCCATCTTGGGCAAGCCCCCCAAGAGCGAGAGCGGCTCCTCCAGCCGTCCCAAGAAGCCCGCCCCCATCACCGGTGTCCGTAAAAAGCGCATCTTGCGGGAGGGGACCGCCGCCGAGCAGGTGTCCGAGTTGGTGGCACTGCTGAAGAAGGACGGCCACGACTTCACCGTGGGGATTCCTATGGATACCCCCATCAATCAGGCGGAGCGTGTGGTCTCTGCCGGTCAGGGCATCGGCAGCAAGAAGAACATGGCCCTGATCGAAGCACTGGCCAAGGCCGCCGGCGCCGCCGTGGGCTCGTCCCGCCCCGTGGCCGAAACCCTCAAGTACGTCCCCTTGGATCGCTATGTAGGGATGTCGGGGCAGAAGTTCAGCGGAAACCTGTACATCGCCTGCGGCATTTCCGGTGCCGTCCAGCACCTCAAGGGCATCAAGGACGCCGCCACCATCGTTGCCATCAACAAAAACGGCAACGCCCCCATTTTCAAAAACTGCGACTACGGCATCGTGGGCGATGTCGAAGAGATCCTGCCCCTGCTGGCTCAGGCGTTGGACACCGGGGAGAAGCAGCCGGCACCGCCCATGGTAAAGATGAAGCGTCCGGCACCGCCCAGGCCCGAACCCATCGGCAAGCGCTATGTCTGCGGCGGCTGCGGCTATGAGTATGTCCCCGAACTGGGCGATGCGGATGCCGATATCGCCCCCGGCACCCTGTTTGAAAAACTGCCTGAGGAGTGGGTCTGCCCCGAGTGCGCCGAAGGCAAACATATGTTTATTGAAGCGTAAAGGAGGAAATGACCATGTATTGTGTGCGTACTGTAACCGACGATCTCTACTGGGTCGGAGCCAACGACCATCGGCTGCACCTATTTGAAAACATTCATCCCATTCCCCGTGGCGTCAGCTATAATGCTTACCTGCTGATGGACGAAAAGACCGTCCTCTTCGACACGGTGGACTGGTCGGCCTGCCGCCAGCTGCTGGAGAACATGGAGCATCTGCTGGGCGAGCGCCCTCTGGACTATCTGGTCATCAACCATATGGAGCCCGACCACGGCGCCTCCATTGAGGAGATCCTGCTCCGCTGGCCTCAGGTGAGCATCATCTCCACGGAGAAGTCCTTCATGCTCATGCGTCAGTTCGGCTTCCATGTGGACGGCCACCGGCTGGTGGAAGTCAAAGAGGGGGACACCTTCTCCTTCGGCAAGCATGAGGTCACCTTCATCGCCGCGCCCATGGTCCACTGGCCCGAGGCCATGGTGACCTTTGATACCACCAACGGCGCTCTCTTTTCCGCCGATGCCTTCGGTACTTTTGGCGCTCTGGACGGCAAGCTCTTTGCCGACGAAGTGGATTTTGACCGGGATTGGCTGGACGATGCCCGCCGCTACCTCACCAACATTGTGGGCAAGTACGGCCCCCACGTTCAGCTCCTGCTGAAAAAGGCCGCCGGCATCCTGGACCAGATCAAATTCATCTGCCCGCTCCATGGTCCCGTGTGGCGCAAAGATCTGATGTATTTTATCGACAAGTACGACAAGTGGAGCCGGTACGAGCCGGAGGAGAAGGGCGTCCTGATCGCCTACGCCTCCATGTACGGCAACACCGAGGCCGCTGCACAGGCTCTTGCCGCAAAGCTCTGCGAAAAGGGCATGAGCAACGTCTGGGTCTACGACGTGTCCAACACCCATGTTTCTCAACTGATCTCCGAGTCCTTCCGGCTCAGTCACATCGTGCTGGCCAGCGTGACCTACAATCTGGAGATCTATCCGGTCATGTACGACTATCTCTGCCACATGAAGGGGCTGAATCTCCAGAATCGCACCTTCGCCATCATCGAAAACGGCTCTTGGGCCTGCCGCTCCGGCGATCTGATCCAGAAGTTCGTGGATAACGAGATGAAAAACATGACGGTGCTCAATGAGCGTCTGAGTTTGGCCTCCTCTCTCAGCGACAGCAAGGCCGCCGAGTTGGACGCTCTGGCCGACGCCCTTCTGGACTCCATGAGTCAGGCCTGATTTGCCCTTTGTGCACTTCTGTCTCTGCCAATGAAACACCCCCTGCAAGGCTCTCCGGACAACGGAGGCTCCCTGCAGGGGGCTTTTCTCTATGTGCGGCCGGTCATCGACCGGTCGGGTGCTATGGACAGTTGCTGTGGGGCTCTTTTATCGGGAGCGGCCCTTCCTCTTTTCCCCAGTCGTCCGGAGGCAGACAAGTGCTGCGGCACACACCAACGAAAGTGTGCCGCCGACGATCCAAGCGGTCATGCCGCTGTCTCCGGTCTGGGGGGCCTCGGTGCCACCGCCGTTGGGCAGCGAAGCGTCCGGCTGGGAGTTCTCCGCATCGGCCTTGACCACAGTCACCTTGCAGCTGGCTGTGAACTCCCCCTCTTCCGTGGTGACTGTCACAAGAACAAAGGGCACATGCTCGTGATTGGCATGGTGTGCGGTGATCCGGCCGGTTTCATCCATGGTGATGAAATAGCCGGTACCGTTGCTGAGCCGCCACTGGAAGTTCTGGTTAGTCGCATCCTGCGGCAGGACCGTGGCGCTCAACTGGAAGCTCTCGCCTTCCTTGAGCGTAAGTTCCGTCTGATTGAGCGTGATCCCCTTCACCGGCACATGCTCGCTGACCTCGCTGCCCACCTTGATGGTAAAGTCAGGCAGCACGGAGAAATCATCATGCTCCACGTTGGCATTCATATTGGGGCCCTCATGCCGGATGATCGTCTTGTCAGTGCCCAGCGGATCCCCCCACCAATAGCAGTGGATCTTTCCGCCGGTGAAGGTAAAGTCACCGGCCTCGGTAAAGAGGACCTCAAAGCTGTTGTTGGTGGCCAGATCCCACTGGCGGCACGAGCCCTTGAAGGCCCCCAGCTTTTCGTTGTGGTAGTGGACATAGCTTGCCTCATTGCCCCACTGGTCCGCATCCGAACCAAAGCAGGGATTGTAAATGGTGGCCAGCTTGTATACCGGCATGGTGATCCCCTTGAAGCTGACTTTTGCCCGGTCATTAATTTTAAACGGCTGTCCGGGATTGCTCAGATTCTGAACTTGGATCTCGATCTTTCTGGCATCCACCACATGGTAGTAGCTCTTGCTCTTTCCTTCTGCATCCCGTGCTTCGATCCCCAGCACATTGCTGCGATTTTCCAGTTGTGCCGTATAGGTACCATCTGCATTGGCCGTAAGCTCCTGGTCGTTGCAGGTGACTTTCACGCTGTCTGCCCCGGGAACATCGACGGTAAAGGTGTGCTCAACCGTATCTCCTTCGGCAAAGTACAGCGTATCATAGGAGCGAATGGACGACAAACTGGTCTGGATCGCCAGATCCGCCGGCTGGCTGTTGACCTGAAAGACCACATAGGCGGCATTGATGGGACTGGACGCTCCATACCCTTCAAAGGCATCGTAGCTGACCTTCACCACTGTGATGCCGTCCTCAACAGCCGTCACGGATACGCTCTGTGTACTTTCATTGTCACTGAGCGTAACAGAGCTGCCCTGCACCACCTCAAAGTTGAAGTTGGGGCGTTTGACGCCGTTCGTGATGGCATTATCAATGATCTGCGGCACGCGGCGGGGATAGATCTCCGCCGTATCTCCGATCTTCATCTCTTTAAAATCATACTGCAGCCACAGGTCGTTTTCAAAATCATCGGGAACGCCGGAGCCCACTGCAGCATCTCCCTTTTCCAACTTGGCCACCGCCCGGTCAAGCTTGCCGATCGCCTCGCTGACCAGCAGCTCCCGCTCGGTTTCCGTGCTGTTATTCTGGGGATCTGCAAGAACTTCCTCCGCTTTGGCCACGGCAATTTCCACAGCTGTCTTGCTGCTTTGTGTATAATCCTCCCGCAGCTTTTCCTTAGCCTGTGCTGTCTGCGCCTGCAGATATGCATAGAGGGGTTTGTCCAGTTCGCTGCCCGCTGCGCTCACCGCATAGCGGATCCGGATCTCATCATTTTCCTTGACGAGCTGGTCCTGAACCGACTGAGAAATCGCCTTTCCATTGACATAGCATCGCCATCCGCCGCCCTGCGCATTGTCCTTCAGCGCACCGATACTTGCGATGGTTCCCTGCTCACTGTACGTAATGGGGAGCTTATTTTGCTGTGCCGCTACATCAAGGACATCTTTCACCGTGCTGTTTTCCTGCGGAACAGACAGCGCTGTCATGGAGATCAGATCCCCCTGTCCTACCGTTCTCGCCTCTACGGACAGGGAGACCTGTTCTCTTTCCACTGCCTCTTTGAATGTAATGTGGAACAAGGTACTGCCATTTTTGATATGATAGTACTCTCCATCACCGAGGATCTTCAGTGCCTTATCCGTGTTTTTCCACAGGTAATCTTCATAGTGCTCGCAATTGTTCACGGCCAACTGACCGCTCATACCGTTGTATGTAAACTGCGTTTCCTGATTTCCCGCAGGCAGCACCACGCAGTAGTTCTGCTTGGTCACAGGTCTGCCCCATTCGATGCAGTCTACCTGCCCGCCATCCAAGATCGTCAGGGACTGCTCACCGAGCTTTGCTGTGAATGGTGCATCCACCGCCGGTTCCATTCCTGCTGCGTCCGCTGCCTGAACCGACATCACCGGTATCCCTTGCAGCATGAGCAGCAAGGCCAGCAGGAACGCCAGTCCTCGTCCGCTCCGTTTTGTCTTTTCCATACGACCCTTCCTTTCGTTTTCCGACAGTATGTTCAAAATGCTTTTATGTCTCTGCGACCCGCCGCACAGTGACGGATCGATGGACAAAAAAATCCCCCGCCTCCCGGCAGAGAATCCAAACGCAGGACCATCGTCCCCTGATCGCAGCAGCTTCCTTCTCACCCGGAATGCGAAACCATCGTGGCCGGTTTTCTGACTCAGCTTCTTCCTTCGGAACGCCTTCTCGATGAAAAACAATGGCATCTTTGTTCCGTCGTCCACTTCACAGCAGGGGTGTCTGTACCGGAGTATCACCGGTTTCCCGTTTCACACAATGCAGTGCATTGTGACCAGATGGTCTATCTATTCTGATAAGCCCACTATATCGGATATTCCAGAATTTGTCAACAAATAGAGCCGCTGCTTTTCCCCGTGTATAGTAACTCCTGCCCAGAGATACGCCGCAAGGGGACCGCCGTGCGTCAGGAGCAGTCATAATCGTCAATGGCCTCTGCTGTATTTTGACAAATTGTACAAATTAGCAGCTGCTTACTTTTAATATATATTCAAACTATACAAAGTTATAGTGTTTTGTTATTGACAGAACCCCTCCTGAATGGTATTTTGTTGGTGGCATCTCTTGTCAAGAGATTATCAAACTATTTGAAAAGAAGGGAGAACTGTTATGAATCGTATGTGGAAAAAACGCAGCGTTACGTGGATTTCTCTGATCCTCGTCCTGATGATGGCCCTGCCCAGCACAGCATTCGCTACCGTATCCGAACTGAACACCGACAGTACGGAGTCCGGTATATCTCTGGCTGACAAGTATACAGCTTACGACGATATTCAGTTACAGGTTTCTCTGACCGAAGATGCCAGCCTAAGCGTCACGGTTCCTACAGCAAAGACCGCGGAGGAGCTTGCCGCTGTGGATCTCAGCAAGGTCACGCTCTCGTTGACCCGCGACCGCAGCCGGCTGTATGTGGACCCCGATTACTTCCCCTACGCCAAGAACGGCGGCCCTCTGGCGTCCTGGGTCACGGAAAACGATCAGCCCATGTTCTCCAATGTGCAGCTCGCTGTCGAGGGCACCAATCTGATCGTCCGCTTTGATGTCAGCTGCTTCTTCTATACCGATGAGCTGCATGGCGTCTCGGGGCTGAAGGGAGTTGACTACAGCACCCCCCATACCAACGGTATGTACTTCATTGACTACTGCGGCTATTTCGATTTCACCGCAGCTCTGGAGGAAGAGACACTGGGCTCCGTCCATGCCAAGGTCGTTCCCTACGACTCGTTCCGAACCATCTATGAGATGTACTACGAGCTGGAGGACATGGCCGCCCACCACGCCGATGACCGCTACGTCTCTTTGGAGACCATGGGCCACACGACCCAGCGCTCCTACGACATCCCCTATCTGGTCGTAGCCAGTGATAAGGCCGCTGTCGATCGGTGGCTGGCCTACACCGATCTTGCGGAAAATGATCCTGCCGAGGCACTGCGCCAGCTTGAAAGCGGCGAGCTGGCCGATCTGAAGGTGCCGATGCTGATCACCAACTGCCATACGAACGAAAACTCCTGCGTCAACGGCATCCTGAACTTCGCCCAAATCATGACCCGTCTGGACACCGTAGACGACTATGACATCATCACAGGTCTGACGCAGGCTGGGAAAGAGCGCATCGCCTATGAGCGCAGCGAGGTGTTCAACAGCGTGCTGCCCGCCTCGATGGAAGGCATCTGCAATGAGTATGGTCTGATCCGCGGCGATCAGGGCATCTATACCCATGAGGACGGCACCAAATACGGCTATTCCGCCCCCGTGGATATGGCCAAGTACTACACCATGGATCAGGATACCTCCTTGAAAATTTCGGATCTGCTGGATCACGTGATCTTCCTCATTGCCCCCACCATGAACCCCGTGGGCTATGAGAACGGCACCCGCGCCACCAGTCTGGGCTATGACCCCAACCGCGACGAGGTCAACCAGACCATGTATGAAGATGCCAATTTGCAGCACACGATCGGCACCTGGAACCCCATGGTTTATGATGAAATTCACGGCCGCATCGAGGGGATGCTGATCGAGCCCTGCACACCTCCCCACGAGCCCAACTATGAGTACGACCTGATAGCCAAGCAGTTTGTGGAACTGGGGGAGAGTCTGGGCGCTGCCTGTATCGTCAATAACGACGCCTACAACAGCTACGAAATGCCCGCCCGTGACTATCTACACCGGGCCGATGGCGGCGGCGTTGTGTGGGACGCTCCTTGGGACGACTCCTACACCAACACCGGCGGTCAGTTCCCCCCGCTGATCGGTACCTGCGGCATTACCTGGGAGATGCCCGCCTATGACGACATCACGGCCGAGCGCGTCATCCCCTACGGTCTGCTGGGGCAGGCCTCCTACATCAGCGGCAACAAGCAGGAACTCCTGCGCAACCAAGCTAGACTCTTCCAACGCGGCGTAAAGAACGCCAATTCCAATCAGGAGGTCGCCCCCTTCTTCGTCAACCAGTTCAACGAGATCTCTCCCGAGCAGGCGGCCCTGATGCGTCCCGTCCATGACGGTGAGGGTGAAAACGGCAACTTCTACTGCGAGTGCTTTATTATCCCCATGGATCCGTACCACCAGCGGAATCTGGAGGATGCCGCCGAGGCTTTGAAGTATCTGACCCGTAATGACGTGAAGGTCCATGTGGCCAACAAGGCCTTCGTCTATGACGGTGTGGAATATCCCACCGGAACACTCATTGTCTCCATGCATCAGGCCAAGCGTTCTCTGGCCCACTCGCAGCTGTTCCCCGGCACTTTCCTCAACGGTTGGACCGGTCTGTTCTCCGAATCCTTTGCCCAGCAGCCGTATGCCCGCGGCTACGACATCATCACCGTGGCAGAACCGGATGCCTACAAGGACATTATGGCCATCTGCACCAGCCCACTCGACTATTCGGACGCCATGACCTATCTGCGCGGCTATAACGGCTGCTTCCTGGGCGTGGAGGGCGCTGATGTCATCATCGAAAACGCCTCTGAAGACGCCGTCATCGCCGTGAATGAGCTGCTGCGCGCCGGCAAGACCGTTGCCATGATCACCGAGGGCGATGACAAGAGCGACTTCATCTGCTCGTATGAGGACTATCTGAGCATCGCCGACCAGTACATTCTGCGCGCCGAGGGTGTCTATGGCAAAGATATGGAGGCCACCGTCCTGACCAAGGCCCCTCAGGTCTTCCTGACCGGTGAGCCCGCCAAGCGCGACAGCGGCTACAGCGGCTTTGCTGCCTGGAACTTCAACTACAACTTCGACAAGGTGGCGCTGCAGCGCATGGGCATCGACATGGTCTACAGCATCGATGAGGCAGATGCCATTCTTGGCGCCGGTTCCCCCAACGAGGAGGTCCTCGCCGCCGCCAAGGCGGGTACGCCCTATATGCTCTGGGGCGGTGCCGCCAGCTCCATTGGTGAACTGGTCCCCGGCGCCACTCTGGTCAACTGCAATGACGGTGTGGATCTGCTGGCTCATGTCACCTATCTTACCGACGAGATGATCACGGCCTCCTATGTCAAGGAAGGCGATGATATCATGTATGAGTATGGCGTCAACCACTTCGATACCCTGCCCGGCGAGGCCAACGTCCTCATTAAGAACGCCGGCAAGACGCCGCTGCAGGGCTGCATCACCACCCTGACGGAGGAGGAAAAGACCAATTTCGACGCCTATAATAACGGCGTGATCGCTTTCTCCTATCGTGAGGACAACATGAACGTGGTTGCTTTTGCGGATACGCTGACGCACAAGGGACATCAGTCGGATGAGTATACCTTCATCTCCAACTTCCTCTTTGAGCAGATGATGGGGGAGGAGAAGTATGTGGGTGTGGCGGCTCCCGGAGAGCCTGAAAAGCCTGTTGAGCCCGAAACCCCTGTCGAGCCTGAGAAGCCGGCCGATCCCCAGCAGCCCGAGACGCCCAACGAGGGAACCAATCCCGAAACCGGCGATTTCATGAATCTGGCTCTGTGGCCGGTAATGATGACCCTCTCTGCCGTCTGCATCGTTGCCGCCGTAGGCGTGCGGCGCAGAAAAAATCGCCCCTGATGCCTCTCCCGGAGCGGTGCCTAAGCGGCGCAGTGTCTGCACCGAAGACGCAGTGCCTACGAGATAAACCAATGCAAGGCCTTCGGAGCGATGCTCCGGAGGCCTTGTTGATTGGGCGGTTCTTTCGCCCCTCCCCGCATTGCTTCCGGCCGCAGCGATCTTCCGCCGGACACAAGCAGATGCCGTCGACCGTCTGGGTAAAAACACAGCACACGCCATCACGTCCACTTGTCTTTGTCTTGTTCAGTGGCTGAACGCAAAGAAAAACACCCGATTTCTTACGAAATCAGGTGTTTTTGTTGGTTGCGGGAGGAGGACTCGAACCTCCGGCCTCCGGGTTATGAGCCCGACGAGCTACCAACTGCTCTACCCCGCGATATTCTATTCCCGGATTGGTGCCGGTGACCGGACTCGAACCGGTACGGTATTGCTACCTGGAGATTTTAAGTCTCCTGTGTCTACCATTCCACCACACCGGCGGACTTTGGCATGGATTATAATACCACATCCCCCCGGCAATGTCAACCCTCTTTTTACGATCTTTTTAATTATTCTTCCTCTTGCTGAAAAATTTTTCTTTCCTGCCTTGCTTTGCCTCCCAAGGCAAGGTATAATGAAAAGAACAAATTCTACATAATGATAACGAGGAGGACTCTCTATATGAATATTTGGCACGATATTGCCCCGTCTCGCGTCAAGCCCGAGGACTTTTGGGCCGTGATCGAGATTGAGAAGGGTTCAAAAAACAAATACGAGTTGGACAAGGAAACCGGTCTGCTGCGTCTCGATCGCATCCTGTATACGTCCACCCACTATCCCGCCAACTACGGTTTCATCCCCCGCACCTGGGCCGATGACGGCGACCCTCTGGACGTATTGGTGGTATGCAGTGAGAGCATCATCCCCCTGAGCTTGGTGCGCTGTTTCCCCATTGGCGTTATGATCATGGAGGACAACGGTTCTCTGGATGAGAAGATCATTGCTATCCCCTTTGATGATCCCACCTTCCATCTGTATACCGATATTTCCGAGCTGCCTGCTCATATTGGCAGCGAGATCCGCCACTTCTTCCGTGTTTATAAGAGCCTGGAGGGCAAGGAGACTGTGGTCAGCGACGTACTGGGCCGTGCTGATGCCGTTAAAATCATCACCAAGTGCCAGAACAGCTACATTGAAAAATACTGCAAATAAGCATTTCAGTGCCGCTCCTTCAGGGGAGCGGTGCTTTTTATGGCCGCTGCTAAAAAAACGCCCGGAGCAAAAGCTCCGGGCGTTCTCAATATCGATAAAATAGCCGGATAGTTTAGCACTTCTCAACGACGATGGCCGTACCCATACCGCCGCCGATGCACAGGGTCGCCAGACCCAGCTTGGCATCCTCGCGCTTCTTCATCTCATGCAGCAGCGTCACGATGATACGAGCACCGGAAGCACCCACGGGGTGGCCCAATGCGATGGCGCCGCCGTTGACATTGACCTTGCTCATGTCCAAGCCCAGCTCACGAGCCACAGCGATGGACTGTGCAGCGAAAGCCTCGTTGGCCTCGATCAGATCCAGATCCTCCACGGTCTTACCGGCCTTCTTCAGTGCCGCGCGGGAAGCGGGAACAGGACCCACGCCCATGATCTTGGGATCTACGCCGCCCTGGCCCCAGCCGATCAGCTTGGCCATGGGCTTCAGGCCGTACTTCTCAACAGCCTCACCGGAAGCCAGAACGATGGCAGCAGCACCATCGTTGATACCGGAAGCGTTGGCAGCAGTCACGCGCTGCTCGTGCTTGCGGGTATCTGCCTCGTGCACGCCGGTGACTTCAAAGGTATGAACGGTCTCATCCTCAACACCCTCGGGACCCACAGGGAAGGCACCGCGCAGCTTGGAGATCCCCTCCACGGTCACGCCGGCCTTGGGATACTCATCCACCTTGAACTCCACGACCTGCTTCTTGACCTTTACGGGCACGGGAACGATCTCGTCCTCGAACTTGCCAGCCTTCTGTGCTGCCTCGCACTTCTGCTGTGTCTCTGCAGCGAAGGCATCCATTTCCTCGCGGGTGATGCCCCAAATATCGGCAATATTCTCTGCCGTGGTACCCATGTGATAGTTGTTATAGTGCTCCCACAGGCCGTCCTTGATCATGGTATCCACGACCTTCTTGTCGCCCATGCGAGCGCCCCAGCGCTCATCCGGCAGAGCAAAGGGAGCAGCGGACATATTCTCGGTACCGCCGCACAGTACGACATCGGAATCACCGGCCAGAATGGAACGGGCACCCTCGATGACGGACTTCATACCGGAACCGCAGACCATGCCCACGGTGAATGCAGGAACATCGTAGGGCACGCCGGCCTTGATGGCCACCTGGCGGGCAACGTTCTGGCCCTGACCGGCGGTCAGGATGCATCCGAACATGACCTCGTCGACCTGCTCGGGCTTCAGCCCTGCGCGGCTGAGCGCTTCCTTGGCAACAATGCCGCCCAGCTCTGCAGCAGGCGTATTCTTCAGCGTGCCACCGAAGGAACCAATTGCGGTTCTGCAGCAGTTAACAATGTACAGATCTTTCATAATCTTTTTCCTCCTACAGTTCTTATTTCACAATGTGGGGTTTCTTTTTGCTTTCCATCTCTTAGTATATGCTTCCATTTGACTTTGTCAATACTTTGACAAAGTATTGACAGAGATTCCGGCAAATTCGTATTTCCTTACAAAAAGCACCGATTCTTTTTGTATTTTCATCCAATCATTTAGTTGCCGGGAGTCTGATTCAGGGACGGAACCTGCCCCATGGGGCCCTGCTGCAGCGCAGCACGCTCCTCTGTCAGGCGGCGATAGAACTCGGCTGTATCGATTTTATTATAAAGACGAGTATGATATTCGATTTTAGCACTTTCTTTCATTTCCTGCAAGTGCTGTTGGAAAAGATCTTCCAACAGGGCCTGCTGATTCAGGGGCATCCGCAGCGCCACGTAGAAGCCATTGCTCCCCTCGATCACGCCGCTGACCTGCCCTTCCTCCAGTGCATCCACCGCACCGCTCACCGCAGGATCGGAGGTATCTGCACGGAAGGTGAGTCCGGCGGCGTTGGTCTCCAGTCCCAGTTCCTTTTCCAGCTCGGCAAAGGTTGCATTTTTATCCTCTGCCTGCTGCATTTTCTCGGCGTAACTCTCGGCCTTGGCCCGTACGTCCGCCTTCCCCGTATCGTCCATGCCCGTGGTTGCGAAGTAGAGGAGCCGTGCCGTCAGATATCCCTTTTCATTGCCGAAGGCTGTCAGCGCCTCCTCGCCGGGGTACAGAATCCCATCGGCCGCCACAAAGGCGTCACGAAGGTGCACATACAGATACGGCGTGGCCTCAATGTCGTGGAGCATCTCCGCGGTGATGCCCAGCAGTTCCAGCTGCTTTTGGTAGGCCTCCTCCCCGCCGTAGTAGGCCACGTACTGCTGACGCTGGGTTTCCAGTGCCGCCTCGTCCTCCTCCGTCAGGGTCATGCCGTTCTCGGCCGCCCAAGCACGGGTCACGGCATAGAGCTTCACCGTATTGAGAGCGTCCATCTTGGCATACTCTCCAAAGGTGGTGGTCTCGTTGACCTGCGCCTGCAGATCCAGCTTTCCGCCGGCGGTGGCATTGAGATACTCACATACATAGGCCAGCCAGTAGAGGTATTCCTCCGCCGTCACCGTCTGGCCGTTGATTTCCAGAAGCTCTGCATCAGGGTGGATCCCCGCGGCCTTGTAGTAGAGACCATCGGTCCGCTTTCCGCTGCTCATCCCCCCAGTGTAGGCGATCAGCAGCACCGCGGCCACCGAGGCCAGCAGCATGGCAATGAGTCGTTTCATAAATTCTTTCCTTTCTTTTGCGTATGAGATGGGGCGCTCATGTCTCGCACTCCTCTTTTTCCAGTTCCCTGCGCTTGAGCTGCAGGTCCTCCACCAGTTTTCCGGCGGCGTCCAGCACGTCCTCCCCATTTTTCAGGTGCAGTGTCAGTGTCGGCTTCTCCCCGGCGCTCAGCAGCAGCCGGCTGCGCCACCCGCCCATAGAGCACACCGCCATGAGACTGGGGACGTGAACATATTCCGTGAAGCTGAATATGACCTTCCGTCCTTTCTGGGTAATATCGCAGATGCCATTCTCCGCCGCCGCTGCCCGCAGCAGCGCCACATCCAGCAGCGCCTGCACCGTGGACGGCACATCGCCGTAGCGGTCCAACAGCTCATCCGTCAGTTCATCGCAGTCCGCCGTGGTGCGGATGGCCGCAATGCGGCGGTAAAGATCCATCCGCTGCTGGGCCGAGGGCACATATCGCTCCGGAATGTGTGCCGATACGGTCAAATCGGCCGCACACTCCGGCAGGATCTCCTTGGCCTTGCCCTGCTGCTCCAGTACGGCGTCGTTGAGGAGCTTCAAATACATATCGTAGCCGACGCTCATCATATAGCCCGACTGCTCCGGTCCCAGCAGGTTTCCGGCGCCGCGGATCTCCAGATCCCGCATGGCGATCTTGAAGCCGGAGCCAAAATCCACATACTCCCGGATGGCGGACAGGCGCTTGCTGGCCACCTCCGTCAGGATCTTGCCGGGACGGTAGGTGAGATAGGCATAGGCCCGGCGTGAGCTGCGCCCGATCCGTCCCCGGATCTGATGGAGTTGGGCAAGCCCCATCCGGTCGGCATCCTCAATGATCAGGGTATTGGCGTTGGGGATGTCAATGCCGGTTTCAATGATGGTGGTGCACACCAGCACCTGGATCTGTCCGTCGGACATCTGCTGCATGACACGGCTGAGCTCTGTCTCGGTCATCTTGCCGTGGGCCACGGCCACCACGGCCTCCTCCCCCAGTAAAGCCCGGATATGTCCGACGACCGTTTCCATGTTTTCCACACGGTTGTGGAGATAGTAGACCTGTCCGCCACGGCTGAGTTCCCGGCGCATGGCCTCACCCACAACGCCCCAGTCGTGCTCCAGCACATAGGTCTGCACACTCTGGCGGTCCTGCGGCGGCTCGGTCAGAGTGCTCATGTCCCGGATACCGGAGAGGGCCATGTTCAGCGTGCGGGGGATAGGGGTGGCTGACAGCGTCAGTGTATCCACCTGCCGTGCCTTTTCCCGCAGGTTTTCCTTATGTTTCACGCCGAAGCGCTGCTCCTCGTCGATGATGAGCAGTCCCAGATTCTTAAATTGCAGATTCTTTTGCAGCAGCTTATGGGTGCCGATCAGCAGATCCACCCGCCCCTGCGCCGTCCGCTCCATAATGTCCTTCACCTGTTTGGTACTGCCAAAGCGGCTGAGTACCTCCACCGTGACGGGAAAACTGCGGAAGCGGCTGGTGGCCGTAGCGTAGTGCTGCTGTGCCAATACCGTGGTGGGCACCAGGATCGCTGCCTGCTTTCCGTCCATGATGCACTTCATCACAGCCCGCAGTGCCACCTCCGTCTTGCCGTAGCCCACATCGCCGCACAGCAGCCGGTCCATCGGGATGGGGCGCTCCATGTCCGCCTTGATCTCCCGGATCGCCTGCAGCTGATCCTCCGTCTCCTCGTAGTCAAAAGCCTCCTCGAACTCCTGCTGCCACGGGGAGTCGGGCGAAAAGGCAAACCCCGGCTGATGCTGGCGCTGGGCGTAGAGGTCGATGAGCCCCTTGGCCAGCTCCCGGGCGGCAGCCTTTGCCTTGCGGGTGGTCTTGGTCCAATCACTGCCGCCTAATTTATTCAGGCGTGTGCGCTCGTGATCCTCCCCGCCGCCGATGTACTTGCTCACCAGATCCAGCGACGTGGCCGGTACATAGAGGGCATCGCTGCCGGCGTAGGAGATCTTAATATAGTCCTTTTCCACACCGTCCACCGGCATCCGCACCATGCCCACAAAGCGGCCGATGCCGTGATGGGTATGCACCACCAGATCCCCCGGCGTCAGGTCGGCGTAGGACTGGATGCGCCGGCGGGATTCATCCCGGGCCGACGTGGTGCGGTGCGCAGGTTTCTTCCCGGAGAGCGGCGTGGTCAGCTGCCCCTCCGTCAATACCGCCAGCTTCAGCGCCGGATATTCGCTGCCGGCACGCAGCGTGCCCAGAACGATGCTGACCTGTCCCTTGGGCGGAACAACATCTCCGGCAAAGTTCAGAGCCGCCGGGATTTTCCGCTCGGTCAGCATCTGGCGCAGGTTTTCCGCCCGCACCTTGCCGCCGCACAGCACCATGACCCGATACCCCGTGGTCAGGTAGTGGGTCATGTCCGTCACAGCCGTCTCCAGAGAACCGCCGTAGCCGGAAAGCTGCTTGGCCGCTACCTGAAAAAGGGCCGTGGGCGGCAGGAAATACCGGCTGGTGGGCAGGCTCTCCATTTGAATCACAGGGAAGGCGTCCAACCGCTCTGCCAGTTCCTCCGCCCCCATGGCCGGATCGGCAAAACTACCGGACAGGCTGCCGTCCTCCGCCGCCACAGCCAGATCCTGCCGCAGCTGTACCTGCCAGCCGTGGGTGCCCTCGCTGATGCGTCCGCTCTCACTGAAGCACACCAAGGTCCGCTCGGACAGATAGTCCAGTGCCGTGGCCCTCCTCGGATAGACGGCAGCTCCGTAGCGGTCGGCGCCGGGCGGGGTAACGCCGCGGCGCAGCATCTCCGCATCGGCGCGGAGTGTCTGGCCCAGCTTTTCACCGTTCTTTTTGCGTCCCAGCTTCTCGGCGGCTTCCTCCATGCGCCGGGCCAGTTCCTCCGCCGCTCCCTCCTGCCAGAAAGGCAAAAATTCGCCTGCCGGCAGGATCACGGCCTCATGGCAGTTATGGGTACGCCGCTGGGTCCCTACATCGAAGGCCCCCATGGCGTCGATCTCGTCATCGAAAAACTCACAGCGGACGGCCTGCTGGGCGCCGGGGGAGAAGATGTCCAAAATACCGCCACGCAGCGCAAACTGTCCGACACCCTCCACCGTTTCAGCCCGGACATAGCCCGCAGCCACCAGTTGTGCCGTCAAACAGGACAGATCCCATTGCTGTCCCACCGCCAGTTCGATCATGCTCTGTTGCAGCACCTCCGGCGGGATACAGCGCTGCGTAAGGGCCTGCATGGTGGTGACCACCACACCTGCCGGCTCCGTCATCAGCTTGCGCAGCGCCTCCAGCCGCCGATACTCCCACTGGCGGCTGGCCGCCTCAATGGGCCGCAGCTGTACCTCACGCCCCGGCAGCACCACCGGCTCCTGTCGGAGCAGGGTCTGCAGATCCGCCGCCATGCGCTCGGCCTCCGTCTCGTCGCTGCAGAGCATCAGCAGCGGCCGGTGGTCGGTCCACGCCAGTGCGGCCGCCACCTGCGCCCGATGTGCCGGTCCCAGTCCCGTCACCAGCGCTCGGCAGGGGCGCTGTCCCACTGCCTCATGCAGCTCTTTCAGTTCTTTGATGTGCAACAGCTCCTGCAGCAGTCCTTCCATACCGGCCCCCCTTTCTCCTCAATACACGCCAATGGCGCCCGGTTTTGCAGCCGGGCGTGTCCCTCTTGTCTATCTCTATGCACGTCTTTGTGGATTCATCCGTCAATTAAAGCGGTTCATGGCCCGATCCGGTCCCTGTGCAATCACCACGCTCACCGCCTCGGCCGCCTTCTGCAGCGCCTCATCCAGTACCTTCTGATCCTCCCCCAACGGCTTGCCGATGACCCAATCGATCACCTCATAGCCCGCCTGCTGCGGGGAGCCCACGCCCACCTTGATGCGGGGGAATTGATCCGTTCCCAGGTGCTGGATGATGTTCTTCAGGCCGTTGTGGCCGCCGGCGCTGCCGCCGGGGCGGATCCGCAGCTTGCCCGCCGGCAGGGCAATATCATCGGAAATCACCAGTACGTGTTCCGGCGGGATCTTATAAAAACGGGCCGCCTCTCCCACCGACTCGCCCGAGAGATTCATATAGGTCTGGGGCTTCATCACCAACACCTTTTCACCGCCCAGGGTACAGGCGGCTGTCAGTGCCTTGAAGCGCACCTTGTCACAGGTGAAATGCTCCTGCCCGCCCAGCAGGTCCAGCGCCATAAAGCCCATATTGTGCCGGGTCTTTTCGTACTTGCTTCCGGGATTGCCCAGTCCTACCACCAGCCAGCTGATGCCGCCGGTCTGCCCGCGATTGAATATCATAGATCGTTGCCTCCGTTGCTGTGTCTTTTACTCCGTCCGCAGCATAGCGCCGGCGGCTGAAATAAAGCTGAAAAATGTCCGTTTTTGTCCTTTTCTCCCCGAAAAAGCCAAAGTGGACTGCCATAAATGACAGTCCACTTATCATAACACAAATTTTCTTAGTTGAACAGCTTTGCAATGGAAATTTCCTGATAGATGCGCTCAATGGCCTCGGCAAACATGGGGGCCACGGACAGATACTTGATCTTGTCACTGCCGGCACCGAACTCCACAGGCACGGTGTTCAGCAGGGCCACCTCGGTGATGACGCTGTCGTTGATGCGATCAATGGCGGGGCCGGACAGCAGGCCGTGGGAGGCACAGGCATACACGCTCTTGGCGCCGCCCACTTCTACGACCGCCTTGGCGGCATTGCACAGAGAACCGGCGGTATCCACCATGTCATCAAACAGGATGCAGTCCTTCCCGGCCACGTCGCCGATGACGTTCATGACCTCACACTGGTTGGCCTTCTGGCGGCGCTTGTCCACAATGGCAAGGCCCATATGCAGCTTCTGAGCGAAGATGCGGGCGCGACTGACGGAACCGACATCGGGAGAAACCACCACCATATCCTCGCAGTGCTCGCCGAACTTCTTGGCGTAGTAGTCCACGAACACGGGATTGCCGCGCAGGTTATCCACCGGGATGTCGAAAAAGCCCTGGATCTGGTCTGCGTGCAGGTCCATAGTCAGCACGCGGTCGGCACCGGCGGCCGTCAGCATATTGGCCACCAGCTTGGCGGAAATCGGGTCGCGGCTTTTGGCCTTGCGGTCCTGACGGGCATAGCCGAAGTAGGGGATCACTGCCGTGATGCGGCCTGCGGAGGCGCGCTTGCAGGCATCGATCATCACCAGCAGCTCCATCAGGCTGTTGTTGACCGGCTTGCAGGTGGAGTTGATGAGAAACACGTCGCTGCCGCGGACGGTTTCATAAAGAGACACGGATGCCTCTCCGTCAGCAAACGTCTTGACCTCTGCCTCGCCCAACTTGGTCCCCATGCACTTGCAGATCTCTGCTGCCAACGCAGGGTTGGAGGTACCGGTGAAAATCTTAATGTCCTTGCCGTGAGAAATCATTTTTTACACACTCGCTTTCTCTCTGAATTAAAAAATCTCTCTCGTGGTACGAATATCTGAGCAGCCCCCGCAGGGACTGATGCTCACTTGTCTTCCCAGCTGCGGCGGAATTTTGCCGCCCAGTCCGGTTTGTTGGTCTGCCGCTCCCGGGCAATGGCCAGCGCATCGCCGGGCACATCCTCCGTCACCGTGGAACCGGCCGCCGTATAGGCCCCGTCTCCCACCGTCACAGGTGCGATCAGATTGGTGTTGCAGCCCAAAAAGACGTGACTGCCGATGGTGCAGCGGTATTTTTTGTGGCCGTCGTAATTACTGGTCACCGTGCCGCAGCCGAAGTTGACCTCTTCACCCACGTCGCTGTCACCCACATAGGTGAGGTGGGAGACCTTGGTGCCGTTGCCCAGTGTGGAGTTCTTCATCTCCACGAAATCTCCCACACGGCAGTGATCCCCGATCCGGCAGTGGGGGCGGATATACGCAAAGGGGCCCACACTGGTGTGGCTGCCTACCGTGCTCTCATTGAGCTGGGAGGCGTTGACGGTGGTTCCCTCCCCGATGGTGCACTCCCGGATCATGCTGTTGGGCCCGATCTCGCAGCCGGCGCCCACGGTGGTTTTCCCCCGCAGGATCGTCCCCGGCAGCAGCACCGTTCCTTCGGCCACATGGCAGCGGGGATCGACGTAGGTGGTAGCCGGATCAACGATGGTGACGCCCTCGGCCATCAGCCGGGCGTTGATGATCTCCCGGCAGAGTGCGGCGGCACGCTGCAGTTCCTTCATCCCCGTCACCGCCATCCAGTCCAGCGGACGGCGGCACGTCTCCGGTGCCGTTTTCAGGTCCGCCGGGGTAAGCGTATCGGCGTCGGCGGCATAGACGGGGCTTCCGGCAAACGACTGCACCGGCACCACCGCCGAAGGGAGCACCAGGACCTCGTCCTGCGCCGCCTGCACCGCCTGTGCGGCATCCGCAAAGAACTCTACCCCCTGCACGGATGACAGCGCCTGTTGCGCCGCCTCCCGCCAAGTCTCCTCACAGACAACAAAAAACCGCCGCACTCCATTGGACTGCAATTCCTCACTCACCCACGTCAGAATGGGGCAGAACAGCAGCTCATGCAGCATCAGCGGTTTCCCGGCCGAGAACGCATCTTCTTTCAAATTGACGATGGCAGTTTGACAGGCCATTTCCATTTGTCTCCCTTCTATCCTGTTGGTTTTATTATAGCAGGGTATCCGAGAAAATCCAGTACTTTTCCATTATTTCAGTGAATTATTTTTCCCATAATCACTTCTGCCAGAAATCGCCCTTCTTCCCCCGTATAATTCTGTCATTCTGCCCGTTTTTTCTACAATCGCATTGGTTTGCTTTATATTTTTATGAAAAAATCGGTAAATTTACGAATTAATAGTTGAATTTCTTTTGACTTTGCATTACAATAGGCAAGTCCGCTTAAAAGAGGGACAATTCTGGACATTTCCACCCCTTCCCGGGGTATTTCCTTTCATTTTAAGCAGAGATTTGCGGTTTTTAAGGAGTGTCTTTTTCCCTGTGTTAAATATCGTACTGGTTGAGCCGGAGATTCCGCAGAACTGCGGCAACATTGCCCGCACCTGCGCCGCTACCGGCAGTCGCCTGCATCTGATTCGTCCGCTGGGCTTTGATATTTCCGAAAAAGCCGTACGGCGGGCTGGCCTGGACTACTGGTCATTGGTACAGGTACAGGACTATGAAAATCTGGAATCCTTTTTTGCCATCCATCCTTCCGCCAAGGCAGATCTATGGTTGGCCACCACCAAGGCACCTCGTGCTTATGACGAGGTGTCCTTCAGCGCTAACTGCTGGCTTTTCTTCGGCAAGGAGACAGCGGGTCTGCCTCAGGACTTCCGCAATGCCTACTATGAACGCTGCATCCGCCTCCCCATGCGTGCCGAGGCCCGCAGCCTGAACCTCAGCAACTCCGTGGCCATCCTCACCTACGAGGCGCTGCGTCAGAACGGCTTCCCCGGACTGTGCGGCACCGGCGAAATGGCCCGGAAGCACCTTTGATTCTATGGCAACATACTGGTATTATAAAGGAGCGTGTTTGTATGAATTACAACAAGAAGACCGTGAAAGATGTGGACGTGGCAGGCAAGAAAGTGCTGCTGCGCTGCGACTTCAATGTTCCGATGGCCAAGGATGGCAGCGGTGTGATCACCGATGACAAGCGCATCCGTGCCGCTCTTCCCACGCTGCAGTACCTGCTGGAGCAGGGGGCTGCGGTGATTGCCTGCTCCCATATGGGCAAGCCCAAGGGCGAGGTAAAGCCGGAGCTGAGCCTGAAGCCGGTGGCCGCCCGCCTCAGCGAGCTGCTGGGCCGTGAGGTCATCATGGCCGACGACGTCGTGGGGGCAGATGCCATGGCCAAGGCCGCCGCTCTGCAGCCCGGTCAGGTGCTGCTGCTGGAGAACACCCGGTTTGAAAAGGGTGAAACCAAGAACGATCCGGAGCTGGCCAAGGCACTGGCCTCTATGGCCCAGCTGTATGTCTCCGACGCCTTCGGCGCCGTGCACCGTGCCCACGCCTCCACCGCCGGCGTGGCCGAGTACCTGCCCGCCGTGTCCGGTTTCCTCATTCAGAAGGAGCTGGAGGTCATCGGCGGGGCACTGGACAACCCCAAGCGCCCTCTGGTGGCGATCCTGGGCGGCTCCAAGGTCTCTTCCAAGATCGGCGTGATCAATAACCTGCTGGAGATCGCCGACACCATCATCATCGGCGGCGGTATGGCCTACACCTTCTCCGCCGCTCAGGGCGGCAAGATCGGCGACTCCCTCTTTGAGGCCGACTGGCAGGAGTACGCCAACGAAATGGTGGCCAAGGCCGCTCAGAAGGGCGTCAAGCTGCTGCTGCCTGTGGACACGGTCTGCGGCGACAAGTTTGCCGCCGATGCCAAGAGCATGACCGTGGACGCCGGCATGATCCCCGACGGTTGGGAGGGCATGGACATCGGCCCCAAGACCGTGGAGCTCTACTGCAGCGCCGTGAAGGACGCCGGCACCGTGATCTGGAACGGGCCCATGGGCGTCTTTGAGTTCCCCGCCTTTGCCAAGGGCACCGAGGCCGTGGCGCAGGCGCTGAGCAACACGGACGCCATCACCATCATCGGCGGCGGTGACAGCGCAGCGGCTGTACAGCAGCTGGGCTATGCCGACAAGATGACCCACATCTCCACCGGCGGCGGCGCCTCTCTGGAGTTCATGGAGGGGAAGGAACTGCCCGGTGTGGCCTGCCTGCTGGATCGGTAAGCCACCTGACCCCCCCGCTGCGGTCTACCCCGCCGCAGCAATTGTTTTCGTTTTTTATTTAGCATTTCAATAAAATCAAAGAGGAGAAATTACATTATGAATCGCAGATATCGCAAGACCATCATCGCCGGCAACTGGAAGATGAACAAGACCGCTTCCGAGACCAAGAAGTTTGCCGAGGAACTGAAGACCCTCCTGCCCAAGGCTAAGTGGTGCGACGTGGTGGTATGCGTTCCCGCTGTCAACATTCCCGCGGCGATCAAGGCTTTCAAGGATATGCGCGTTTCCGTGGGCGCCGAGAATGTGTTCTATGAGAAGTCCGGCGCCTACACCGGCGAAGTGTCTGCCGATATGCTCAAGGATCTGGGCGTGAAGTACGTCATCATCGGCCACAGTGAGCGCCGTCAGTACTTCGGCGAGACCGACGTGACCGTCAACAAGAAGGTCCATGCCGCTCTGGAGGCCGGTCTGCACCCCATCATCTGTGTGGGCGAATCCCTGGAGCAGCGTGAGCTGGGCATCACCATGGAGCTGATCGCCCTGCAGGTCAAGTCCGCTCTGGCCGGCGTGCCCGCCGAGAAGCTGCGCCGCTGCGTCATCGCCTACGAGCCCATCTGGGCCATCGGCACCGGCAAGACCGCTACGGCCGAGCAGGCAGCGGAGGTCTGCACTTTCATCCGCACCACTGTGCGCCACCTGTATGGTGCCCGCATCGCCCGCTCCATCACCATTCAGTACGGCGGCTCCATGAAGCCCTCCAACGCTGCAGAGCTGCTGGCTCAGCCCGACATCGACGGCGGTCTGATCGGCGGTGCTGCACTCAAGCCCACCGAGTTTGTGGACATCATCAACGCTGCGAATCAGGAATAATTCCTGGACACAACCAGAATCGAGGATTTTTATGAATAAAACTCCCACGACACTCATCATTATGGACGGCTTCGGCATGGCGCCGGCCAACGGCGGAAACGCTGTCACGCTGGCCAACACGCCGGTGCTGGACCACCTGTTTGCCGAATACGCCCACACCACGCTGTCCGCTTCCGGGCTGGACGTGGGTCTGCCGGACGGCCAGATGGGCAACAGTGAGGTGGGCCACACCAATATCGGCGGCGGCCGTGTGGTATTTCAGGATCTCCCCCGCATCAGCTGCGGGATCGAGGATGGCTCTTTCTTCCGCAATGAGGCCTATAATGCGGCCATGGACAACTGCCTTTCCAACGGCACGGCCCTCCACCTCATGGGGCTTTTGTCCGACGGCGGCGTCCACTCCCATATCGATCACCTCTATGCTCTGCTGCGTCTGGCCAAAGAGCGGGGCGTAGAGAAGGTTTTCATCCACGCCTTTTTGGATGGCCGTGACGTATCCCCCACCTCCGGCCGTGACTTTGTCGCCGCCTGTGCGGAGGAGTGCGCCAAGCTGGGCGTCGGCACCATCGCCACGGTCATGGGCCGCTATTACGCCATGGATCGTGACAAGCGCTGGGAACGTGTCCAGCTGGCCTATGACGCCATGGTCTACGGCGAGGGGATACAGAACAGCGACCCCGTGGCGGCCGTGGCCGCCTCGTACGCCAACAACATCACCGACGAATTTATGGAGCCGGTGGTGTGCAACGAGAACGGGACCATTTCCGACCGCGACAGCATCATTTTCTTCAACTATCGTCCCGACCGCGCCCGTGAGATCACCCGCGCTCTGGTGGACCCCGACTTTGACGGATTCAAGCGGGAGTTCTTCCCCACCACCTTTGTGTGCAACACGGAGTATGACGCCACCATGCCCAACGTACAGGTGGCCTGGCCCCGTCTGCAGGTGAAGAACGGTCTGGGCGAGTACCTCAGCTCTCTGGGGCTCACCCAGCTGCGCATCGCCGAAACGGAGAAATACGCCCACGTCACCTTCTTTTTCAACGGTGGTGTGGAAAAACAGTACCCCGGTGAGGACCGTGTTCTGGTGAACTCTCCCAAGGTGGCCACCTATGACCTCCAGCCGGAGATGAGCGCTTATGAGGTGTGCGACAAGTGCGTCGAGCGCATCAATTCCGGGGCATACGACGTGATCATCCTCAACTTCGCCAACTGCGACATGGTGGGCCACACCGGCGTTCTGGACGCCGCCATCAAGGCCGTGGAAACGGTGGACGAGTGCGTCGGCCGTGTGGTGGATGCCACACTGAAAATGGGCGGTATCGCCATGGTCACGGCCGACCACGGCAACGCCGAAAAGATGAAGGAAGCCGACGGCAGCCCCATGACGGCCCATACCACCAATCTGGTGCCCTTTATCCTCTGCGGCGCCGGCACCGAGCTGCGCCCCGGTCGTCTGGCGGACATTGCGCCCACCATTCTGGATGTGATGGGATTGGCCTGCCCTGAGGAGATGGACGGCAAAACGCTGATCGTCAAGTAAGGGTTTCCCTTTCATTCAAAATATGATAAAATAACCGGAACAAGACGTTCCGGTTATTTTTTATTCCGCTATAGGAGGTAACAATATGCGTATCTGTGTCATCGGCTGCGGCCGCTGGGGCTCTCTCATCACATGGTATCTGGACCGCATCGGCCATCAGGTGACGTTATATGGGCGAAAGGGATCCCGCCACATGGAGGCCTTCATGGCCACCCGGGAAAACGACCTGCTGCGCCTGCCCGAGTCCATTTCCCTGACCTACGACATCCACGCAGCGCAGGAGGCCGAGGTCATCGTCATCTCCATCAATTCCCAGGGCCTGCAGGCCCTGATGGAGCAGCTCCGTCCGCTGGAACTGCGACATAAGACCTTTGTTTTGTGCATGAAAGGGCTGGAGATCGGCACCGGACGCCGCCTGACCCAGATCGCCGGGGACAATCTGGATCCCAGCAATAAGGTGGCCGTCTGGCTGGGGCCCGGTCATGTGCAGGAGTTTTACCGCGGCATCCCCAACTGCATGGTCATCGACAGTGCCGACGAGGAGACCAAGCACCGTCTGGTGGAGTCCTTTTCCAGCGATCTCATCCGCTTTTACTACGGCAACGACCTGCTGGGCAACGAGGTCGGCGCTGCGGCCAAGAACGTGGTGGGCATCGCCGCCGGATTCCTGGACGGTCTCCACCTGTCCACTCTGAAGGGGGCGCTGATGAGCCGCGGCACTCGGGAGGTGGGCCGGCTGATCCGTGCCATGGGCGGCAACGAGCTGACCGCCTATGGGCTTTGCCATCTGGGCGATTATGAGGCCACCGTATTCTCTCCGTACAGTCACAACCGCCAGTTCGGCGAGTCCTTCATCAAAGGAGAGACCTACGACAAGCTGGCCGAGGGCTACTACACCGTCCGTGCCATGCTGCAGTTGGGGGATACCTACCACGTGGATCTGCCCATCTGCCGTGCCGTCTATGTAACGCTCTATGAACAGGCCCGGCCGGAGGACGTTCTCCGGGAGCTTTTCGGCCGCAGTCTCAAGGGCGAATTCGACCTGTAAGATCGCTCTGTAAAAATTTCACGTTTCCTGTATAAAAAAACCTCTGTCCGCCCATACTGGTGACAGAGGTTTTTTGCCCCCTAATTTCGGCGTGCCGCCGGCCGGGACAGGCGGTGAGACGGTCTGGCGCCGTCTCAGAAGAGGTTACTATGGGAAATATGAACGCGCCGAAGAGGTCGTTTGCCGGTAAGGGCTTTTACATAGCCCTTGCCCTGTGCCTTCTGGTCACAGGTGTTATCGGCTATGCAGCACTCTTCCGCCCGGAAAAGCCGGCCAAAGATGTCACATCCCACACCACCGTGACGGATCATCCCGCCCCCCAGCCGGCCCCGGCGCCCGTTGAAAAGGCGGAGGTCCCGCCTGCGCCGGAGCCGCCCGATGCAAAGGAGACTATGCAGGTCGAGGATCTGCTGCCCCAGGTCGTCTCCCCGCTGGACGGCACAACGGTCACGGTGTTCAGCATGACCGAGCTCCTCTACGATGAGACCATGGCCGATTGGCGCACCCACAACGGCATGGATATTCAGGCCGCCGAAGGTGACGCCGTCAAAACAGCTGCCGACGGCACTGTATCCAAGGTCGTCAACGACGAGCTCATGGGCACCACCGTCTATATTGAGCACAGTGACGGCTATACCACCCAGTACAGCAGTCTCTTGGCCAACCCGCCGGTGGCCGAAGGACAGGCCGTCAGCGCCGGGGACATCATCGGCTATGTGGGCGACACCGCCCCGGCCGAGAGCAACATGGGCCCCCACCTCCACTTCTCCGTGACCAAGGACGGCAAAGTGGTGGACCCCAATGAATATGTAAACTGAGAAAGACCCCCGTGGACCGTATGGCCACGGGGGTTTCGTTTAGGACCCGGAAATCAACCCGCGGCTCACCAGAGCCTCCCGGGCCACGTCATCCACAGAGCGGCCCTCCACATCCACCTGATAGGTCATATCCACCATGTCCTCGGTGGTAAAGACGCCGGAGAGCATATTGAGGACCTCCTCCAAGTTGGGAGCCTCCTCGGCATAGCGCTCAAAGACATCCTCCCGTACCAGGATTCCGCCGATATAATCGGGGAAGAAGTGGCGGTCGTCCTCCAGGATCTTCAGTCCCGTCTTGCGGTTCAGACCGTCGGTGGCAAAGACCATGGCCACATCGAAGGTCCCGCTCTCCGCCGCAGCATACTTCAGGCTCACATCCACCGGATAGGTCTCCTTGAACTGGAGCCCGTAGAACTCCACGAAGGGGCCGTACTTGGCGTTGCCCTCCAGCGTAAAGAAGTCATGCTCGGCGCCGAAACGCAGCTGCGGTGCCAACGGGATCAGGTCACTGATGGTCTCCAGATGGTACTTGTCAGCCAGCTCCTGAGGCACGCCGATGGCGTAGGTATTGTTATACCCCATGGGTTGGAGCAGGCGCATCTGATATTGATCGTGGATCTCCTTGGTGGCATATTCCCGCAGGGTCATGCCCTCCGGAATGTCCGGAATATCCTTGTGAAGGAAGGTGGTCAGGACTGTGCCGTCATAGGTCCCCATCATGTCACAGCTGGCGTTGCTGCCCACCATGGCCTTGAAGTTGTTGACCTGCGACATCTGGTCGTGTATGGTCACGGTGAGGTCCGTGTGCTCCTCCACCACCATCTTGATCATCCGGTGGACCAACTGCGGCTCGGAGAAGTCGCCGTCGTAGAGGCGCAGCTCCCGGTCACTGCCGCTCTTGATGTTAAAAGGCAGCAGGCACAAAAACGCCAGAAGCAGTACGCCGACAGGCAGCCACATCTTCTTTCCGCCGCCGCTGCTCTTGGCCATTGAAGCCTCGAACCGGCTCATGCAGAAATCCAGCAGCACGGCAATCACCATCAGCGCACCCGTTCCCTTCAGGATCATACTCAGATCCTGCACACGGATGCCCCGGGTGATCACGCTGCCCAGTCCGCCGCCGCCTACAAAGGCCGCAAACACGGCCGTACCGATGGCCCCCACCACGGCGATGCGGATACCGGTAAACACCGTGGGGAAGGCCAGCGGAAATTCCACACGCAGCACGCGATAGGCTTTGCTCATCCCCATGCCGCGGGCGGCCTCCCGCACACCGGGGTCCACCTCTTCCAGTCCCAGACAGGTGTTGCGCACGATGGGCAGCAGGGAGTAGAGGGTAATGCCGATGATCACCGTGGGCTTGCCCGCCCCCATAAAGACCATCAGGATGCCCAGCAGCGCCAGCGCCGGGACAGTCTGCAGCAGATCCACGATGCGCAGGATCACGGCGCGCGCCTTAGGATAGACATAGGCCAAAATTCCCAGCGGCAGGCCGATCACGATGGAGAGGATGCAGGCCGCCAACACCAGAAACAGGTGCTCCAAAACGAGGGAGACGGTCATTTGCTCACCCCCTTACGCATACCACGGGGCGTGATCTTCTTTTGCAGCAGGTCGATGAGCGAACCGATCACCACGGCCAGCAGCGCCGCAGGAATGGCGCCCAGCAGGATCAGCGTGTTGTTGTTGGACGCCGTCCCCTGATACACAAAGTCGCCCAGACCGCCCAGACCGATCATGGCCGCCAATACCGCCCAGGAGACCGTGTAGACCGCCGCCATGCGCACACCGGCGATGATGGTAGGCATGGCCAGCGGCAGCTCCACCCGCATCAGGCTCTGGAAGCGGGACATTCCGCAGCCACGGGCCGCCTCCACATATTTGTCCTCCACATTCACAAGGCCGGTATACGTATTTTTCAGCACCGGGAACATAGCATAGATGGACAGGGCGATGATCACCGTGGCCGGGACCATACCCAGTGCCAAAAACAAAAGACCGATGAACACCAGACCGGGGACGGTCTGAAACACCGAGAGAATGGGCATAAGCACGTGGGACCACTTGGGTATACGGGAGAGAAGGACCCCCAGCAGCAGCCCCAGTATAAAGCCGATGGCCACGGACACCGCCACATAGAAGATATGGACCAGAACCGCCTTGCCCAACATGGGGCCGTAGGTCTCCAACAGTTTCGGGATCATTCCGCATCCCCCCAGAGGTTCTCCGCCACAGAGCGGGCCACACTGGTCTTGGTGACAATACCGGCAATGGTATCGTCCTCCCGCAGCACCACCACGTAGGGGGCATTGGAGTCCAGCAGATAGTCAAAACTCTCCCGTGCGTCATCGCCCACCCGTGCGATCCGGGCGGTCTGGCGCACCAACGGCTCAATGGTGTGCAGCTCACGGCCCCAGCGGCGGATGTCGCCGATGGACACCGTACCCTTATAGCGCCCCTTTTCATCGGTCACCAGCAGTGTATCCACGCTGGACCGGGCCATGCGCTCGGCGCACTCCAGAACGCCGCGGTTTTGCTGTACGGTGCGGATATTGGTCCGCATAAAGGCGTCCACCGTGGACGGCGCCGATGTGCCGGTGGCCCGCTTGCCCAAAAAGCTGCGTACCAGATCGCTGGCCGGATTTTCCAGCATCTCCTCGGGGGAGGCCATTTGCTCGATCTCTCCGCCATTGAGGAAGAGGATCACATCGGCCAGCTTCAGCGCCTCATCCATATCGTGGCTGACAAAGATGATGGTCTTGTGGAGCGCCTGCTGCAGGTGCTTCACCTCGTCCTGCAGGCTCTCCCGAGTCACCGGGTCCAGCGCGCTGAACGGCTCGTCCATCAGCACGATAGGGGGCGATGCCGCCAGAGCCCGCAGAACGCCGATGCGCTGCTGCTGTCCGCCGGACAGCTCCGCCGGATACTTGTCTGCATAGGCCTCCATGTGGACCAGTTTCAAAAGATCCTTGACGATCTCATCGCAGCGGCCCTTGTCGTATTTCAGCAGCTTGGGCACCACACAGATGTTCTGGGCCACAGTCATATTGGGGAACAGTCCGATCTGCTGGATCACATAGCCGATGTGGCGGCGCAGCGTCACCTTGTCCTCGTCGTAAATATTTTTTCCGTCAATGGATATCGTGCCGGAATCAATATCGATCAGTCGGTTGATGGTCTTGAGCGTCGTGGTCTTGCCGCAGCCCGAAGGCCCAATGAGCACCACGAACTGTCCGTCCTCAATGGTAAAATTCAGGTCCTTTAAAATCGGGGTCTTGCCATAGCTTTTGCACACGTGTTCAAACTGAATCACTGCCCTTTTCCTCCTTTACTGCCACTAAATGCCGTGCCGCTTCCGCAGCCTCCGGCGTACCTACCAGTACGATCACATCCCCGTCATAGAGTTCGGCATAGGGGCCCGGGGATAGAATCACCTTCTGCCCACGGCGGATGCCCACGATGGTCCCTCCAGTAGCCTGCCAGAACTTCAGCGTACCGATGCTTTTACCCACCAGCGGCGATCCGCCGGGCACCTCCACCTCGTAATTCGGCAGCGGTTCCTCCGAAGCGAAGGTCTCCCGTCCCTTCAGAAGTGCCGCCATGGTCCGCTCCATGCGCCGGTGCAGATCCTCATATTCCTTCATCAGCGCATCCATCTGGCCCTTGAGCGCCCGCACGTCGGTGCTGTCCTCAAAATTCTCGATGTAGCGCCGCGCACTGTCGGCCGAGAGGACCACCACACCGCTCTGGGGCTTTACCTCCACCACCTTCATGTCCGCCAGCAGCCGCAGCGCCCGTCGGATCGTCTCCGGGGAGACATTATACTCCGACGCCATGACGGAGCGTCCGTAGATCCGCTCGCCTTCGTTCAGCTCTCCCCGTGCCACACGCCGCGCCACATCCAGCGCAATCTGCAGATATTGGGACGGAACTACTGTCTGTTTCATGTTCATGCCACCTGTCCTATGTATTGAGCTTCTCTTATTATAAACTGCCAACTCATAAAAGTAAATAGGTGTGGTAGTTAACTTTTTGTGAAGAATGGTTGCATAGGCTCGAAAAAAGGGAGAAAAGCGGCCGCTTCTCTCCCTGAATCGTTCTATTCTGTTTCCCGCAAATGCTGCACCCGCCGGCGCAGCTGATCAAAATCCTGAAACCGCCACTGGGCCGCCGACAGGTCCTGTCGGCCGCTGGAGGGGTTCTCGAATCCCCAGCAGCACATCCCGGCCGCTTGGGCGGCCCGTGTCCCGTTGCGGGAGTCCTCGATCACCAGACACGTCTCCGGCGAAACACCCAAGACCTCCGCCGCCATCAAAAACACATCCGGCGCCGGCTTGGGCCGTGGTGCATGGATGCCGCTGCAGAGGGCCTCGAAGCAATCCTCCAGCCCCAGATACGTCACACACTGGCGGATCTCCGCCGGCGTGGAGGAGGAGGCTACCGCCATACGATAGCCCCAGCGGTGCAGCTGGCGCACCGTCTCCCTGACTTTGGGGATCTCCGGGATCCCATGGCGGCGCAGGAACGCCTCCTTATCGGCAAAAAACCGCCGCTGCAAAGCCTCCCGCTGTGCATCCAGATCCACGCCGTAGGCCTGCCGGACCATGATAAACAACGCGTCCAGATTGGAACCGATACAGTGTTGGTACGTCTCGAACGCCACCTCCACGCCGCAGTCGGCAAAAATTCTGTGCCAGAGTTGGAAATGAAGCCGTTCGGAGTCCATCAGCACCCCGTCCATGTCAAATAAAATGCAGCGAATCACAGCCGTTTCTCCCTTTCGTAAAAAAGGGCCGTCCTGCGGACGGCCCCTCTTGTTTCCTTATTTTTTCAGTTCGCCGTTGGCCGCAGCGGTCAGGTAGGCGTTGATAAACCCATCAATATCGCCGTCCATCACGGCCTGAATGTTGCCCATTTCATAGCCGGTGCGGGTGTCCTTGGCCAGCGTATAGGGCATGAACACATAAGAGCGGATCTGGCTGCCCCACTCGATCTTCATCTGAACGCCCTTGATGTCGGAGATCTTCTCGGCGTGCTGCTGGATCTTCAGCTCCACCAGCTTGGCCTTGAGCATCTTCATGGCGTTGTCCCGGTTCTGGAACTGGCTGCGCTCCGTTTGGCAGAACACCACGATACCGGTGGGCAGGTGCGTCAGACGCACCGCAGAGGAGGTCTTGTTGATGTGCTGACCGCCGGCGCCGGAGGAGCGGCAGGCCTGCATCTCGATCTCGTCGGGCCGGATCTCGATGTCGCTGTCATCGGGCATCTCCGGCATGACCTCCAGCGCAGCAAAGCTGGTCTGGCGACGTGCATTGGCGTCAAAGGGGGAAACACGCACCAGACGGTGAACGCCGTTCTCGCTCTTGAGATAGCCATAGGCATTCTCGCCCTCAATGAGGATGGTGGCACTCTTGATCCCCGCCTCGTCGCCGGCCTCGTAGTCCAACAGCTGATAGGTGTAGCCGTGGCGCTCCGCCCAGCGGGTATACATCCGGTAGAGCATACTGGCCCAGTCCTGAGCCTCGGTGCCGCCGGCACCGGCATGGAAAGTCAAAATGGCGTTGTTGGCGTCATACTCTCCGTTGAGCAGGGCGGCCAGTCGGCGCTCGCTCATCTCTTTTTCCAGGGCATCATAGGCACCGGTCACGTCCTCCAGCAGGGAGTCGTCATCTTCCTCCTGCGCCATTTCGCACAGGGTCAGGGTGTCCTCCCACTCCGAGACCAGACGGTCGTGCTTTTTCACCTTGTTTTCCAGACGCTTGATCTGCCGGGAGACCTTCTGCGAGCGCTCCAGATCGTTCCAGAAGCCCTCCTGCTCCGTCTCCTGCTGGAGCTCAGACAGCTCTTCCCGTGCCTTGGGGATCCCCAGCGCCTTTTCCAGTTCCTTCAGCCCCGGCTCCAGTGCCAGCAGCTTTTGTTTATATTCATCGTATTCAATGACTGCCATACTTGGTGTCTCCTTCAAGAAATATTTCCTTAACCACCTTATTATACCCGTGAAAGCCGATTTTGTAAAGATGAAAGTGCGATTTTTCCATCAACACCGGTATATCCCCCACGGCATACCGGCGTGGAACGATGGCGCAGTCCCTCACAAGGGGCCCAGACGCTCCCACAGCATGGGCAGCGCCCTCTCAAACTCCACCCCGTAGTGCGGGGCTTCCGGATCGGCACGGGTGAGCCGGATGCAGTGGAGCACAAAATCCACCGCCAGTGCCAACGCCTCCTCCAGCGATGCTCCCCGCATCACGCCGCCCACCGTCACGGAGGCAAAGATATCACCGGTGCCGGAGTAGTGGACGGGGATCTTCTCGTTGAAATAGGAAAAATAGCGGTCACGCTGCCGGTCATAGGACATGACCCCCAGTTCACCGGGCCGCAGGGACACTCCGGTGATGGCGGCGCACCGAGCCCCCAGATCCGTCAGACGGCGCAGCAGGCGCCGCAGCTCCTCCTCGCCGTAGTCCTCCCGATACGGCGTATCGGTCAGTAGACAGGCCTCGGTCAGATTGGGCAGAACCACATCGGCCCGGCGGCATATCTTGGCCATGCTGGCCGGGAAATCCTCCTGAAACGTGGCGTACAGCCGGCCATGATCGGCCATGGCCGGATCCACGAACAGCTGCGTTCTCTCCCCCCGCAGCAGGTCGAATGCTGCGCAGATCTGCTCGGCCTGCTCCGGCGTGGCCATATAGCCGGTGTAGACGGCATCCAGTGAGATCCCCTGCTGTTTCCAGTGCCTGGCCACCGGCAAGATGCGATCGGTCAGGTCGCGGGAGACAAAGTCCGGGAATTCCGTATGGGTACTCAGTACGGCCGTAGGGATCACGGCACATTCCACGGCCATGGCCGACAGCACCGGCAGCGCCACCGTCAAGGAGCAGCGCCCCAGACAGGAAATATCCTGAATACTTGCCACACGTTTCATACTCGCACCCTCACATCGTTTGTTCACTGCCGTTTGTTTCAACAGCAGTATAGCACACTTTTCCACCCTTGCAAAGCATCAATCCTCTGCGGCACAGGCATCAGCGCTCCGCCTCCGTTTTCCTTCGAATTTTATGTAGGATTTTCCCGCAAACCCTGTTATAATAGATGATATATGCTCCTGCAGGTTCCTCTGTCAGGATGCCTGAGAGGAGGTCTGTGCCTTGAAACGCCCATCCCTGCAATCCGTCCTGCTGCTTCTGCTGCTGGGGCTGTGCGCTCTTTCGCTGTTCTTTTCCCTTCGGCAGAGCCGCAACACGCAAACCGCTCCTTTATATTTTGATACTCTGGAGGGAGAGTACAGCATCAACGGCAGCCGGTGGCAGGAACTGTCCGACGATATGCCTCTGCCCGCCTTTCACGGCCCCCTGTCCTTCCGGGGCCATCTGCCCCGGAACATCTATTCCGGGACACAGCTCCATTTCCTGCTGGACCATCTGGCCGTAACGATCTCCGTCAACGGCCAGCCCATCTACTCCCAGCGCATGGAATGTCTGGAAGATCCGCTGCTGCGCCGGCAGCTCTGTGGCAAAGCGTGGTACACCTGGACCGTCCGGAACACCTACACCACGGATGATCTGGTGGAGATCCAGCTCTACAACCTGCATGAGGCCGGAAATTCCAACGCCTACCACAACTTCTTCTCCTCCCTCTGCGCCGGTCCTTTTGCCTCTCTCAGCTCCCTGTTGGAAGAACACAGCCGCCCGGGACTGCTGATGGCCACGGCGGTGATCTTGGTGGCATTTGCTCTGTTCGGCGTGGCGCTGGTGTCCTGCACCGCCCACTTCCCCTTAGGGGTGAGCCAGTGGAAATGGGGCGCCGTGTGTCTTTTTTCCGGAGCGTTCCTGATGTCGGACCTGCCGCTTTTGTCGCTGCATGGGCCCTCGCCCACCTTCTGCGCCACGCTGCACATCCTGTGCGCCATGCTGGCGGCCCTCTTCATCCACCTGCACATCATCGAGTGTCTGACCGGCTGGCGGAAGACAGCCGCTGCCGTGCTGGCCACCTGCTGCCAGTGCATCGTGGCCGGACTCATTCTTATTTCCCTGTTGCGGGGCACACCCCTCTATGACGCCGCCGTATTCTGGGTCCCGTGGCAGGTATTCCTGTCCGCCTGTTTTTTCGCCCTGTGTCTGTTGGAGTGGCATAACGCCGCCATGCCCTACTATCTGCTCTTCAGCAGTCTCCTGCTACTGAGCGCTATTTTACTGGATCTGCTCAACATCCGTATCCCTTCGCTCTCTCAGGGCGCTCTGACAAAGATCGCCTTCTATCTGCTGTTTATGCTGAAGATCCTCTGGATTCTGCAGCGCGTCCCCTCTACGTATAAGGCCGCGGCCCGGGCCAAGCAGCTGGAGGCCCAGCTGGCGGAAAGCCAGTTCGATGCGGCCATGAGCCAAATCCAGCCCCATTTTCTCTATAACGCTCTGGGGTCCATCTACTACCTCTGCGGGAAAGACCCCCCCAAGGCCCAGAAGGCCATCGGGGATTTCTCCGATTATCTGCGGATGAACCTAAGCTCCCTGCGCCAAAAAACGCCCATTCCCTTTGCAACCGAGCTGCAGCACATTCGGACCTATCTGGCCTTGGAGAAAATGTCCTCCGAGGACGAGCTGGTCTATGAATTCCACATCCACGCCATTGATTTCACCGTTCCGGCCCTGTCGGTGCAGCCGCTGGTGGAAAACGCCGTCAAGCACGGGATCTTCAAAAAACCGGGCGGCGGCACGGTGGTCATCGGTTCTGAGGAATATGAGGACCGGTTCGAGATCATTGTGGAAGATGACGGCGTGGGCTTTGACCCCGCCCTGCCGCCGCAGCCGGAGCGTGTCCACATCGGCATCCAGAATGTACGTGAGCGCCTGAACGTTATGTGCAGCGCCAAATTAGACATCCGCAGCTGCCCCGGCCGTGGCACCACGGCCATCATCACCCTACCGAAAGGCGGTCAAACACATGAAGATCCTGGCTGTTGACGACAAGAAATTAGCTTTGGAGGCTCTGACCGACGCCATCGCTACGGCAGCGCCGGAGGCGGAGATCCACGGTTTCCGCAGCCCTGAGGCCGCTTTGCAGTTTTCCCTGCATACCCCCTGCGACGTAGCCTTTCTGGACATCGATATGCAGGGCACCAACGGGATCGCGCTGGCTAAAAAACTGAAACTCCTGTTCCCGAAGATCAATGTGATTTTTGCCACCGGCTACCACGATTTTGCCGAAGACGCTCTGGCGCTCCACTGCAGCGGCTATCTGATGAAGCCCATTACGCCGGAGAAGATCCGGCAGGAACTGTCCGATCTGCGCCATCCCCTGTACCGTGAAAAGGGAAAGCGTGTCCGTTTCCAGACTTTTGGCAATTTCGAGGTCTATATCGACGGCCAGCCCGTGAAGTTCCACTATGAAAAGGCCAAAGAGCTGCTGGCCTATCTGGTGGACCGCGGCACCTTTTGTACCAACCATGAGATCATGGCCACCCTGTGGGAACAGGACCCCAGCAGCTCCTATTTCCGCACCCTGCGCAAGGAACTGGTGGACGTCTTTAAATCTGCCGGCTGCGAGGATGTTCTGGTGCAGCAGCGCGGAAAAATGGGGATCATCCCGGATCTGGTGGACTGTGATTGCTACGCGTGGAAGCGGGGCGATCCCAGTGCGCTGAACGCCTATCAGGGGGAATATATGTCCCAGTACAGCTGGGGCGAGTTCACATTGGGGGCATTGCACGGGCTTCAAACGGCGCCTCATTTTTCCGATGATCATGTGTGACGCTTTCGCAACACTTCTCGGTATATACTGTTTTATCATGGCGCAGGATACAGAAAGTTCTCCCTCCCGGAGGCCGCTGTCTTCCGTTCAAGCGCCATGATTCCACAGAAGGAACGAGGTGTTTACTTTGACAAAAGCCGAACGCAGAGCCCGCACCGACCAGAATATCCGCGATGCCGCCATTGCGGTTTTTGCCGAATACGGCTATGAACGAGCCGCTATTTCAAGTATTGCCGCTCAGGCTGGAATTTCCAACGGACTGATCATTCAAAACTTCGGCTGCAAGCTGGATCTTTTTAAGAGTATTCTGGAGGATCTCTTCCCTCCGCTGCACAAGATGTACAGTCAGGTCTCCGGCGATCACTGGGAGAACTATCTTCTGGCCCTGCTCCACTATTTGCAGAACAGCTATCAGGAGGAGAGCACCCGGATACGTTTTCAGTTCTGTACAACAATGTGTTCCAGTAAGGATACACCGCCCTGCTATCGGGAAAAGTCCGCACAAGAATGCGGCCACGATCTTGTGGCCGAGGCCCTGCGCCAAGGGCAGCAGCGCGGCGAGGTCAAGGACGGTGACATCCCCGCCCTATACGCACTCTTCTTCCGTATCGCCTGCACCACCATCGACCGGTGCAACACCTTCGGGGTCGCTCTGCCCTCCGATGAGTGGTTTTTGCAGCTGGTACGCAAATAAATGCTCCTGAGGCAAAAGTACGGCCCCCTTCCCCTCTCGCCGTGCTTTTGCGATGCCGAAAGCAGCGCAATCCCTGCGCGCTTTCCTCCTCTCCTCTTGCTGCCTCAGCGCAGCCGAAACATCCCCTGCAGCCAAGAAGGCCGCGGGGGATGTTTTGTATGGCAGCTGCCTCCGGGCCGGAGCCGCAGTCACCAGCTCCTGCCGTTTGCTTTCTCCCGAAGAAATATTACCGCCAAAAAACTACTCTCAAGAAAATTCCCCTCTTGACAAATCAAAAAATGGCTTTATAATGGGGACAAAGCGATGACGAAGAGGGACGGGATCGGATGCCTGCAGAGAGCCGGTGGTTGGTGAAAACCGGTGACAGAGGATTCCAAGGTTCTATGACTTCTGAGCTGGGGGTTCGAGGGCGTTGTGCCGGTAGGGCTGCCTCGCGTATGCTGCGTCAGTGCAAAGGGGTTGTTCGACCCTATGAGTGGTGTTTTTCTAAGAAAAACGCAATTTGAGTGGTACCGCGGAAGTTTTTACGACTTTCGTCTCAAAGAAACGATCTTTGGGACGGAAGTCTTTTTTTGTCCCTCTAAGGAAAGGAAATGATTGCAAATGTCGGATCATCGTCGCGAAACTGTCTGCGTACAGGGGGGCTATACGCCCGGAAACGGAGAGCCTCGTCAAATCCCCATCATCCAGTCCACCACCTTCAAATATGCCACCAGCGAGGATATGGGTAAGCTCTTCGATCTGGAAACCGAGGGCTATTTTTACTCCCGCCTGCAAAACCCCACCTGTGATGCGGTGGCCGCCAAGATCTGTGCTTTGGAGGGCGGCACGGCGGCCATGCTGACCTCCTCCGGTCAGGCCGCCAACTTCTTCGCCCTCTTCAATATCTGCACCAGCGGCTGCCATATTGTGGCCTCCTCCGCCATCTACGGCGGCACCTATAATCTGATCTCCGTGACCATGGCCAAGATGGGCGTGGAGGTCACCTTCGTCTCTCCCGACGCCGATGACGAGGAACTGGACGCCGCCTTCCGGCCCAACACCCGTGCCGTATTCGGGGAAACCATTGCCAACCCGGCCCTGACGGTGCTGGATATCGAGCGTTTTGCCAAGGCGGCCCACCGCCACGGTGTCCCCCTTCTGGTGGACAACACCTTTGCCACCCCCATCAACTGCCGTCCCTTCGAGTGGGGCGCCGATATTGTGACCCACTCCACCACCAAATATATGGACGGTCACGGCACCGCCGTAGGCGGCGTGATCGTGGACAGCGGCCATTTCGATTGGCTGGCCCACGCCGATAAGTTCCCCGGCCTGTGCACGCCGGACGAGAGCTATCACGGCATCACCTACGCCCAGCGCTTTGGCAAGGAGGGCGCCTTCATCACCAAGTGCACGGCCCAGCTGATGCGTGACTTTGGCTCCACCCAGTCCCCCCAGAACGCATTCTACCTGAATCTGGGACTGGAGAGTCTGCACGTGCGGGTGCCCCGTCACTGTGAAAACGCTCAGGCCGTGGCAGAATTTTTGGCCGCACATCCCAAGGTCGCCAAGGTCAATTACTGCGGTCTGCCCGGCGATCGCTACCATGCTCTGGCGCAGAAGTATCTGCCCCACGGCTCCTGCGGCGTGGTCTCCTTTGAGCTGCGTGGCGGCCGTGACGCCGCACAGGCCTTCATGCAGCACCTGCGTCTGGCCGCCATTGAAACCCACGTGGCCGATGCCCGCACCTGCTGCCTGAATCCCGCCACCTCCACCCATCGCCAGATGACTGACGAACAGCTGTCAGCCGCCGGGATCCCGGCGGGCCTGATCCGCTTGAGCTGCGGCTTGGAGGCCAAGGAGGATCTCATCGCCGATCTGGCGCAGGCTTTGGAGGAGATCGACTGATGCCCATCAAAATTCCCAATCAGCTTCCCGCCACCAGCACACTGGAAGCGGAGAATATCTTCGTTATGACGGAGACACGGGCCATCTCGCAGGACATTCGTCCCCTGCAGATCCTGCTTTTGAATCTCATGCCCACCAAGGTGGACACCGAGACGCAGCTGGCCCGGGTGCTGGGCAACTCTCCTCTGCAGATCGATCTGGAGCTGATCGCACCGAAAAGCCACACGGCGAAAAATACCTCTGCCCAGCATATGCTGGCCTTCTATAAGACCTTTGACGATGTGAAGGACCGCACCTTCGACGGCCTCATCATCACCGGTGCACCGGTGGAACTGCTGCCGTTTGAAGAGGTGGATTACTGGCCGGAGCTGTGCCGGATCATGGAATGGTCCAAACAGCACGTCCACTCTACCCTGCACATCTGCTGGGGCGCACAGGCCGGACTGTACTACCACTACGGTATCCCCAAGCATACGCTGCCGGAAAAGCTGTTCGGTGTCTTCCCCCACACAGTGGAGGACCCCAATTTCATCCTCTTCCGGGGCTTTGACGACACATTCTGGGTCCCTCACTCCCGCAACACCACCGTGGACCGGGCCGATATTGAAGCCGTTCCGGGACTGAAGGTGCTGGCCGCCTCTCCGCAGGCCGGCGTCTACGCCGTCAAGACCGACCAGTGCCGCCAAGTCTTTTTGATGGGCCACGCAGAATATGACCGGGATACGCTGCAGCGGGAATATCAGCGGGATGTCGCCGCCGGCGTCCCCATCCATGTTCCGGAAAACTACTTCCCCGATGATGATCCCACCCGCACCCCCCTTGTGACTTGGCGCTCCTGCGCCCATCTTCTCTACAGCAACTGGCTGAACTACTGTGTCTATCAGACCGCCCCTTATGACATCCGTGAGATCCGTAAGGGGATCCGAATGTGACCCTTGCCTCTTTGACATCCAGCCCACAAGAGCGACATTTGCGGCAGTCCTTCTGCCCAAAAAAAAGATAGGAGTTTTACTATGGAAACATTCGGAAATCTCATCACCTGCATCAATGATATCATCTGGCACCCTGTGATGCTGCTGTTTTTGGGCGGCGCCGCCCTCTGGTTCACCCTTCGGCTGAAGGGCCTGCAGTTCACCCATCTCCGCGATATGTTCCACTGCATCGGTGAGAAAGGGGAAAACACCAAGGACGCCGGCCTTTCCCCCTTTCAGGCCTTTGCCACCACCGTGGGCGGCCGTGTGGGCACCGGCAACATCGCCGGCACTGCCACCGCCATCTTCATGGGCGGCCCCGGCGCCCTCTTCTGGATGTGGGTTACGGCATTGCTGGGCGCCTCCACCGGCATGGTGGAGTGTATGCTCGGGCAGGCCTATAAGACCCGCAATCTGGGCGAGCTGACCGGCGGCCCGGCCTACTATCTCTCCCGTGGTGTCAAGAATCGCCGTCTGGGCAAGATCCTGGCCGTTCTTTTCTGCCTCTCCGTCTTTATCGGCCCCGGCTTCCTGCTGCCTGCCATGCAGACCCAGACGGCCGCCACCGCCATGCAGGGCGCTTTCGGCATCCCGTATGTTGCCGTAGGGCTGCTGATGGTGCTGCTTGTGGGCGCCGTGGTCATGGGCGGGATCAAGCGCATCGGTCAGGTGGCCGAGCGACTGGCCCCCATTATGTGCGCTGTCTTCTTCCTCATCACCCTCGTCATTACCGTGCTCAATATCCAGCGTGTCCCCACCGTTTTCCACGCCATTTTCGCCAGTGCCTTCGGTCAGGATGCCATCTTTGGCGGCATCGTGGGCTCCAGTATTGCCTGGGGCATGAAGCGGGGCTTCTTTTCCAACGACGCCGGTAACGGCATGAGCCCCCTCATCTCCGCCACCACCGATACCTCCCACCCCGTCAAGCAGGGTCTGGTGCAGGGGCTGTCAGTGTATATCGACACCCTGCTGATCTGCACCTGCAGCGGCCTGTGCATCCTGCTGGCCGGCACGTATAACGTGGCCGCCGACGGCGCCGGTGCTGCGCTGCTGGTAGAAAATGCCCCCGGCATCCTCTACGGCGTGCCCTTTATGCAGGAGGCTTTGACCACAACCTTGGGCCATACAGGCTCCATTTTGCTGGCGGTCATGCTGTTCATCTTCATCTATACCACCCAGCTCTCCTATTCCTATCAGCTGGAATCCACCTGCCGTTTCCTGTTCGGTGAAAAGAAGCTCTGCGTCACCATCGTGCGCATCGTTTTCCTCTGCTTTTGTCTGTTCGGTGTTCTGGTGGACGGCGAAGTGATCTGGCCCATGGGTGACATCGGTGTGGGCTGTATGCTGTGGGTGAATACCTTCGGCTGCCTGCTGCTCTCCCCGGTGATCGTCAAATTGGTCAAGGACTACAAGCAGCAGCGCAAGCTGGGTCTGGACCCTCTCTTTGACCCGGCTACGGTGGGCATCGATGATGAGGACGGTGTCTGGGACGTCTACGTCGCCAAGAAAAAAGCGCGGGGCGACTATGACAACGATGCGCTGGCCTATTGACCTACCCCGCCCATCGGAACTCACCGCTCTGATCTGCGCCGACCATGGCCGCTCCGCCGCCTATTGCTGTGGACCGGTCGGCGTGTGCAGAACCCGTGCCGTCGCACGGCTTTCCCTTTCCCTCAGCAAGTCAACAACGGCCTCGATGACGCCCTTTGTCTCTTACGGACAGGGCCTCATCGGGGCCGTCCTCATTCCCCGGCGGCCTCTCCGCATCTGTCCCTGCGCACAGGGCGGCACCGCAATCATTTTCCACCCTGTCCCGTGCTTCCCTGCCTCCTGCCTGCGCCCTACATCAACCGCCCCTTATCCATCTGCTTTCTGCACCGCAGAAATTTTCTCCTCCCCGACACTTTCTCCGCGGTGTCTGAAAGAAACGCATCCGCAGAAGCGATCGCTTTCTGCCATCCCCCCTTGCTTTTTTTAGGGAAATACGATAAACTGTATATCGATCTGAATTTTTATACATTTTATTGTACGTACCGAAGTGCGATTTATAAAGGTAAGGACTGTGTTTATGAAACTTCTGAAAAACAAAACTTTTTATAAGTTCCTGATTCCCTCCCTCATCGGCATGACCCTGTTTGTGATCCCCATCCGCAGCGGCGGCAATCTGACCATCCCTATTGCGGTAATCGCCAATTTCCTGCTGCGCCTGATGGGGTCCTACAGCACGCTGGTCATCTATGTGCTGGTCTCGCTCAGCGCCCTCATCACCATCATCCATAAGATACATAAGATCCCCTTTATCCGGGACCACGAGAACCTGAACAATCTTTTCGATGTCAAGGGGATTTGGTTTGTCATCCGGATTCTTGGACTGATTTTTGCCAATATGCTCTTTTGGGGCATCGGCCCGGAAATGGTTCTCAGCGAAGATACCGGTGGTCTGGTCATCCACGGACTGATGCCCATTCTGGTCTGCGTGTTCCTGCTGGCCGGTATGCTGCTGAGTCTGCTTCTGAACTTTGGTCTGCTGGATTTTTTCGGTGCGCTGCTCATCAAATTCATGCGTCCGGTATTCAACCTGCCGGGCAGAAGCGCTCTGGACTGTATTGCCTCCTGGCTGGGGGATGGCTCCGTGGGGGTACTGCTCACAGCCAAACAGTACGAGGAGGGCTTTTACTCCAAGCGTGAGGCCACGGTCATCGCCACCACCTTCTCCGCCGTCAGCATCACCTTCTGCCTGGTGGTCATCAGCGAGGTGCATCTGGAGCATATGTTCATTCCCTTCTATCTGACGGTGGGTCTGGCCGGCATTGTGGCGGCCATCGTGGTACCCAAGCTTCCCCCGCTCTCCCGGGTCCCCGATTCCTACTGTGTTCAGAAGCCCTATCCGGAGGACATTCCGGAGGGCAGCACTCCGCTTCGCTACGGCCTGCAGCTGGCGCTGGACAAGGCAGAACGTGCCCCTTCCGTGGGTGCCTTTCTGAAAGAGGGCCTCGGCACCGTGTGCGAGATGTGGTTTGGCACGTTGCCCGTCATTTTGTGCCTGGGGACGCTGGCCCTGATCGTGGCCGAGTACACACCTGTGTTCAAGATCCTCGGTGTGGTCTTTATCCCCTTCTATCAGCTGCTGCAGATCCCTGAAGCGGCCGCTGCCAGTCAGACGGTGATCGTGGGTTTTGCAGATATGTTCCTCCCCAGTGTCATCGCCAGCAGCTTTGAAAGCGATATGACTAAGTTTGTGGTGGCTGCCACCAGTGTCACGCAGCTCATCTATATGTCTGAGATTGGAAGCATCATCATGGGCAGCAAAATTCCCGTGTCCCTGAAAAATCTCTTTCTCATTTTCTTGGAGCGCACCATCGTGACCCTGCCTGTCATCGCACTGATCGCCCACCTTCTTTTCTGATTCCACCTCGCCCCCCTCTTTCTATGGGCGGCAGCCCGCTCTTCCAATTTTTCAGTGCTGCCCGGAAGATCCCATATTCGTCGGCAATATGATTTCTTTTCGTCGAAATTCACGACAAGCCACATTTTCTATGCAGCCTCTCTTTCCTATACTACGTCGTATTTCGCCTTATTTTTATTCATTTTCTCTTGTCAAATCAAGCATCATCTATTATATATGTCTATTTACAGCGGTTCTATCACTAATTTGATTGCTCTGGATGGATCTCCTACTGCTACGATCTATGTGCAAAAGGGTGATTATTATCCCGATTGCTCGGTTCTGCTCTGCAGCTGGAAAGGAGACACCGCTTCTTGGCCCGCCGGTCAGGGTGCGAACCGTATCGATCTCCTTCGCTTCGCCAAGCACACGCTCCATCTGATTGCACCTCCCACTACCGGTGTAAATATCGGCTATCTCCCTGCCGGCACCTACACGCTGCATCAGGACCGCGTCCCCGATGGCTACACCGCCGCCCCTGACCAGAAAATTACCATCAAGGACAGCGCTCAGTTCAGCGATTTCCAGAAGATCACTGTGGTGAACCAGAAGCAGCCGGTGGAACATCAGCACACTTACTCCGACAAGTGGTCGTGGGACGACAACAACCACTGGCACGCAGCCACCTGTGAGCATACGGATCTCGTTAGCGATAAGGGGGCTCATACCCTGACGGACTGGGTCGTGATTCAGCAGCCGACAACGGAATCTAACGGCATTAAAGAGTGCCATTGCACCGTTTGCAAGTACACCTTAACGCAGGTTATCGATAAGCTGCCCACCATCATCCCCGGTCTGCCTCTGGGTCCCTCTCAGACCATCATTCCCGGCCTGCCGCTGGGTCCCTCTCAGACCATCATCCCCGGCCTGCCGCTGGAGCCCTCCCAGACCATCATCCCCGGCCTGCCGCTGGAGCCTTCCCAGACCGTCACTCCTGCAGAACCTGAAACAGTCGCTCCTCCGACGGGAGACACCAGTCCTATGGCCTTGTGGGCGGCTGTAGCCACTCTCTCCTGCGCTGGTTTGGCCGGAGTCGGAATTGTGTATAAAAAGAAGCAGCATCAGGTGTAATCAACTCGCATTACCCTGGTAACAAGACAGAACAGCCGTGGAAAGAATCCCTTCCACGGCTGTTCTTCTTTTCTCGTATAGCAAAGACCGTGAGCCTGTTCCCTCACTATTCGGTCTTTACATACACCTATCTATTGAAATACGGGCGGCAGCTCCCCAGTAGCAGCAAAGGCCATTTCCCCGCTTCAAAAAATAAACCGTTTTAAAAAAGCGAAACACCTTGACGCACTAAGGCTTTTCACCTTGTCGCCAAAAGTGTTTCGCTTTTCTGGTGCGGGTAACAGGACTTGAACCTGCACGGTCGCCCATTGGAACCTAAATCCAACGTGTCTGCCAATTCCACCATACCCGCGCAAACTATTGTCCCCTCTCTTTTCTTAGAGTGGGCTCTAAACCGGAGGCATACCGCCGTATCCGCTTTGCCTATTATAGCATGGAGTTTTCCGCTGTACAAGAGGGAACCTCTGTAAAAGCAGCTCCCTTTTCTTAGAGACAGCCGATATCTGCACCGTTAGAGTGCCGCAGCGCCAATGATCCCGGCTTCATTGCCCAGTTGGGCCGCCCGGATCACCGGAATGGCCCCCTCATGCTGACCGAAGCAATGGTCTGCCACATAGGCCCGGATGGGCGCCAAAATGCGCTCTCCCTGCCGGCTGATGCCACCGCCCAGCAGGATCATTTCCGGGGCCAGTGCATTGACCAGATCCGTAAACCCTGCCGCCACATATACACAGTACCGTGCAATGACATTCTCCGCCACCGTATCCCCTTGGTCAGCTGCATCAAAAACCGTCCGTCCGGTGATCTCCTGCTCCGGAATGTGGGCAAGCAGCGATGCAGGATGTGCCTGGGCCGCCTCCTTTGTCTGGCGGATCAGCGCCGTAGCCGAGGCATAGGCCTCCCAGCAGCCACGCCGTCCACAGGTACAGGGTTCGCCGTCTAGTACCAGCAGGACATGGCCCATCTCCGCACCGGCGCTGCGCATCCCGCCATAGATCTTTCCGTCGATAATGATACCGCCGCCCACGCCGGTTCCCAGCGTAATGAGCACCATATTGCGACAGCCACGGGCCGCTCCCGCCACCGTCTCCGCCAGTGCCGCACAGTTGGCGTCATTACTCAGACGCACCGGAATGTGGAATCTCTCCTCCAGCATCCGGCACACCGGAACATCAAACCAGTTGAGGTTGTAGGCCCGCACCACCACACCACGGCAGCTGTCGCAGGTGCCGGGGGAGCCGATACCGATGCTCTGGCAGTCCGCCACGGTCAAGCCCGCCTGACCCAAAACCGTCTCCACCGCAGCGGCCATATCCGCTATCACCTCAGCCGCCGGGCGGTCGGCCTCGGTAGGCACGCTGTGCTGTGCTACGATCTCATACGCTTCATTCACGACACCTACAGCAATGTTGGTGCCGCCTAAATCGATTCCGATCCGATACATATCTCGCTTCTCTCCTCGCCGCTGTTTTCTTGGAGTTATTATAGCATGATTTCCGACAGGAAGAAAATCTTTTTTCCGGAAACAGCCCACGACCTTGCCATTCCCGCCAAACCTGCTATACTGGAATACAGTATGAGAAAAGAGAGGAACACCTATGGACATCTATCTGCAGGGGCTGACCATGGGTCTTGCCTATGTAGCTCCCATCGGCCTACAGAACCTATTTGTTATCAACACCGCTCTGACCCAGCGGCGGCAGCGTGTCTATCTCACGGCCCTGATCGTGATCTTTTTCGACATCTCTCTGGGTCTTGCCTGCTTTTTGGGGGTAGGGGCACTGATGCAGGCGCTGCCTTGGCTCCAGAAGGTCATTCTGGCCATTGGCAGCTTCATCGTCATCGGCATCGGGATCGGGCTGCTGCGGGCCAAGGTCTCCATGGCGGAGAGCACCAACGTCCACCTTCCTCTGTGGAAAGTGGTGACCACCGCCTGTATCGTGACATGGTGCAATCCGCAGGCCATTATCGACGGCACCATGATGCTGGGCGCTTTCCGCGCCAGTCTCCCGGCCGGGACAGACTTCTATTTTATTGGTGGCTTCGCCTCGGCCTCGGCGCTGTGGTTCCTGGGGATCTCCACCATCATCTCTCTGTTTTCCGCCCGCTTCAACGACCGTATCCTCCGCATCATCAACAAGGTCTGCGGGATCGTCATCATTTTCTACGGTGCCAAGCTCCTGTGGAGCTTTCTGGGGCTGATGGGGCTGCGCTGACGGCCCCGGCCGCTGGCACTGGAGCAATGCGGTGGTTTCTCTCACAAGAAGATGCTCTGCAACAAGGGCCATGACAATTTTGGAGGTGCAGCCATGGAAAAAAACTACAAGCTGACCATCGCCTACGATGGCACCCGCTTTTTCGGCTGGGAGCGGCAGCCGGATCGAGACACCATCCAAGGGAAGCTGGAAACTGTTCTATCCCGCCTCAGCGGTCAGGCCGTGGATGTGATCGGGGCAGGCCGCACCGATGCCGGCGTACACGCCCGGGCCATGGTGGCCTCCGTGCGGATGGACGTGGGGGAGTCCCCGGAGGAGATCCGGGACTACCTGAACCGCTATCTCCCCGACGCCATTGCCGTGCGGGAGGTCAAGGAGGCGGGCGAGCGATTCCACGCCCGCTACAACGCCCTGGGGAAAACCTACCGCTACACCTGCTTCGACGGGCCGGTAAAGCCGGTTTTTGACCGAAAATACGTGACCCTACTGGAAGAAGGGCAGCCCGATGTGGAGCAGATGCGACAAGCGGCTGCTTTTCTGATCGGCGAGCACGATTTCCGCTCGTTCTGCGGCAATCCCCGCATGAAAAAATCCACCGTGCGCACGGTGGACAGCATCCTCATCGAGCGGCGGCGGGACCGTGTGATCTTCACGGTCCACGGCAACGGCTTCTTGCAGAACATGGTCCGTATTCTGGTGGGGACATTGCTGGAGGTAGGCTTTGGACGGCTGCAGGCGGAGGACGTGGCTACGATTCTGGCTGCCAAAGACCGTAAGAAGGCAGGGCCTACCGCACCGCCGGAGGGGCTGTGCCTAATGAAGGTGGATTACTGAAAAGCGATCATCAAAAAAATCACCCGTTCCGAAGAACGGGTGATTTTTATTTACATATTGCGGATGTCGTCCAGAATTTCCTGAAGGGACATGGTCCCCTGCTTTTCCTCTTTCACCGGCTCGGCCGGGCTCTGGGTGGAAACCTCCGCTGCGATCCGGGCGGCCATGGCACTTTCACTGTCTATGGCCTCGCCGTCCGCCGTGCCTTCCTCTGTCGGAACACTCCCGATCGAGGCTTCTTCCGCCGCCAATTCTTCCGCAGCGGTGGGCTTCGGGATCTCTTCGGCCGTCTCCGCAGCCGCAGCAACGGGCGGCTGCACCGCAGCACCGCTGACCGTCTCCACTGCCGGAGCCTCCGTGATCATCACGTCCTCCGCTCCTTCCTGCAGGGAAAAATGGTACGCACCTTCGCCCATGGCCGTCGAATCTCCCAACTGCCGGAGCATCTTCTTTTTCCCACTGTGGCGGCCCCAAAACCACGCCAGAAGGAACAACACCACCAGCACCAATGCCAGCACCGCAGCACCGACAGCCCAGGTGGGCACGGTGCCTATCAGCGGCAGTGTCATCGTCCGTGGGATCTGCAGCGTATCCGGCGCCTTCGGCTCTTCCTTCGTCGGAGCGGACACCGCCTTCGGCTCAATACCGGTAATCGTCGGCACCGCACCGGCATAGGCAGGCATCCGCACTACGTGGACCTGATAGGTCATGGTGGTGGTGCCGTCTTCTGCCGTACACACCACCTGCAGCAGATTATCCCCCGGCTGCAGCTGATCACTGGACCCCTGAGCTACGCCCTTTGCCTTGGCATCGGCGGCCGTCCCCGTGAGGGAGATACTCTCCACTTCATAGGGGACATAGATCACGTAGTCCAGTGTGGCCGGATCAAAGGCGGGGCTGAGTGTCCCCACCGAGGCGGTCAGCGCCGACAGGGTGGCATCCGTCTTAGGCACATAATTGGGGTCTTCCTGCCGGGTGACATAGATATAATAGGTACGGGTATTGCCGTTTTCCGCCGTCACCGTGATGCTGACGGTGTTGGAGCCCACGGACAAACTATTGCCGGAAAGGCTGGCCCACGAGCTGCCGGAATCACGGCCCCAGTCCAGTGCCAGAGCATCCACCTCATAGGGCACCGTCATGCTGTACTCCCGAACATCCGGAGAGAAGGCCGGCTCCAACGTACCGTTGGAACAGGTAAGATAGGACAGGTAGTTGTTGCCGGAGAGCGGTGCCAGAATGTCTGCACTCCAACTGGTACTCCCCAGTGAAATATCCGATTCTCCGTCGGATACCGTCACACCGCTGACACTGGCCCAGACACTGGTTCCCGCCGAGGTGCCGGAATCGACACGGAAGGTAGCGGAAAACAGGGAGCGTCCGGAGTTGATCGGGTCATTCAGCGTGGTATCGCGCAGCACAATCTTGCTGCCGTTTCGATCCATGACCCAACCGCCGCCGATCTCCTGCGAAATATCCTCCAGTGTCAGGTGGCTGCTGTCATAGTCCAGATACGCCTCCACGGCGTACACACTGCTGCCGCTCAGAGAAAAGGTCACCGTGACCCGCTCTCCCTCCCGCAGGGAGCCTGCACCGGAGAAGCTGATACCGGCGGCTTCTGCCCGCTGGGGCATCAACGCTGTCAGCATCAGCAGAACCAGCGCCAGTGATACGATTGATGAAATCCGTTTTTTCATAGATGTTACCGCCTAAATCGAGATTAGTTGGGCTTCAGTTCACTCTTGCCCAGAATCACGGATGTGATCTGCACCATATCGGTCAAGGTCACCTTGCCGTCGCCGTTGAGATCCATGGCCTGTTCCTTTTCACCGGTCGCTGTCTGCCGCTCCAGAATATGACTTTGCAGCTGCACCATGTCGGTCAGTGTGCACTTGCCGTCGCCGTTGATGTCGCCGGTGACCACCAGTGTCAGGGACTGCTTGACCTCGCCGTTGACCGTATAGTCCACGACCATGCCGGTACCGGCCAGATCACCGCCGGCCGCCGAGCCCTTATGAATGGTAATTCCCTCGCTGGGCAGCAGCGTATTGAGAAGATCCGACACCGCCGTTCCCGTGGGAATCGCCCGCAGATAGCCGTCCCGGATGGGGTACACCTGACTGACGATCTCCTGCACGTGCTCCACCGGCTCCTGCCGATATTGAGCCGTAAATGTGATGTCCCCGGAGATAGTCATGCCCTCAGTATAGCCCTCCCATCCGGTAAAGACATAGTAATAGTTGGCATCTCCCGGACGATAGGGGGTCTGGGAGGGTGCGGGGATCACGGACCCGCTCTCCAGTGCGCCGCTTTCCACCACCGTTCCGTCATAGTTGACAAAGCGATAGGTGCAGGCGGCGCTGTAGTGGGCATAGAGGGTGATGTTGCCCACGCCGGCCGGCGTCGTGGCCTCGATCTTGGTACCGCCCTCCGGTGCCGTATACCACCCCTGGAAAATGTGACCGCTCTTTTCCGCAGTGGGCAGCTTGCCATAGGCCTGTCCCGCCGCAACCACACGCTGCCGCTCGGAACTGGTGCCGCCGCAGGCGTCGAAGATCACCACATAGCCGTCTGCTGTGACATAGAAGGGGGACTCCAAGGTAAAGACATCCCCGTCCGCGCTCTCGGCGCTGATCACCAGTGTATAGCTGTCGGCCTGCAGGCGGCTGAAGGACACCTGTGCATCCAGATTGCTCAGGTCATAGGCGTTGGCATTGATGCCGCTGGCCACGGCCGTTCCGCCGGGAAACCCCTCCTCACCTCGGCTGTTGACGGCGGAAACCCGAACCGTCTGAATGGGGGAGAAATTATTGGTCAGCGTGCCGCGAAACTTAAAGTCAGAGTTCCCCACCTGCAGACTGTTGGCGTAGGTGGGATAGCTGGCGCCGGTCAGTTTCCATGCGCCGGTACCGGGCTGCAGCTGCCACTGCATGGCCGTATCACTGCCCTGCAGCTGCCCGCCGGCCGACTCACTGGTGGCGGAGAGGTATTTCCCCGTGGAGCGGTTTTGCACAGAGAAGCCGCTGTTGAAACGGTCCAGCTTCCACATCTGGTTATTGTCGGCGGTGGCCTGCGCCAGATAGATCCGGCCGCTGCCGTCCATGGTCAGACGCTGATTCGTGCTCAAATTCTTAATCGTATAGTAACCGCTTGCATAATAGGTCAGCTGGAAGTTCTGTGCGTCTGTCTTTTCCAGTGTATTGAGCGTCAGCGCATCGTTCTTGCCCAGTACAGCCAGATTCGTATTGGACGCCGGGGACACAAAATAGTTGCCCTCCAGAAGCGGTGCGTCCCGATACCCGTAGTCCACCAGCATCTGCTGCGCCTCAGCCACTTCATTGATGCGCAGGCGGATATAAACGCCCAGCTGCACATCACCGCTGCTGCCTCGGAACCAAGAGAGCACCATATTGGAGACGCCGTAGCGCTCGGCCGTCTCGCCGCTCATCCAGTACTGATCCCCGTCCCGGATGGGCCGCACCTCACCGCTCTCACGGTAGATGGCCTCAATGAGCTCCGCCTCCGGCTGATTGGTAAAGCCGCCCAGGGCATCTACCACGTAGTCCATCATATCGCAGGCCCCGCCCTGTCCCAGCTGTACGGCCCGGGACCAGAGCACGTTGCGCAGGGCAATACTGTAGTTGCTCATATCAAAGCCGGGAATATCCCGCTCCAGTGCCGCCACGGTGGGCTCGTAGTAGTTCATGCCCACATAGGTCTGCTGGGCGCGGAAGAAGCCCTCGTAATTCTCACGGGCCAATGCCTTCCACGTCTGGTCGAAGTTGGTCCCATAGCCGCCGTCCTGATGGTAGGCGTCGCTCAGCCGCTCTCCGAACCCCTGATAGGTGGTGCTGCCGCTCTGCTGGCACCAGCGGAAGAAATCTCTGGGCTTATCGTAGTAACTGGAAAACTGATAGGCGCCGTAGGACTTGCCGCCGGCATCCCCCTCGCCGCTGGAAATGCTGCCGGGGTCCCCCGACTCGTACTTGCGGCACAGCTGCCCCAGCATATCCGCCTCCAGCTCATCCGCCGCCGTGGCGCCGGCCGAGAGGAAGAGCCCTCCGATCATCACCGCCGTCAGCAGCAGGAGACACACTGCCGGGAAGTAGTTTTTTTGTAAAAGTTTCATAGCCTCACCTTATCTGAAAATGCACTGCAGATTTACATAACTATAAGTGTGGAAATTATATCATACGATGATTTTTTTGTCTATAAATGAACGCATTTTTCTGTCGCCACTACTGGGTTTTTCTGTCTTTTTTGAAATTCTTGTAGAAATTCAACGCCTCTTCCTCTATAATAGGCGTACCATACTTGCAAGCGAGGTGTTCTATGACAGCGAACGTACATGAAATAAACGAAATTCCGCAGGAAAAGGTGTTTCAAAAAAAGAAGAAGTGTTGGCTGATCCCCGTGGTGATCCTTGCCGTGGCCGCTTTGACTGCCGCCGCCGTGTGGGTCTTCCGGCCCCACCCTCTGGTGACGGCGGAGGGCTATATTGCTGCCGCCCACCGGACGGCAGACATCTACGACGACAAGGGCAATGTGCTGCAGGAGGCCGTGCGTGGCAGCTCCGTGACCTATGTAGTCGGCGAGGACAAGGACCACCCGGACATGGTACAGCTGGTGCTCGGCGAGGAGCAGTTCGGCTGGATCAATAAGGAAAATCTCACCGATGATCCCCACGCCGTGGTCACCACCAAAACCCTGTATGTCCGCACGGCGGTCAATCTCACCGACGAGAGCGGGGCCGTGGCCGGGACCCTGGCCGACCGGGGGCAGGCACTGGAAATAACGGGCTATGAAGGACTGGCCGAAGACGGCTCCGTAGCCCGCTACTGCGTCCGTCTGAACGGTGAGGAGGGCTTTGTCCGCTCCGGCTATCTATCCGACACCGAGGAGGCGGCGCTGGCCCCCTACGACCAGAAGCTCTATGAGCTCCACGTCTCCCGCGGCGACAGCTGGGGCGGCGGAGACGCCGCAGGGCTGGACTACTATCCGAGGGAAAAGAAGCCCATCGACGGCAATCCCATGCCGGAGGAGGTCCGGGCCCTCTATCTTAATAACGAGTTTGTGGCCCATGTGGATACCTATCTGGACATTGCCGCCGGGTGCGGCGTCAATGCCTTCGTCATCGACATTCAAGATGGCGGTGCTATCGGCTACGCCTCCCCCACCATGGAGAAATACTCGCCCTCGGCCTACGCAGGTGCCTACAACACCGCCGAGGAATATCAGGCCGCCGTGCAGAAAATCAAGGACGCCGGATACTATGTCATCGGGCGCATCACCACCTTCAACGACCCCCATTTCGCCGTGGATCATCCGGAGGCCCTGATCGCCGCCACCGCTACGGGGCAGCCCATGCAGATCGGCGGGATGTATTGGCCCAGCCCCTACAACCGCTACGTCTGGCAGTACAAGGTGGATCTGGCTCTGGAGGCCGTGGAGATGATGGGCTTCAACGAGATCCAGTTCGACTATGTCCGTTTCCCCGACGGCACATGGGAATACGAGGACAGCGCCATTGATTACCGCAACACCTACGGCGAGAGCAAGGCCCAGGCCATCCAGCGCTTTTTGATGTACGCCTGCGACCGCATCCATCCCGCCGGTGCCTACGTCAGCGCCGACGTATTCGGCGAGTGCGCCGAGAGCTATGTGTGCGCCTACGGCCAGTACTGGCCCGCCATCAGCTCCGTGGTGGACGCCATCTCCGCCATGCCCTATCCCGATCACTACGGCGCCGTCGGCGACTGGCTGCCGTGGGAGCACCCCTACGAAATGCTCCACACCTTCGGTGAAAAAGCAGCAGCACGGCAGCAGGAAACGGTCACTCCGGCCGCCGTGCGCACTTGGCTGCAGGCCTACAGCGCCATCCGGGAGCCCTACACCTACTATGGACCCGAGCAGGTGGCCGATCAGATCCGCGCTCTGCGGGACACCGGTCACACCGGTGGCTACATGACATGGAACGGCGCTTCCAGTATCCAAAAATACTACGACATCCGCCCGGCACTGCACTAACAGGTTCCGGTAGTATGGAAAAACGGCAGCAGTCCTCCCAGGACTGCTGCCGTTCCACGTATTTAGGATACCGCCTTGCTGGCAAAGCGGTTCTCCACGATCTCCTCAAAATCCACCCATGCCGCATGGTCCAGCTCACCGGCGTGCTCCATCACCGTCTCCAAGCGCTCCAACGATGCCTTCTCCATGACTGGAGTGCTGCTCCAGGCGTCAATGGCGCGATACCGGGCCACCACCCGCTCCAGCACCTCCGGTGCGGTATCCGGGAACTGGTCAGCAAGGCTCCGGGCCACCTCCCGGTCGGAGTGCTCGTTCATCCAGCGCTGAGCGCGGGCAATGGCATTGGTGAAGCGCTGCACCACATCGCTGTTTTTCTCCACATAGCTGCGGTTGGCAAAATAGGCCGTATAGGGGATCTCTCCGCTCTCCTCGCCCATGGAGCAGAGCACGTATCCCTTGCCGGCCATTTCCAGCTCCGTGGCAGTGGGCTCAAAGAGCGTCACATAATCCCCTTGGCCGCCGGTAAACGCCCCGGCCATCATGTTGAACTGCACCGACGTATCCACGGTGGCATCCACGTTGGGCACCACGCCGTTTTGCGCCATGACATACTCCAGCGTCATCTCCGGTACGCCGCCTTTCCTGCCGCCGATCACGGTTTTTCCCCGCAGATTCTCCCACGAGAAAGCCTCCGCCGTCCGCCCCACCAGGAACGAGCCGTCCCGCTGCGTCAGCTGGGCAAAGAGCACCGGAACATCCTCCTTGCCCTGCCCGCGGACATAGATGCAGGCCTCCGGCCCGGCCAGACCGATGTCCGCCTGTCCCGACACTACGGCGGTCATGACCTTGTCGGCCCCGCCGCCGTTGGTCAGCTGCACATCCAGACCCTCGGACTTAAAAAAGCCCTGCTGCATGGCCACATACTGCGGCGCATAAAAGACCGAATGGGTCACCTCGTTGACCCGCACCGTGGTGTACGCTTCCTCCCGGCTGCCGCAGCCCATCAGGGCTGAACCAAGCAGCAGCGTGGCTGCCAGCAGCCCCGCACAAACCTTGTTTCGATTCAAGACTGTACCCCCCAATAATGATGTAATATCTTTTCTCCGCACAGCACGAGTCGGTACATCAGCACCGCCGCCAGCGCCAGCAGCAACACACTGGTCATGACCAGATCCATGTTGAACACCTGCGAGCCGTAGACGATGAGATACCCCAAACCGGCGCGGGAGACAAGAAACTCGCCCATGATCACTCCGACCCACGACAGCCCCACATTCACCTTCAGCGTATTGAAAAGGGTCGGGCAGTTGGCCGGAAACACCAGCATCCGCAGGATCTGGCCCCGGTCGGCCCCCAGCGAGCGCATGAGACGGATCTTCTGCACATCCGTGGACTGAAAGCCCATATACATATTCAAAATTGTAACAATTAGGGAGATGGCCAGGGTCATCATAATGATGGCACCTGCACCGGCCCCCATCCAGACAATAAAAATCGGCCCCAATGCCGTCTTTGGCAGGGCATTGAGCACTACCAGATAGGGATCGAGCACCTCCGCTACCGAGGGCCACCACCACATGACCACAGCAATCCCTGTCCCCAGCAGCGTTCCTAACGTGAACCCCACCACGGTTTCAAGGCAGGATGTGCCCACATGGCGCAGCAATTCTCCGCCGCTGCACAGGTTCCTCAGCGTGGTGAGCATCCGTGAGGGACTGGAGATCAGAAAGCCGTCGCTCCACCCCCAGCGGGTGGACAGCTCCCACAGGGCAAACAGCCCCACTACCAGAGCCACCTGCCAGACCCGGATGCTCCTGCGGTGGTGTTGCTGTTGGCGCAGCCACTGTGCTCGGACGGTGGAGAGCGTATCTCTCTCAGCCATGGATCTCCAACTCCTTCCATATGGTATTGAAAAACGTGTGAAATTCCTCCGTGTCCCGCCGCTCCATGGGGGAGAGCACACGCAGTCTCCCCAGATCGTGGATATTCTTCACCACGGCCGGACGGCCGGACAGCACCACCACACGGTCTGACATACTGATGGCCTCGGCGATGTCATGGGTCACCAGCAGCGCCGTCATCTGTTCCCGGCGCAAAATGTCGTATACGTCTGCCGAGACGGCCAGCCGCGTCTGGTAGTCCAGCGCGGAAAACGGCTCATCCAGCAGCAGGATCCGCGGCTGAGGAACCAGCGTGCGGATCAGGGAACAGCGCTGGCGCATCCCACCGGAGAGCTGCGCCGGCCGCTTATTAGCAAATTCTGCCAGCCCGTAGCGCGTCAGCAATTCGTCGGCATGGGCCCGGCGCTCCGGTGTATTTTCCCGGCGCACCTGCAGTCCCAGCAGCACGTTGTCCCGGATGGTCTTCCATCCGAACAGCTGATCGCTCTGGGGCATCAGGCCGATTTTCGGGTTCGGCCCCCGGATCTCCTCTCCGTCCAGATAGATGGCTCCGCCGCTGAGCTGTTCCAGCCCCGCAATCGCCCCCAGCAGGGTGGATTTTCCACACCCTGAGGGGCCCACAATACTGTAAAACGCCCCTTCCTCCATGGCGAAGGAGACATCGCGCAATGCCTCCACCTCCCCCTCCGGGGATTGGTAGGTCAGGGCGGCGTTCTGCACTTTGATCATGCCCGTCATATGCCTCCTTACCGGAGAATAAATCTCCCACGTCATTCTATGTAGCATCGGGCCAAAGGGAACCTCCCTCGGAGACGGGCGCAAAAAAGGACCGCCCGCAGGCGGTCCTTTTCCCGACGTCACGCTTTCTTTTTTCTCCGCCGGCAGCGGCTTGCGCTGTGCAATGGTATACCCATTATCCATCGTCTGATCCATTGCTGACATTCCGCCGGGCACCATATGCATCCCTGCCGCTCCCTTCCGTCACTTTTCGTCTGCTTTGGCCGTTCCCTTTGTCCTTTTCCCGGTTTTTCTTTTCTTTTCCCTGTTTTTTTGCTATACTGGTATACGATTTGGATGGAAGAACACACGAAAGGAAATCCTTACCCATGAAACCATATCGACGCATTCTGTTGGCGGTACTGGCCCTTGTCCTGCTGGCAGGCAGCCTTGCCGCCTGTCAAACCCACGCCCCCGATGCCGGCGGGGCCGACATTCAGTCGGACGCTGCGGCCCAGATCGCCGGTTCTGACACGCTCTCGTATTTCAACGGCTCCACCACGCTGCACTTCACCTGCGGCGAGGACGGCACCTGGCACTGGCGGGACGATCCGGCATTTCCTCTGAAGCAAGACGACATCCGACGGATTCTGGACACCGTACATACCATGGCTGCGGCGCAGCCCCTCCCGGAGGCCACCGATCCTGCGGCCTATGGTCTGAGCCGTCCGGAACAGTCCCTATCCACCACCGGAAAAAGCGGCGAAACGCTGACCTTTTCTCTCGGTTCCACCTTTGAAAACGGGAGCGTATACATGACCCGCAGTGATGTGCCTGACGCCATCTACGAGGCGCCGGCCATCCTGAAAGACCTGCTCGGCCGCAGCATCTTCGACATGATGGTGCTGCCCCAGATCCCCCATTTCACCGCCGATCAGGTCCGCTCCGTCACACTGGAGGGCGGTGCCGGCACCAGCGTCTTCACCCGCCAGAGTGACGGTACTTGGTATGCCGGGGAAGCCCTGGCCGATTCCCAGACCGTGCTCGCCCTGTTGGCGGAGATCTCCGCCGCAAGCATCCAGTCCGCCGTAGATTACCGCCCCAGTGCCGGGGTCACGGGTCTGTGCGGTCTGGACAGCCCTGCCGCCGTACTGACAGTGACCTATGTCAATACGGTGGCGGTGGAAAACACCTTCCGCCTGACCATCGGCGGCGTGCGTGGGGACGGGTACTATGCACTGGTAAACGATGACACCACCATTTACCTCATCCCCGCCGCCCAGCTGACCCAGCTGCTGACACTGGCCCAGCAGGGTCTCTGAGACCATCCGTCCTCCCGCCCCACGGCACCTTCCGTGGGCACCTGCGACGATACACCATAGAAAAACCATCTCAGAGAGGAGCGTGATTTTGTGCGCCTACTGATTATTGAAGATGAAAAACGCCTGGCCCAGACACTGGCCGATCTATTGCAGCGGCAGGGCTATGCCGCGGATCTGTGCTACGACGGCCAGACCGGTCTGGATAACGCCCTCTCGGGCATTTACGATCTGGTGCTGTTGGACGCCATGCTCCCCGGTCTGGATGGGTTTTCCCTCCTGCAGCAGCTGCGCGGCAGCGGCTGCGGCGTCCCCGTATTGATGCTGACCGCCCGCAGCGATGTCTCCGACCGTGTGCGGGGACTGGACAGCGGCGCCGATTACTATCTCACCAAGCCCTTTGAGCCGGAAGAGCTTTTGGCCTGTGTCCGCCTTTTGCTGCGGCGTGGAGAGGGAGAACTGCGCACCGATGACGTGCTTCGCTGCGGTGATCTCCGGCTGGAGCCGGGGTCCTTCCTGCTGTGCTGCGGCGAGCGCTCCGTGCGTCTGAGCCGCAAGGAATACGACCTGATGGAGCTGTTCATGCGCCACCACAAGCAGATCCTCACCAAGGAGCAGCTCCTCAACCGCGTATGGGGCTATGATTCGGAGGCCGAGGACAACAATGTGGAGGTCTATATCTCCTTTTTACGCCGCAAGCTGACCCACCTCCACTCCACCGTGAAAATCAAAACGGTCCGACTGGTGGGCTACGGTTTGGAGGTGACGGCCCCATGATCCGCAAGCTCCGATGGAAGGTGACGGGCGTGAGTATGCTGCTGTCTGCCGCTATTTTGCTGACCATCTTCACCGGCGTCTTTTTCTCCGCCCGCAACAGTCTGCGCCGCGGCAGCGAGCTGGCCATGGAGCAGGCACTGGAGGTGGGGCTCTTTGATGCCCTGCGCCCGGGGCAAGACGGCTTTGCTCCGCCCTGCTTCGTGGCCGAGGTCTATCCCAGCGGCACCGTACACATCACCGGCAGCCGCTACTATCAACTGGACGACAACGAGGCCATGCGCAGCATCATTGAGGATTGTCTGTCCCGCACCGAGGAGAGCGGGCTGCTCCCCAAGTACCATCTGCGTTACCTGCGCCAATCCCGGCCGCTGTCGCTGCGCATTGCCTTTACCGACAGTTCGCTGGAGCAATCCGCTCTGCGGTCTCTGGTGGGCACCTCCCTGCTCATCGCCGCGGCAGCGCTGGCGGTGCTGCTGGTATGCAGCTACTTTCTCTCTTCCTTGGTGGCCAAGCCGGTAGAGCGGGCCTGGCAGGCACAACAGCGCTTCCTGTCCGATGCATCCCATGAGCTGAAAACGCCCCTGACGGTGATCCTCTCCTCCGTCGATCTTCTCCACGAGACGCAGGCGGACAACCGCCGCTATGTGGACAACATCCGCTCGGAGTCACGGCGGATGCGCGCTTTGGTGGAGGATATGCTGACGCTGAGCCGTCTGGAAAATCCGCACCAGCAGCCGCCCCTGACCCCCGTTGACTTCAGCGATCTGGTAACGGAGGCCGCCCTCCGCTTTGAGCCGGTGGCCTATGAGGCGGGCCGGGAGCTGCGTTACCATGTCACCGAGGGGGTGACCCTGCCCGGCCGCAGCGCACAGCTGGTCCAGCTGTGCGGTATTTTGCTGGATAACGCCATCAAGTACGCCCCGCCCCACAGCACCGTCCGTCTTACGCTGCACCGCTCGGAGCGCAGCGCCTTTCTGGAGGTGGAGAATCCCGGCGAGCCCATTCCGCCGGAAAAACTGCCCCATCTCTTTGACCGCTTTTATCGTGCCGACGACAGCCGCTCCGACCACTCCGGTTTCGGGCTGGGCCTGGCCATTGCCCGCACCATTGTCCGGGAACACGGCGGGGACATCCGCTGCCGCAGCGATGCACACACCACCTGTTTTTCCATTACTCTGCCGCTGAAGCGCAGAACGATCGATAAGGAGAACCAACGATGAATCTACTTGAACAAATGAAAGACGTGGTACGGCAGGCCGGCGAGCTGATCCGCTGCGCGCACCACATTGAAGAGGACACCCGTGAAAAGAGCGGCCCGTCGGATCTGGTGACCAAGTACGACGTGGCGGTACAGACCTATCTGCGCCGCGCACTGCTGCGTCTGCTGCCGGAGGCCGGTTTTCTGGGGGAGGAAGGCGAGCAGGAGGCCCTGCCCGACACGCCGTGGATCTTTGTGGTGGACCCCATTGACGGCACCACCAACTTTGTCCGCAATCTGGGCTACAGCAGCATCTCCGTGGCCCTTATCCACAACGGCATGGCCGAATACGGCGTGGTGTACAACCCCTTCCGGGACGAGATGTACGCCGCACGCCGCGGCGAGGGCGCTACGCTCAACGGCCAGCCCATCCACGTCTCTTCCTATCCGGCCGACCACGGTCTGGCCCTCTTCGGCTCCACGATCTACGACCGGGAGCTGACCGACCGCTCCTTTGCCATGATGCGCCTTCTCTACGATCGCTGTGCCGATTTCCGCCGTCTGGCATCGGCGGCGCTGGATCTATGCCATGTGGCGGCCGGTCGGGCAGAGGTCTACTTTGAATGCCGGCTGCGGCCGTGGGATGTGGCGGCCGGGTGTCTCATCCTGCAGGAGGCGGGCGGCACAGTTTCCACACTGGAGGGACAGGCGGTGGACGTTTTGCACAACACCTCCATCTTCGCCTCCAATGCGCTGTGTATCTCTTTGCGGGAGGAATTGGTGGAGGCGGCACGGTGAACCGCGGTCATATGCGCGAGAAAAGCCGCAAAATGGCCCTTTGCGGTGTCCTGTGCGCTCTGGCGGTGGTGCTGCTGAGTCTGGGTGGGATGCTGCCCTTTGCCACCTTCTGCTGTCCGCTTCTGGCCATGTTGTGTCTGGTGCCGGTGGTGGAGGTCTACGGTGGGCGGACAGCACTGCTGTTCTTCACCTCCGTGTCGCTGCTGGCCCTCTTTCTGGCACCGGACAAGGAAGTGGCGCTGCTGTTCCTCTTTTTAGGCTACTATCCGGCCATCCGGCCGTGGCTGAACCGCACTCTGCATAGCCGGGTACTGCGCATGGTGTGTAAGCTGGCCCTCTTTGCTGTCGGCATCAGCGCCGTCTACACAGTGGCCATTCTGCTTCTGGACATGACCTATCTTCTGGAGGAGTTCGGCTCCATGCAGGGACTGCTGCTCACCACCATCATTATGGGCTGCTTCCTCTGGCTGCTCTTTGATGCGGTCTTGGAGCGCTTTACACAGATCTATCACGTCAAGTGGCACAAGAAAATCTGCAAAGGCTCCTTTTAGGCGCATTTTCGGCCGCCGCTCCGCATATACTGTGGGGAACAAGGAGGCATGCGTCATGAAAGAACAAAAACCATGGGATGTAGATGATCTGATCTATCAGGATGACTGGCAGATCAGTCAGCGATAACCAGCCCCGTTTGCGAAAAAGAGCACGACGCCTCATCGGTGCCGTGCTCTTTTTATCTTGTTGTGCAGGGGACAGGGGAGGCAGGGCCGGTCGGACATGAAAAAATGCCCGGATAGCCTCCGGGCATTTTCCTCTCTGCGATTCAGTTCTGATCCTCGATGGTGCCGCCGCCCAGCACCTCGTCCCCATGATAGAGCACCACGGCCTGTCCGGCGGTGATGGCCCGCTGCGGTTCATCGAAGCAGACACGGATGCGCCCCTCACCGATCACCTCTGCACAGGCCCATGCCTCCGTCTGGCTGTAGCGGGTCTTGGCCGTGCAGCGCACCGGAGCGGACGGCGTCTCGCCGCTGATCCAGTTGACGTCGCAGGCGGTCAGCTCCTTTTGATAGAGTGCCTCATTGTCCCCCAGCAAAATGGTGTTGTCCGCCCCGTTTTTCCGCAGCACGTATACGTGCTTTCCGGCGCTGACACCCAATCCCTTGCGCTGACCGGTGGTATAGCAGGGCAGCCCCTTATGCCGTCCCAGCACCCGGCCTTCGGCGTCCACAAAGTCGCCCGGCACCATCTCTACCTTTCCGTAGTCCCGGAGGAAGGCCGCATAGTCCCCGTCGGGAATGAAGCAGATATCCTGACTATCTGACTTCTCCGCATTTTCCAAGCCCGCCTCCCGCGCCTTCTCCCGGATGGACGGCTTATCGAAGTTCCCGTCCGGCAGCAGCAGGTGCTCCAGATGCCTCTGCTGCAGCTGATAGAGCACATAGCTCTGATCTTTTTGGCGATTCTCGGCCCGCAGCAGCTGCCAGCGGCCCTGCGTCTGGCTGTACCGCACCCGCGCATAGTGGCCGGTGGCCACATAGTCATACCCGTGCTCCAACGCCCAATCCAGCAGCACCCCGAATTTTAAATTCCGGTTGCAGTAGAGGCAGGGGTTGGGGGTATGTCCCACGCAATACTCCCGGCAGAAGCGATCCATCACCTCCCGGGCAAAGAGCTCACGGCAGTCCAGAGCAAAAAACTGCATCCCCAGACGCTGCGCCACCGCCTCGGCGGCCGCGGTATCATTTTTCTCCGGCAGCAGATGCAGCATCGCGCCGTCACAATCATAGCCCTGCTGCTGCAGCAGCACCGCCGCAGCCGAGCTGTCCACGCCGCCGGACATGGCGACCAATACTTTTTTCTTGTCCATCTTCTTTTCCTCTGTATGCTTTGCCTGTTTCGGCAAGGTCATCGTTATCCGCTTCTTTTAAAAAAAGCGGCTCCAGCACCGCCGGAGCCGCAAGGGTCAATCCAAATTTTCCGGACGGAACACCGTATAGGGGAGGGCATCCGACAGTTCCATCAGCACCGGCTGAAAACCGCCGGCATACTGGAAGGCCACGTCCCGCGCCTCACAGCTGGCACTGCGCCGATCCGGCAGCGCCGCCGTCACCGTCGTACCTCTGCCCACCTGCGACGAGAGCATCAGCCGTCCGCCGTGGCCCTGTGCGATCCGCCGGCACAGCGGCAGACCCAATCCCAAGCCGTGAGGCTGCGGGTCCTGCCGCGCCGTGTGTAGATACCGGTCAAAAACCGTCTCCTGCAGTTCTTCGGAGATCCCGCAGCCCGTGTCGGACACCGCCAGCAGCAGCTGCCCGCCGCCGCGCCGCAGGGACAGCGTGATCTTTCCGCCCTGAGGCGTAAACTTCAGCGCATTGGACAGCAGATTCCACACCAGACGCTCCAGCATCTCGGGATGCACGGCCACCACGTGGCTTCCCATATCACAGGAAAACACAAGATCGATCCCGGCCGCCTCCGCCAGCGGCTGTGCCTGTCGGCAGAGGTTGTCCAGCCACTCCACAATTTCTATATTTCGCAGGGAGAACGCATCACTCTCCAGAAGCATCGAGGCAGATGAGAGATTGTTGACCAAACGCAGCAGACGATAGTAACTCTGCTGCATGATCTCCCGGTCCTGCGCCAACGACGGTTCCTTCTCCATCACCGGGGCCGCAGACTGCATAGCCGCATACAGATTCCCCAGCATCCCCCGCATCTGCGAGGCCACATTCGGCAATACCTCGCCCAGCAAGCGCAGCTCTTCTTGACGATACAAAATACGCCGCCTCCTTACTCCTTACAGCATGGAGCGTTACCAGGAAATTTATCCGCGGCAATTTTCTCCATCGCACAGTCGCTTTACTATATCAAAATGCCGTACAAAATACAAGGTTTTTCCCTTTAATTTTGCTATATTCCGTTTTTTATTCAAAAGTGACAACATCCGACGGTCTTTTTTGTATCAAATGGCTATTTTCTTTTTTTCTTGAAAAGGGGGTTGATTTTTTGCCAAAATCGCATATAATACTAAACGTACCATACATTTGATATGTTCCGTTTTTTAATATTGCAGAGAGGATGTTTATAGCATGAGCATTAAAATCGGTATCAACGGCTTCGGCCGGATCGGCCGCATGGTTATGCGCGCCAGCCTGAACCACCCTGAAATTGAAATCGTGGGCATCAACGATCTGTGCCCCGCTGATTATCTGGCATATATGCTGAAGTACGACACCATGCACGGCAAGTTTGCCGCCACGGTGGATTCCGAGGACAAGGCCATCATTGTCAATGGCAAGTCCATCCCCGTGTTTGCTGAGCGCAACCCCGCTGACCTGCCCTGGAAGGAAGTCGGCGCTGAGTACGTCATCGAGTCCACCGGCCTGTTCCTGACCAAGGAGAAGGCACAGGGCCACATCGATGCCGGTGCCAAGCACGTGGTGATGTCCGCTCCTTCCAAGGATGACACGCCCATGTTCGTGTGCGGCGTCAATCAGGACAAGTACACCTCCGATATGACGTTCGTCTCCAACGCCAGCTGCACCACCAACTGCTTGGCTCCCATTGCCAAGGTGCTGCATGACAACTGGGGCATTACCGATGGTCTGATGACCACCGTTCACTCCACCACGGCCACTCAGAAGACCGTGGACGGCGTTTCCCTGAAGGATTGGCGCGGCGGCCGTGCTGCTGCCGGCAACATCATCCCCTCCTCCACCGGCGCTGCCAAGGCTGTGGGTAAGGTCATTCCTTCCCTGAACGGCAAGCTGACGGGTATGTCCATGCGTGTTCCCACTCTGGACGTCTCCGTTGTGGACCTGACCGTCAACCTGGCAAAGCCCGCCAAGTACGAGGAGATCTGCGCTGCCATGAAGGCCGCTGCCGAGGGTGAACTGAAGGGTATTCTGGATTACACTGAGGACGCTGTGGTTTCCTCCGATTTCCTGGGTGACAGCCACACCTCCATCTTCGATGCCAACGCTGGTATCGCTCTGACCGACACCTTCGTGAAGGTCGTGTCCTGGTATGATAACGAGATCGGCTACTCCGACAAGGTGCTGTGCCTGATCGAGCATATGTACAGCGTGGACCACAAGTAAGCTATTTCCTTTTATAAAGTTTTCCTTCTTTTTTGTTCCGCTAATAACGCCGCCTGTAAAGGCGGCGTTATTAGCGTTTGCCCATATATTTCCCGGAGCTCTTCGCGCCGGCCATTTTCCCCCCTTCTTGCAGATTTTGTATCTCTTTTCAAAAAGTTTCTCTATCATTTCCTTTCCTTTTGTGTTATAATTTTATATAATATTTTAGCTATGGTCGAAAGGACCCTGAACTTATGGAACAAAATCCGATTCTGGACAGTAAACTCTCTTTAAACAGCGACATCCCGCTGTACACCCAGCTTGTGGGGATCATAAAACGCAATATCTCTGTGGGCACCTTGAGTGTGGGCGATCTGCTCCCCTCGGAGACGGAGCTGTGCCGTGCACTGGACATCAGCCGAAACACGGTACGGCAGGCCATCGGCGAACTGGAGGACGAGGGACTGGTGGTGCGCAAGCGTGGCAAGGGCACCTTTGTGGCCGACCCCACCACCAACCGCCGTGGCGTACGCTACTCCTTCACCACGGAAGTGTCCTCCATGGGCAAGGTGCCTTCGTCAACGCTGGTGGACTTCGATGTGATCGTGCCGCCCCGCGCCATCTGCCGCACCATGGAGCTCAACGAGGGGACCCCGGTCTACTGCTTCACACGCATCCGAAACGTGGACGGCACCCCCCTCATTCTGGAGACCTCCTACTATCCCCAGTTTATCTACCCCAATCTGACACGTGAAATGCTGGAGACACACAGCTTCTACAGCCTGCTCTATCACATGGGGATCACGCCTTTCTCCGCCGATGACAGCTATTCGGCCGTGCTGCTGGACGGCCCACGGGCCGCACTGCTGGGCGTGGACGCCGGCAGCAGCGCCTTCTATCATCAGCGTCTGACCAAAACGGAGGACGGCCGCATCTACGAGTACACCCGCAGCTACATCCGTGGCGACCGTGTGGATCTCAATGTACATATGCAAAAGACCGGCATCTCCTTTGCCCGGTCCATCGACTGACCTTTGTGAGCACACAAGCCCCGAACACACGATGTTCGGGGCTTGTGCTATTCTTCGCATCCGTTATCGCCTGTCATTTGTAATAGTTTCGTTAACGATGGCCGGCACGGATTGCTTTTCTGCCCTCCTTTTGCTATGCTTAATCATGTAATATTTTGCCCATGGATCGGGTGTATCAGATCAAAGGAGACGACTCTATGCCAAAATACAGCGTCAAGAAACCACTGACCATTTTTGTGGCTGTCCTGGCTGTTTTAGTACTGGGCGTGGTGGCCTATGTACGCATGACACCGGACCTTCTTCCCAACATGAATTTCCCCTACGTCGTCATCGTGACCACCGATCCCGGTGCCAGTCCCGAGGCCATCGAAAAAGAGATCACGCGGCCCATGGAACGCTCCATGGCCACCCTCAGCGAGATCAAATCCGTCACCTCCACCTCCAAAAACAGCGTCTCTCTGGTCATGCTGGAGTTCGAGGAGCACGTAAACATGGACAGCGCCAGTCTCGATATTCAACAGAAAATCAATCTTCTGCAAAGCTCCTGGGATGACAACGTGGGTGCGCCCTACGTGCTGAAAATGAACCCCTCTATGCTGCCCGTAGAGGTGGTGGCCGTAGGCTATGACGGAAAGGACATTCACGCCCTGTCCACCTTTGCCGAAACCGTTCTTGCCGAGCAGCTCTCCGGGATCAGCGGTGTGGCCAGCGTGGACGTGTCCGGCGTGGTGGACAGCCAGCTCCACATTCTCTTGAATCAGGAGAAGATGGATGCCCTGTCGCAGCGGTTGGAGGACGCCATGGCGGCGCAGCTGGAGCAGGCACAAGGGGAGATCCATGCCACCCGCAGCCAGCTCCAATCCGCCAAGGCCGCCATCCACGGTGCCCAGGCCGATGCCATGCAGGAAGCCGCCAAGGAGGCACTGCTGGCCGCCAAGGGCACCATCGACACCCTGCGCCAAACACGGGATCAATTACAGGCCAACCTCACAGAACTGGCCGACATTCAGGCAAAAAAAGTGGAAGTGGATGCCAAGAACGCCCAGTTCCACTACCAAATGGAGCAGATCCGCAACGACTCCTCCCTGACCGAGGAGCAGAAGAACGCCGCCATTGCGGACATTGAAAACAGCCCGGAATACCGACAGGTGCAGGCCGATCTGGCGGCACTGGAACTGCGTCTGGCCGCACTGAATACCTCGTGGGAGGAAATGGCCCAGACGGAGCAGGCGTGGCGCCGGCAGCTGGAGGACATCCTGCGCCAGCTGGACGCTCTGGAGCAGGGCGGCTACAGTGAACTGGCCGACAAGCTGGCCTCCGGCGCCATCAGTCTCACCGATGCGGCCACGGCGCTCATTTCCTCCGGGGTCCAGCTGGATATGACACTGGCCCAGCTGGATCAGGCGCTCTCTCAGCTGGAGGGAACCAAGGCGGGACTCTTGCAGCAGGCCGATCTGTCCCGCGTCCTGAACATCCAGACCATCAGCACACTGCTGACGGCCCAGAACTTCTCCATGCCCGCCGGCTATATTGAACAGGACGGCGTCAGCTACATGGTCTCGGTGGGGGATACGGTCACCTCGCAGGAGGATCTGGAGCACATGGTTCTCTTCGACTTTGGTCTGGAAGGCGTGGACCCCATTTGTATGGGCGATGTGGCCGATCTATTCATCACCGACAATTCCGACGAGATCTACGCCAAGCTCAACGGCTCTGACAGCGTGATGCTGGCCTTTACCAAGCAGTCCACCTACGCCACAGCAGAGGTGTCCGACAACATCAATCACCGTCTTTCCCAGTTGGAGGAGGAACACCCCGGACTTCATTTTATTCCCATGATGGATCAGGGGATGTACATCTACATGATCGTCAACTCCATCTTCTCCAGTCTCGGCTGGGGCATCCTCTTTTCGATCCTGATCCTCTATCTCTTCCTGCGGGATCTCCGCCCCACCGTGATCACCCTGTGCTCCATCCCCGTGAGCCTGATCTTCGCCGTGGTGCTCATGTACTTCTCCGGTGTCTCCATCAACATGATCTCCCTCAGTGGTCTGGCGGTATCGGTGGGTATGCTGGTGGATAACTCCGTGGTGGTCATCGAAAATATCTACCGCCTGCGCAGCAAGGGGGCCACCGTCATTCAGGCGGCCGTTTCCGGTGCCCAGCAGGTTCTGGGCGCCATCACCGCCTCCACCCTGACCACGGTCTGCGTCTTTTTGCCCATCGTCTTTTTGGAGGGACTCACACGCCAGCTCTTTACCGATCTGGCCCTGACCATGACCTACTCACTACTGGCCAGCCTGCTGGTGGCCCTGACCTTGGTGCCCGCTATGGCCGCCGGAATGTTGAAAAAGGAAAAACCGGCCAAACCCACCCTGCTCAAGCGCATCTACCCCCGCTATCAGCAGGCCGTCCGGTGGTCCCTGGACCACAAGGCCGTGGTGCTCTCCCTGTCCGTGGTGCTGCTGGTCTCCTCCGTCGGCCTGACGCTGGCCCGGGGCTTCAGCTTCATGCCTACCATGGACATGAACATGACCAACGTCACCATCACGCCGCCCGAAGGCACCGACAAAACGGCCGCCATGGAGCTGGCCGACGAGGTTCTCAAGCGCGCGGCCACTATTCCCCACGTGGAGACGGTCGGCGCGTCCATGAGCGATGAAAATGCCATGGGCGGCATGGGGATGGGCGGTTCACCGGGCACGGTCAGCGCCTATATGCTGCTGAGTGAAGGGGAGTCGGGATTGGCGGCCGGCAAAGAACTGGAGAAGCTGTGCGCCGACCTGCCCTGCACCATCAGCTTTACCTCCCCCATGAATGGACTGAACGATCTGGCCGGCAGCGGGGTCAGCCTGCAGGTCTACGGCGACGACATGACCCAGCTGCACACCGCCGCCCAGACACTGGCCGCGGCCATGGCGCAGGTGCCGGGCACTCGAGATGTCTCCGACGGCCTGGAACGCTCCGTGGAGGCGCTGCATATCGCTGTGGATCGCAACGCCGCCGCCCAAAAAGGCATCACCGTTGCCCAGATCTATCTTCAGGTGGCCGATGCCCTTACCGATACCACCTCCTCGGCCAACATGACTCTGGACGGCGTGGACGTGAAGGTATCCATCGAGAGTCCTCCGGCCACACGGCCCACCCGCCAGACGCTGCTGGATCTGGAGATCACCCCGCCCCCGGCCTCCATGCCGGGCGGCGAGATGCCCGCCGCCGGCAGCACCGGTCCGCTCTCCGAAACCAACGGGGCGGCACGGCCCCCGTTCAAGCTCTCCGAGGTTGCCACGGTGGAGGAGACCGTCAGTCTCAGCACCATCAACCACGACGAGCAGCAGCGATTTGTCACGGTATCCTCCGGGATCGCTGAGGGATACAATGTGACTCACGTCACCAACGGCGTGAAGAAAGCTCTGGCGGACGTGGACCTTCCGGCCGGTGTCCACATCGACTATCAGGGCGAGAACGAGGAGATCATGGAGGCCATGCAGCAAATGCTTCTCATGCTGGGGCTGGGCATTTTACTGGTCTATCTGGTGATGGTGGCTCAATTCCAGTCCCTCCGCTCCCCCTTTATCGTTATGTTTACCATTCCTCTGGCCTTTACAGGCGGCTTTCTGGCGCTGCTGCTCAGCGGGGAAGAGCTCAGCGTGGTGTCGCTCATCGGTCTTGTGATGCTGGTCGGCGTCATCGTCAACAACGGCATCGTTCTGGTGGACTACATCAACCAACTGCGGCAAGAGGGCTTGGATCGTCGTGAAGCCATCTTAGAGGCCGGTGTCACCCGCCTGCGCCCCATTTTGATGACCTCTATCACCACCATTCTCGGCCTTGTGGTCATGGCCTTTGGCAACTCTATGGGCACGGCCATGATGCGGCCGGTGGCCCTTGTCTCCATCGGTGGTCTGCTCTACGCCACCATAATGACCCTCTTTGTGGTTCCCTGTATGTATGACGCTCTAGCACGTAAGGAGCTGCGCTGCGTGGCGCAGGAGGAGCTGGAAACCATTTCTCTGTGAGCGGCTGCTTTCCATGGTCGGGACAGCAATGTTTGCTCGACAGGGAAGCCGCCTGCGGCGGCTGTCCCGCAGCCACGGAGCTCCCCATAGCGCCCCCCAGTGGCAGGCGGTCGCTTTCACAAACTTTCGATTTTCCCCAGACTGTCCCCCGTGCCGGCTGCATGAGCGCTGCACATAGAAAAAGGGAGCGTATCGTCGATACGCTCCCTTGTGATTTATTGGTTGGCCGGCGCTGTCGGCTGCCCTCGGGTCGCCATGCAGTTACTCGGTCTCAATGAGGCCGTAGCCGCCGTTCTTGCGGCGGTAGACCACATCCACCTCGCCGCTGTCCACACTGCGGAACACATAGAAGGTATGGCCCAGCAGATCCATCTGCAAAATGGCCTCCTCGGTGGTCATGGGCTTGACGGAGAAACGCTTGGTCCGCACCAGCTCTACCTCGTCCTCCTCAAAGTCGTCCTCCTCCGGCAGGTCCGTCAGGTTCACGGCGTCAGGCCGCAGGTTCTTGGCAAGGCGGGTCTTGTTTCGGCGGATCTTCCGCTCGATGATGGCCACCGCAGCGTCGATGGCACTGCGCATATCGCCCTCTGCGGATTCCTCCTGCGCCCGGAACAGCGTTCCGCCGGCACTGCGCATGGTCAGCTCCACCACGCAGCGGTTCTTTTTTTCCACGGCGAAGGTCACAAATGCTTCAACATCCTCCGGGAAATACCGAGACAGCTTGCTGATCTTCTTCTCGGCGTACTCCTTCACAGAGTTGTTGAGGGTGATTTTTTTGCAAGTAAATGTGAACTTCATAGTGCGTGCTCCTTTCCGAATGTTGCATCCTTACGGTAAGGGTCAGGGAGGGATTTCCTCTTATCCTTGCTCGCATTATAACAGATTGCCGAAGGTTTGAAAAGTAGCCCTTTTTATTTTTAGTCATCTTTAACAAAAATTTTATATTTTTCAGAGATTCGACTGCCTTCCTCCTTTTCCCGCTTTTTCTCCCAAAAGCTCCTATTTACAAATGTCCCCCCTTCGTTTATCATCATAGATGGAAGCTTTCCAATATCCCACCCGCTTGGGCCGCTCTGCTTGGCAGGGCGGCTCCTTTTTTTATCATCCATTTTGCAAAGAACGGGCCTCAACTCTTGCCATTTTCCCCCGATATTGCTATACTGATACCAAATTCCTGATGATTCCGGGAGGCTTCTATGAAGAAAATCACACGGCGTGAGCAGCGGTTTATGCAAGAGCATTTGCAGTGCGTGCGCCATATTACTCTGGACCCCTACGGCCCCGGTGTGGTGCGTATCCACATGATCCCGCCCCGCCCCGAGACCCCCACTGAACCTTTTCTGCTCCTGCTCAACGGGGCTCAGCTGATCCCGCTGAATCTCTCCTGGGCCATTCTTCTCTCGTGCTTTATGTCCCAGATGGGCAGCTACAGCGGAAAGGAGATCGGGGAGGAGGACTGGCTTCAGATGGCAGAAAAGGCCGTCAAGGCCACCGCTGCCGTCTACCCCTTCACCCCCCGCAAGCGGCTGCGCTCCGATCTGGCTGTCATGCTCAACTCCCTGTTGGCTATAGCCCGTGGCGAGGAGCCGCAGGCCGAGGTCGCTCCCCTCTCTCTGGGCGAGTATGCCCCCTACATGACTGCGCCCCACCGCATGGATCTCATGGTCAGCGCCATGACGCAAAACGGCGCATGGCACTGCAATCAGCGCTGCATCCACTGCTACGCCGCCGGTCAGCCCCTCAGCGAGGTGCAGGAATTGTCCACAGAACAGTGGAAAACCGTGCTGCAAAAATTGCATCAAGCCAACATCCCGCAAGTCACCTTCACCGGCGGTGAGCCCACCATGCGCTCGGATCTGGTGGAACTGGTGGAAGCCGCCTCGTGGTTCGTCACCCGTCTGAACACCAACGGCCGGCTGCTGACACCGCAGCTCTCCCGTGACCTCTACGAGGCCAGTCTGGACAGTGTTCAGGTGACGCTCTACGCCGCCGATGCCGAGGCCCACAATATTCTGGTGGGTGCCCCCGGCTTCGAGGACACGGTGCAGGGCATCCGCAACGCCGTGGAGGCCGGTCTGATCGTGTCTGTGAACACACCGCTCTGCTCCCTCAATCCCCACTATGCCGACACTCTGCGCTTCGCCCACTCTCTGGGCGTGCGCTACGCCACCTGCTCCGGGCTCATTCCGTCCGGAGACGCTCTGGGCAGTGAGAGCCGTGCCACCCGTCTTTCCCACGAAGAACTCCTCGCCATCCTGCAATCGGCAGCTGCCACAGCCGAGGAACTGGGCATGGAACTGGATTTCACCAGTCCCGGTTGGTTGGAGGAAAACGAACTCCACGCCATGGGGCTGCATCTGGTGCCCAGCTGCGGCGCCTGTCTGTCCAACATGGCCATCGCCCCCGACGGCGATGTGGTGCCCTGCCAGAGCTGGCTGGGCGGCGTTACGCTGGGCAACATCCTCACCGACGAATGGAGCACCATCTGGGAGGAGGAGCACTGCCGCTCGATCCGTGAGGAAAGTGCCCGCATGGACCACATCTGCCAGCTGCACAGCGGCAACACCGGAGGTAATGCACAATGAAACGACGCTTTTCTGCCTTTGCCGCAGCGCTGGTCATGAGCCTTTTGCTGGTGCTGCCCTTCAGCGTAGACACGGCGCAGGCCGCCGATCTCGACTACATCCATACGTACGATATTACCGTGATACCTCAGCCTGAGGACGGCAGTCTCTACATCGAAGTACATCTGGTGTGGGAGGTGCTGGACAAAGGCCCTGTCAAATGGGTTCAGATCGGTATTCCCAACGGCAGCATCCGCCAGACCGAGATCCTCAGCGACAATATCAAGCAGCTGAGTTTTGACAACAGCTTCATGCGCGTGGACTTCACCCGTGGCTACAATGACGGCGAGCTCATTGATTTCTCGTACGCTTGGGTGCAGGAGTATATGTACAATCTGGACGGGACACAGGTCTCCTACAAGTATACCCCCGGCTGGTTTGACGAGGCCAAGATCGGCCAGATGTCCATCACTTGGATGAACGATCCCGCCCTGCCGATGCCCACGCTGACCGGCACCGGCGGCGCTGAAGTGTCGGAAATTGCGGTGGAGGGCGGTACACGCTATGAGGCCTCCAAGCTCTCCCACGGTGCAAAGCTCCATGTCTCCGCCACCTACGACAGCTGGCCCACCGAGCTCTTTTGGGAGAATAGTCAGGATAATCTCCCCGACTCGTCTCAGAGCAGCCATTCCTCGTCCTTCGGTTTTCTGGATGCGGTGTTCACGCCCTTAAGCGGGTTGATGATGTTTGTGCTCATCTCCTTCATCACCATCCGCATCATTTGTGCCGCCAACAGCTATCTCGGCGGCTTCGGTACACGCTATGTCTTTGTCCACGGTCTGTGGTATCCCGCCGGTCGTGACGGCAAACCACGGCCCGGCAGTGTGGGCACCCGCACCAAGCCCAAACCGTCCGGCGGCGGCTTCGGCGGCGGACGGCGGGGCGGCGGCTTTGGCGGCAGCGGTTTCGGCGGCGGCAGCCACTGTGCCTGCGCCTCCAGCTGTGCCTGTGCCTGCGCCTGCGCCTGTGCCGGCGGCGGACGAGCCGGCTGCAGCGCCAAGAATCTCTACGGCGCCGTTCAACTCTCCAAGAAGCTGACGGAGGAACTGAACCAGTAGCTTTTTCCCCCCGGAAGTTATGGCTTCCGGGGGATTTTTGCGCTGTTTCCCCTTTTTTCGGATCGGCCCTTTCTATTTTCGGCAGTTTATGATATGCTATTAGATATTTGTCTGCCGAGCGTCGGCAAAAGAGGAGCGAGGAAATTTGAGTTTTATGGAAAAACAGCCCCGGAAATGGGGCGATCGGCCAGACGGCGTGTGGGTAAAGGACGCACCGGGTCTGAATGTCGTAATGGCCAATCTCTACCCCAACCGTACCGACTGTGAAGTATATCTGCATCAGGAGATCGATGTCACCGAACTTTTGAAATTTATTGACGCCAAGAATGGGCCCGACGCCCCGTTCAAAACCACTTTATTCCACTGCTTTGTAACCATGTTCGCCCGGGTCATCAACGAGCGCCCCTACCTTAACCGCTTTGTACAGGGCCGCCGCATCTATCAGCGCGACGAAATCAGCATCAGCTTCGTGGCCAAACGCCGTTTTGCCGACCACAGTGAGGAGGCCCTGATGCAGTACATTGCCAAAGGCCCCCACACGCTGGCCGACATCAGCCGTGCTATTGTCGGCGATGTCCATGAAATGCGGGATACGCCGCAGGCGCAGGGGATCGACGACGTCATCAACAAATTCGCCAAGATGCCCCGGCCTCTGCTGATGCTGGCCATCCGGATCGTACGCTGGCTGGACTTCTGGGGAAAGACGCCCCGCTGCCTGCGGGAGGGCGACTCCAACTGTGCCACGCTGCTGCTGAGCAATTTGGGCAGCATCCGCTGCCCCGCCGTCTACCATCACCTGAACAACTACGGCACCACCTCCTTGTTGGTGACCATCGGTGCCATCCACAAGGTACCCACCGTCATGGAGGACGGCTCCGTTGTCCTGCGGGATTTTGTGGACATCGGTGCCACTCTGGATGAGCGGATCGCCGACGGTTTCTATTTTGCCCGATCACTGAAGCTGATCCAGCACATCTGCCATCACCCCCAGCTTCTCGACCAACCTTTAGAGGAGGACAGCCACTATGAATTTATTTGAAGATCGGATCCACCCCGTAACCGAAGAGAGTATCTCCTTCCCCGTGCCGGAAAAGGTCCCCACGCCCTGGTTCTCCACCGCCGGTGAGATCCCCACCACGCTGCACTACTATAATGGCGCCATGATCGACACCATTGAGACTACGGCCAAGGCCTATCCCGACACAGCCGCCTACAATTTCTTCGGCAACAAGGTCTCTTTCCGCACCTTCATCGACCAGATCCATCAGGCGGCCCGGGCCCTGCGGGCGCAGGGCGTCGGCGTGGGCGATCGGGTCACCATCTGTATGCCCAACACGCCGCAGGCGGTGATCCTGTTTTACGCCATCAACCGCATCGGTGCCGTGTCCAATATGATCCATCCCCTCTCCGGTGAAGAGGAGATCGTGCGCTACATCAACGACTCCCACAGTGTCCTATGCCTGACCCTGCGGCAGTTCTACCCCAAGTTTGCCAAGATCCGCAGCCGTGTTCAGGACTGCCGCCTGATCGTCTGCGACATACCCGACGGTCTGTCCGGTGTGAAAAAGCTGCTCTATCCTCTGATTCGCAAGGACGCCGCCCCCCTGCCCAAGGACCCGTGGATCCTCCTGTGGAAGGACTTCATCCGCAGCGGCAAAAACTATAAGGGAGCCTATATCCACCACGGAAAGGGCAGCGACACCGCCTCCATTCTCTATTCCGGCGGTACCACCGGCACCACCAAGGGGATCTTGCTCTCCAATCTGAATTTCAATGCACTGGCCCTGCAGACCGGCACCGCCGGCAACTGCATCACCCCCGGCAACACCTGCCTGTCTATTATGCCCATCTTCCACGGCTTCGGTCTGGGCGTGTGCATCAACACCATGCTCTACTGGGGGATCACCGCCATTCTGGTGCCCCAGTTCGACCCCAAGAGCTACTGCAAGCTTCTGGCCAAGTATAAGCCCAACTACATCGCCGGCGTACCCACCCTCTTTGAGGCACTGCTGCGCATGGAGGACGCCCAGCATCTGGATATGAGCCAGCTCAAGGGCATCTTCTCCGGCGGCGACTCCCTCAGCGTAGAACTGAAAAACAAGGTGGACGCCTTCCTCAAGGCCCACGGCTCCACCGAGCAGGTCCGTGAGGGCTATGGCACCACCGAGTGCGTCACCGCCTGCTGCCTGACCCCCCGCTTCACCCATCGTGACGGCAGCATCGGCATCCCCTTCCCGGACACCTACTTCAAGATCTGCATCCCCTCCACGCAGGATACCGCTCCGTGCGGCACACTGGGTGAAATCTGCATCAGCGGTCCCAGTGTGATGCAGGGCTACATGGACCACCCTCGGGAGACGGCGCAGACGCTGCAGCTCCACGAGTCGGACGGGCAGGTGTGGCTCCACACCGGCGATCTGGGGACCATGGACGAGGACGGCTTCGTCTACTTCAAGCAGCGCCTCAAGCGCATGATCGTCACCAGCGGCTACAACGTCTATCCCTCACAGGTGGAAAACGTGATCGACGCCCACGAGAGCGTCCTGATGAGCACGGTGATCGGCGTGAAGGACGACTACAAGATGCAGCGTGTGAAGGCCTTTGTGGTACTCAAGCCCGGCATTGAAGGCACCGACGCCCTGCGTCAGGAGCTGCTTCAGCACTGCGCCCAGCGTCTGCCCCGCTACGCTCTGCCCAAAGACATGGAGTTCCGCAGCGATCTGCCCAAGACACTGGTGGGCAAGGTGGCCTTCACCGTTCTGGAAAAGGAAGAGGAGGCCAAGGCGCAAAACGCCTGACCCTTACCCGTCCGTTCCCACCCTCCACAGCAATATGAAAAACACCCGGAGACTCTCCGGGTGTTTTCTTGTTATTTTCTTCTGCGGCGCTTGCCTTCGCGGTTGCGGTTCAGCTCCGACATCTTGCTGTCCGAAGCGGACATGAACTGCTTGAGCTTGTCCTCAAAACTGGGCTCCTGAGGCGGAAGCGCCGCCTCCAGCGGACGATGCATCGCGCGGCCGTCCCGGCTGCGCTGCGGCCCCGGACGATACGCTGTGTGGTGGCGCTCCTGCGTCTCGCGCGGTTCACGCGCCTGACGAGGCTGTGCCTGCTTCACAGAAAGATTCAGCTTGCCGTCCGGCGTCACCGCCAGCAGCTTCACCTGAACCTCCTGTCCCTCCGTGAGGAAGTCATGCACATCGTTGACATATGTGTTGGCCACCTCCGAAATATGTACCAACCCGGATTTCCCATCTGGCAGTGCCACAAAGGCACCGAACTTGGTGATCGTCGTCACCTTACCGCTGATAATCGTCCCAACCGCCAATTCCATATACTTCCGCTTATGCTCCCTTCGTTTTCTCTCCTCAATGGTTTACATCATAAAAAATACGCTCGCCCTGTTCGGCCATACCTAAGCGCTGGCGGGCCAATTCTTTAATAAACTCCGGATCATCCGCCCGGGAAATATCCGAGCGCAGGGCCGCATTTTCCTGCTCCATCTGCTCTACCTGTCGGTGCAGCGTGGCCTCCTGCTGTCGGGCACCGCTGATCTGGCCGAAAACACGCACTGTTTCCACGCCCACCACGGCGATCAACACCAAGACCACCAGCAGGACCGGGCCATTACGCTTTTTGTTTTTTTTGCATTTTTTTGCTTTTTTCCCGTTTCGCATGGCCTCGCCCTCCCTCTGGTGCCTTTCCGGAGCCCCGATAATTCAATGAATACGTCATAATTGTAGCGTATTTTCTCCAAAAATAAAAGTACTTTTTTGCTATATCAGCAACTTTTTTTGTGAAATCTATGCCCCACGCCACCGGACGCCACAAAAATCCGGCCAACAGGGCCGCCGTCTCCGTCCAAAAGCTCCACAGCGGGCGGACCAGCGCACTCAACAGGGTAAAATACACCACACCGCCCAGTGCGATCCCGCCCAGCACATAGAGCCGCAGCTCCCCCTGTCCGCGTCCCATGGTGAAAAGAAACACCGCCAGCCCCAGTGCCAGCACATAGAGCACGTCGCTGGCGTGGGTCAGCCAGCGGCTGCGCCAGCGGATCCGTATGGCGCGGAGCAGATCATAGACCGCGCCTCCCACCAGACCCAGCAGCAGTGCCTGCCCCAGACACGCCAGCTGTCCGCCCACATAGTTCTCCATCAGCCGAACAGGCGGCCAAAGAACGAGGGCCGGCCGACAGGGACATCCTCATAGCTCACGGCGTCCACGTGGCCGTCCACGTGCAGCTCGCCGCCGTCCAGCGACAGCTTGTCGATGTGCAGCTCTGTGCCGGTCACCACCAGTGTCCCGGCGCAGGTGGCCATAACGATGCAGTTCTCATCAAAGCGCTCCACATTCTCTACTCCGGACACGGTGAGCCGCTCTCGTCCCTGCATCTCCAGATGGTGTTCCAGTGCGGTCTGGCGGTTCCCGTTCATCTCATAGGCCATAAAAAACTCCTCCCATACCTCGGTAGTACTTACTACATTTCTATGAGAGGAGGTCCTGATTTATCCCTGCATTTCCTGCGGCAGCTGGCGATACATGGCCGCCGCATCCGCTTTGCCCACGTTGTCCTGCACACTGACCACTTCCACCGCCACGGTGCGCTCACCAAAGCGGATGGCGATCCGGTCGCCCACCTTCACCTCATAAGAGGCCCGCTGGATCTTGCCGTTTACGCTGACCCGCTGGTTGTCGCAGGCCTCGTTGGCCACGGTGCGGCGCTTGATCAGGCGGGACACCTTCAGATATTTATCCAGACGCATGGCTCAAACTCCCTCCTTACTTAAAAAAACCGGTGTGACCTCCGTCACACCGGTCTGGCTTTTACGCAATTACTTGCTCACAGCGTCCTTCAGCGCCTTGCCGGCCTTGAAAACAGGAGCCTTGGAGGCGGGGATGGAGATGCTCTCCTTGGTCTTGGGGTTCAGACCGGTGCGGGCAGCTCTCTTCTTCACCTCGAAAGAACCAAAGCCCACCAGCTGGACCTTCTCCTCGGCCTGCAGGGCCTCGGTGACGGTGTTGATCATCGCGGCCAGAACGGCCTCGGTATCCTTCTTGGACATACCGGTCTTTTCTGCAACAGCAGCAATCAGTTCAGACTTATTCATAGTTTGAAATCCTCCTAAATCTTCTTTTGTACACATTGTATTCTTTGCTCGTGTACGTAAAAATATATCCCAAAACGAATTTCTCTCGCCTTAAGAACGTTTTGCTTGTTTCCACAGCTGATCCAGTTCGTCAACGGTCAGCTTGTCCATGGTGGTCCCCTGACGTGTGACGGCCTCCTCCACGAGTCGGAATCGGCGGATAAATTTCTCGCAGGTGTCATAGAGGGCCGCCTCCGGGTCCACCCCCGCAAAGCGCGCTACCTTCACCGCGGCAAACAGAACGTCGCCCACTTCCTCGGCCACGTTGCTCTGCTCTGCCACCGCCTGGCGCAATTCCGCCGTCTCCTCGTCCAGCTTGTCCAGCGCCCCGGAAATATCGGCCCAGTCAAAGCCGGCCTTCGCCGCCTTTTTCTGGATTTTCTCCGCGCGCCACAGCTGGGGCAGCGTGCGGGCCACGCTGTCCAGCGCCTGTGCGTGGGTCTCCTGACCCTTCTCCTTGCGCTTGAGCTTCTCCCAGTTCACCAACACCTGTTCGGTGGTATCGGCATCCACAGTGCCGAACACATGAGGATGCCGATAGATCATCTTTTTAACAATGCCGTCGCAGACATCGTCCATTGTAAAGCGGCCGGCGTCGGCCTCCAGATCTGCGTGAAACACCACCTGCATCAGCACATCGCCCAGTTCTTCCTGCAGCAGGGCAGGATCGTCCCGGTCGATGGCCTCCAACGCCTCGTACGTCTCCTCCAGAAACTCACGGCGGATCGACGTATGGGTCTGCTCCTGATCCCAGGGGCAGCCGCCCGGTGAGCGGAGAATGTGGATCACACGCAGCAGATCCTCATAATCATAATGAGATTTCAACTCAAAATTTACCATATCCGCACCTCTTTTGCAAGTCTTTTTCTTTCAATAGCGTTTATTTTGTGCTAATTTTGAAAAATTCAGCCATTTTTTACCTTTTGGAAAGCAAGCAATGTCCTCCTGCGTGACCGCTCCCAGCCAAACGCTGCTCAGTCCATAGACGATCGCCGCAAGCCCAACGGACACAAGCGTTGCCGCGCGTCCCAGATGCAGTCCCCGCACCATGAAGCGCCAGCTGCCCGACGCCACCACGGCCATGGCGGCGCTGGCCAGTGCCGGACGCAGGAAGATCCGCCCACAGCCGGGCCGCTGCGGCACCGTACAGCGGATCACCACCAGATTGATCAGCGCAATGAGCCCATAGCAGCACAGCGTCCCGATGGGTGCCCCCTTGATCCCGATGGCGGGATCGGCCACAAGGCGCTGGTTGACCACGATTTTGGCCACGCCGCCGCACAGCAGCGACCACACCGGCACGTATTCCCGTCCGTACGCCTGCAGCACGCCGTTGGTGACGATCATCAGACAGACACCGATGCAGGCCACACCCAGCACGCTCAGGTGGTAGGCGGCCGCCTCCGCCGTCTCCGGCACCGCCGGATACAGAAGATCCAGCAGCGGATGGGCCATGACCGCCAGCCCCACACCCGCCGGCATGGCCAGCAGCGCCGTCAGGCGAAAGGCGCTCTCCGTGTGGCGGCAGGCGCTCCGCTCGTCCCGGCGGGCCAAGGCGCTGCCAATGGCCGGGATCAGGCTGACCGTGACCGGATAAATAAACGAAGCAGGGAGACTAAAGAGAGTCATGCCGAAGGTGTACTCCCCGTAGAGCGCCGAGGCCATTTTCTCACTGTAGCCCAGCTCATTTTGCAGCGTGCGCAGGATCAGGACCTGATCGAGGAGCGTAATGGCGCTCATGCCCGCCGCACCGATGGTGATGGGTACGCCGATACGCATCAGCTCTCCGGCAATGGTCCGGCGGCGCAGCGGGACATCTACGCCCCGCACTCCTCTACTGCCAAAAAGCACCTGCCCTCCCATCACCAGCAGGGCCAGCACCGACCCTGCGCTCACGCCGGCAATGGCGCCCGCCGCTGCCCTATGAGAGGGGGCGCCGTGTGCCAGCAGCCACCATGCCCCCGTGAGCCCCACCACCAGTTTACATCCCGATTCGATGATCTGGCTCAGGGCCGTCGGGCGCATATCCCCCTGCCCCTGTGTATAGCCGCGCAGGGCAGAGAGCAGACTGACACACAGTACCGACGGGGCCAATGCCCGGATGGCCGGAGCCGCCAACGAATCGTGGAGCAGCGCCGCCAGTTCCTCCGGATAAAAGAACATGGCACCGCCGCCCGCCAGCCCCACAAGAGAAAACATCCCCAGGGCCACGCGGAAGATCCGCCGCTTCTGATTCTCCTGTCCCAGCGCCCCGGCCTGTGCCACAAGGCGGGACAGCGCCAACGGCAGTCCGGCAGTGGAGAGGAGCAGCAGCAGATTATAGATATTATACGCCACATAAAAGTGGGCCATCCCCTCACTGTCCAGCAGGTTGCCCAGCGGGATCTTATAGAGCGCCCCCAGCACCTTGGTCACGGCCACCGCCGATGCCAGAATGGCGGCGCCGCCGATGAAGTTCTGTCCTTTACTGCCGGCCATGGGCTCCCCTCCCGGAAAAGAGCGAAAACAGTGCGGGGCTTACGCCCCGCCGTCTGCTCGTATTACTTCTTTCCCAGCATATGCAGATGGAAGTCCCGGAATGTCTCCCGATTTTCCCGGCGTTTGTCCTCTCGCTGAATATACTCATTGGGGAATTTGGCATGGAACACACGCTCGATGTGGCCGGCCTTGGCGTCCACCATCTTGGTGGAGCCGCCGGCACCCAGCGACAAAATACTGTGGAGCTCCTCCATGATATAGATGTTATAGAGTCCCTCCGCACCGGGGCGGCACCAGCCCACGTTCTCAAAGCTGCCGGACATATACTTCTGGCGGTAGAGATAGTAGGGAACAAAACCGGCGGTGCGCAGGGTGGGATTGGCATAATCCAGCATTTCCGCCACCTCCGCCGCACCGGGAATGGTGCTGCCCTCCAGCAGGAGACGGCTGCCCTTCTTCAATGCCAGCGTATGGACGGTGATATTATCGGCGCCGCAGGCAATGCACTGATCCAGTGTCCGGCGGAAGCCCTCCGGCGTATCCTCCGGCAGCCCGGCGATCAGATCCATGTTCACGTGGGGGAAGTGCATGGACTCCACCAGCTCCATAGTCTTTTCCACATCCGCCGCACTGTGGCGCCGGCCGATGGCCCGGAGCACCTTGTCATCCAGCGACTGGGGGTTGACACTGATGCGGTCAGCCCCGTGGTCCAGCAGCACCTGCAGCTTGTCCCGGTCAATGGTGTCCGGACGGCCCGCCTCGATGCAGTACTCCACACAGCCGCTCAAATCAAAGCTGCGGTTGAGATGGCCCAGCAGGCGGTCCATCTGCACCGCCGAAAGCGTGGTGGGCGTACCACCGCCCATATAGAAGGATTTGATCTTCAGCCCGGTGTCCTTCACCATACGGGCTGCATCCGTGATCTCCTGCTCCAACACCTCCAGATACGGTTCGATGAGCCGGAAGCTCTTCTCCACCGACGCTGAAACAAAGCTGCAGTAGGCGCAGCGGGTGGGGCAGAAGGGGATGCCTACATAGAGAGAGATGTCCTCAGGGCGCAGATCCCGCTGCGCCGTAAGACCGGCCTGGGCCGTCTCGATGGCCAGACGCCGCCGCTCCGGGGAGACAAAGTAGGTCTCCTTCAAGATCCGGTCGGTCTGTGCCTCCGTCTTGCCCTCCAGCAGATAGCGCTCGGCCACCTTTCCGGGCCGGATGCCCGTCAGAGCCCCCCAAGAGGGACTGGTTCCGGTGATGGCCCGGGCCGCCTTGAAAAAGCTCAGCTTCAGCACCTTCTGCCGCTGGCGCTCGATCTCGCGCTCGTCCAGCTCCGGGTCGATCACGGCACGGGAAATCCCCCGCGCCGCTTTCCCCTCATAGCGAATGGTCGTGGTGGCCGTGGTATACGTCTTGCCGACGGAGAGGGTGACTACGGCCTGATTTTCCTCAGCAGACGCCGCCTCGTAGACGGGCCGCTCCTGTGGGAAAAAGGCCAGCAGGCTCTGCTCCACCGCATAGCGGTCCTCGTGACCGCGAAAGATCATTTTCATGAACCGTGTGCTCCTTTATTCCAGTCCCATGCCGTGGCGGAGATACGGATTGAACCGCCGCTCCTCAGCTAAGGTACTGTCCCGGTCGTGACCGGGGTAGATGTGATAGTCGCCTTCCAGACGGCCCAAACGGCCCAGTGACTCCAGAATGGCCCGGTAATCGCCGCCGGGCAGATCGGTGCGCCCGCAGGAACTGCGGAACAGGGTGTCGCCGGAGAAGATCACGTTCTCCACCACCAGACAGACCGATCCCTGCGAGTGGCCCGGCGTCTCCATCACACGAATGGTGAGCCCGCCCAGCGGCAGCTCATTCCCCTCACCGTACCAGCGCTGATGTGCATCATCCAATCGGGGAAACCGGATGCTGTAGCCGCTGCCGTCGTCGTGGTCCGTGGCGTCTTTCCTCTGGATATACACCGGCACATCGTATCGCTCCAACAGGGCACGCAATCCGGTGAAATGGTCAAAATGGCCGTGGGTCAGCAGCACATACTGCAGCGCACACCCGCTCTTTTCCACCGCATCGGCAATGCGCTCGCCTTCGTCGCCCGGGTCGATGACGGCGCAGACTCGGGCCGTCTCATCACAGAGAAGATAGCAGTTGGTCCGGATGGGACCGACTTGCAGTGTCTCAATTTTCATAGATATGCCTCCTTATAGGCTGTCAGTGTCGACGATCAGAGTCAGAGGACCGTCATTGACGGACTCCACCTCCATATCCGCACCGAATTCGCCTGTCTCTACAGGGAACCCCTTCTCCCGGCACAGCTGCACAAATCGTTCATAGAGGGGCACCGCCACCTCGGGACGGGCGGCCGCCAGAAACTCCGGACGGCGGCCCTTCTTGCAGTTGCCGTAGAGGGTAAACTGGGAAACGACCAGGATCTGGCCGTCCACGGTTTCCAAACCTCGGTTCATCTTTCCGTTTTCGTCCTCGAAGATCCGCAGGGCCACCAGCTTGTCCGCCAGCTTCACGGCCTGCGCCTCCGTATCGTCATGGGTGATCCCCAACAGGATCAGAAAGCCCTGTCCGATCCGGCCGACCGTCCGGCCGTCGACGCGGACACTGGCACTTTTTACACGAGTGAGTACTGCACGCATGAGACTTGCTCCTTTCCATCAATATTATCCGGCGGGGCGGCTGACCCGCATCACTCCGGAAATCTGTTCCAGCCGCCGCGAGAGGGTCTGCAGCTGACTGCTGCCGGACACCTGTACGCCGATCTCAATGAGGGCAAAGCCATCCGGCGTAGAGCGGGCATTCATGGCCGCCACCCGCGTCTTTGTCGACGAGAGCACCGTAGAAATATCCACAATGAGATCCATCCGATCCTTGGCCACGACCTGCAGCGTCGTCTGAAACTCCTCCGGCGTACTCTCTGTCCAGGAGACCTTGATCCAGCGGCCCTGCTCCGCCGCCTGCCGCTCGGCCGAGGCGTTGGGGCAGTCGCTGCGGTGGACACTGACGCCATAGCCCCGGGTAATAAAGCCCACGATATCGTCTCCGGGCACCGGTGAGCAGCACTTGGCAAACTTGACCAGACAGTTGGACATCCCCTCCACCACGATGCCCTGCACCGCCTTCTGGCGGGGCGTCTGCGGGGTCTTGGGTGCCGGCGCCGCAGGGGCGGCGGCCTGTTTGCCGCTGTCCGCCTGCTCGTGGCAGGCCGCCTGCTTTTGGTGCACGATCCGTTGGATCTCATCCCGGAAGCGTCCGATGGCCTTCAGTGTGGTAATTCCGCCGTAGCCGATGGCGGCATAGACATCCTCCATCGTATTATAGGAAAACTTTTTCAGCACCGCAGGCAGCGTCTCCTGGGCAGTCAATTCCCGCAGCGTCACGCCGCACCGCTTCAGCTCCGCCTCAAAGGCAGCCCGCCCGTTGACGATGTTCTCCTCCCGCTTCTCCCGCTTGAACCACTGGCGGATCTTGGAGCGAGCCTCACTGCTGCGGGCGATCTTCAGCCAGTCACGGCCGGGGCCCTTGGCGTTCTTAGAGGTCAGGATCTCCACCACATCGCCGTTTTTCAATTTATAGTCGTACTGGGCAATATGGCCGTTGACCTTGGCGCCCACCATGCGGTTGCCCACCGCAGAGTGGATGGAATAGGCAAAGTCGATGGGCGTGGCACCGGCGGGCAGATTGATGACATCCCCCACGGGAGTAAATACGAACACCTCATCAGCGAACATATCCACCTTCAGCGAGTGGATGAACTCCTCGGCATCGGCCCCCTCCTGATTTTCCAGCAGGCGGCGCACCCATTCATAGCGGTTCTCGTCCCCGCCGCCCTGTCCGTTCTGCTTGTACTTCCAATGGGCCGCAATACCGTACTCCGCCACCTCGTGCATCTCCTTGGTGCGGATCTGCACCTCAAAGGGGACGCCGTTCTGGCTCATGACCGTGGTGTGCAGACTCTGGTACAAGTTGGGCTTGGGCGTACCGATATAGTCCTTGAACCGGCCCAGAATCGGCTTATAGAGGTCATGGACAATACCCAGCACGTTATAGCAGTCCGCCACCGTATCCACGATCACACGGAAGGCGATCAGGTCAAAAATATCGTTGAAGGTCTTATTCTGGGTATACATCTTGCGGTAGATGCTGTACGGGTGCTTCAGCCGCCCGTAGACCACCGCCTCCTTGATGCCGGACTCCTGCACCCGCTCGGCGATTTGGCTGTTGATCCCGTCCATGAAGTCCTCGTACTCCACAGTCTTGGCGTCCAGTGCCTCCATGATCTCCTCGTAACCCACCGGATCGAGGTATTTCAACGACAGATCCTCCAGCTCCCATTTCATGCGCTGCATACCCAAGCGGTGCGCGATGGGCGCATAGATCTCCATGGTCTCAAAGGATTTCTGCTTCTGCTTCTCCGGCGTCTGATACTCCATGGTGCGCATATTGTGGAGCCGGTCGGAGATTTTCACCAAAATCACACGGATATCCTTGGACATGGCCAGCAGCATTTTCCGCAGGTTCTCCATCTGCTCCTCTGCCTTAGAGGTGAATTTCACCCTCGTCAGCTTGCTGACCCCCTCCACCAGATCCGCCACCGTAGGAGAGAAGAGGTGGGAGATGTCCTCGTGAGTGGCACTGGTGTCCTCGATGGTATCGTGGAGCAGCGCCGCCATGATGGACTCCGAGTCCAGATGCAGCTCATCGGCCACGATCCGGGCCACGGCCAGGGGATGGGTCACGTACGGGGAGCCGTCCTTGCGCTTTTGCCCCTCGTGGGCCTGCACCGCAAATTCATAGGCCGCCCGGATCTGGGCGAAATTGGCATGGGGATTATAGGCCCGAATGGAGTCCTCCAGCTGCAGATACATCTCTTCAATTGTCATGGTACTCCACCTCATTTCACCGGATCCGCTCCGCCGGTCAGGCGGCGCAGATAGATAGATTCTTCCAGAGAAACTTTCTTTCCCCGGTCACTGCGCCGCAGAAAGACCTGCTCTTCCTGCCGCTCACAGCGCAAAAGCTCCCGCTCTCGGAAAATTTCCAGAGCAAAAGCCGCGCGCAAAAACGATTCGCTGCCGGTCATGGCCGCCGCCACCTGCCGCACAAGCGGCAGATAATCGGTGCGCACACCCTCTGCCGGCACCAGCTGCTGCAGCGCACGCCACGCCCGCACGCACTGCTCCCGGGTGGGCTGGAGGCGCATGATCTCCTTGGCCTGCAGCATTTCGCCGGAAAGGCAGCGCTCCAACAAGTGCAAGGACTCCTCCTCCCGGCCGCTGCAGCACAAGGATGGGCGGATGTCCACCATTTGCAGCTGCACCGAGCGGTTGCCGCGAAATTCATTGATCTGCAAATAGAACGCCGCATCCACACGGCTGCCTACAGTGACGCCACAGGCCTCCACACTGGCGGAGAAGAAGATCCCCTCCAGCTGCACCGGCCCCTTGCTGAGCCGCAGCTTCAAATGCCGATTCTGGCCCACATTCTGCATCCGCTCCAGCGTCGCCCCCTGCAAACAGAACACGGGGCGGTTATTTCCGGCGCCGTACGGCTCCAACAGATCCAGCGCCGCCACCTCTTCCAGCGTCACGCGGCCCGGGTGGTTGAGCACCACGTCCACGTCCAGACTGGACACCGGCTCCGTGCCGCCCCAGTATTCCCGGGCGATCTGGTTCATCCGCCGGCGGAAGGCGGGGATGTTTTTTTCCTCAATGGTAAACCCGGCCGCCAGCTCATGGCCGCCGAAGCCCAGCAGCAGATCAGCGCAGCTCTCCAGTGCGGCAAAGAGGTTAAAGCCGCCCCAGCTGCGGCACGAGCCCTTGCCCACGCCGTCGTTGAGATGGATCATAAAGCTGGGGCAGGAGTATTTCTCACTCAGGCGTGAGGCCACGATGCCCACCACGCCCTGATGCCAGCAGTCACTGGACAGGATCAGGGCGCTGCGCTCCTCCTCCGGCAAGACCTCGATCATGGCCAGAGCCTCGGCGTAGATCTCCTGCTCCACGTCCTGCCGCTCCCGATTCAGGGCGCACAGCTGCCGGGCCATACCGGCCACCCGCTGCGGATCTTCACACAGCAGCAGATCCGCCGCCATGTCCGCAGCATCCATGCGCCCGGCGGCATTGATCCGCGGGGCCAGTACAAAGCCGATCTGCACGGAGGTGATGGCCTTGTCCGCCAGTCCGGCCTCTCGCAGCAGCGCGTGCAGCCCGATGAAATCCGAATGTGCAATGGAATCCAGGCCGCGGGAGACGATGGTCCGGTTCTCCCCCGACATCTGCATCACATCCGCCACCGTTCCGATGGCGGCCAGTGTGCAGTAGCGGGAAAACACGGCTTCCTCCCGGTCGGAGCCCGCCAGTGCCAGCACCAGCTTCAGCGCCACGCCGCAGCCGGCCAGATGCTTGAAGGGATAGCTGCAGTCGCTGCGGTGAGGGTCCACTACTGCACAGGCCGCCGGCAGTTCCTCTTTGCACTCGTGGTGATCGGTGATCACTACGTCCATCCCCAACTCGTTGGCATATGCCACTTCTTCTACGCCCGTAATGCCGCAGTCCACGGTGATCAGCAGCCTGACGCCCCGCTGGTGCAGCGTCTGGATGGCGTCTTTCCCCAGACCGTAGCCGTCCTCGATGCGGCGAGGGATATAGTGCAGGCAGTCCGCCCCCCGGTGCTGGAGAAAGTCCACCAGAATACAGGTGGCCGTAATGCCGTCCACGTCGTAGTCGCCAAAGACCGCCATACGCTCTCCCTGCGCAATGGCCCGATTGATCCGCTCCACAGCACGGTCCATATCTTTCATCAAAAAAGGGGAGATGGTCAGCCGGTGATCCCGCTCAAGAAAGGCGGCGGCCTCCTCCGCCGAGGTGATCCCCCGGGCAGCCAGCACCTGCGAAACAAGGTGAGGGTACCCGGCAGCCGTCAACCCCTCCGCCGTGTCCTCGGGTGTTGGCCGGATGTTCCACTTTTGAAATTTCATGTCTGCCGTCTCCTCTCTTGCGTATTTTGGTATATTTTCATTAATAATACTTTATTATATCAAATCTCCCCCCAAAGGTAAAGAAAAAAACCGGGGTTTCCAAATTCTGCGGGGCGCTGCGCACCCTGCAGAATTTGCCCGTTCCTCCCCTGGGCAGCATCGGTTTTACACGCAATTTACAAGACTGTGATAACGGATTTGATACGCATGGTCTATGCTGAAACCATGAACAAAGCAAGTCCATCCAAATTCAATGATTCCAAGGAGTATCAAGAAATGAAAACGACAAAAAGAGTTCTGACATTCGCCACTGCTTCCCTGCTGAGTCTGTCCCTGTTGGCCGGCTGCGCCGGCAACGACGCCGCCTCCTCCGGCACGGTCGCCACCGACGGTTCCACTTCGATGGAACAGGTCATCGGCACGCTGGGCGAAGCCTTTGAGCAGAACAACAAGGGCATCACCTTCACCTATAACCCCACCGGCTCCGGCTCCGGGATCAAGGCCGTGCAGGAAGGCCGCTGCGACATCGGTCTATCCAGCCGCGCCCTGAAGGACGACGAAAAGGCCTCCGGTCTGACCGAGACCGTGCTGGCTTACGACGGCATCGCCATCATCGTCCACCCCGACAACCCCATCAAGGACCTGAGTCTGGAGAACATTGCCGCCATTTACACCGGTAAGATCACCAACTGGAAAGATGTCGGCGGTCAGGACGCCGAGATCGTGCTCATCGGCCGTGAAGCCAACAGCGGTACCCGCGACGGCTTTGAGAGCATCACCGACACGAAGGATGCCTGCCAGTACCGGCAGGAGCTGACCTCCACCGGCGATGTGATCACCACCGTGGCCAGCAATCCCAACGCCATCGGCTATGCCTCTCTGGCGGCCATCAAGGACAGCGTCAAGCCCCTCTCCGTGGGCGGTGTGGCCCCCAGTGAGAGTGCAGTACAAAACGGCAGCTATGTGGTGCAGCGTCCCTTTATGATGGTCACCAAAACCGACGCCAAGCTCTCCGATGCCGCCCAGAAATTCTTTGACTTCGCCCTGTCCAAGGACGCCGTAGAGCTGATCTCCAAAGCCGGTGCCGTGGCAGCCCGGTAATTCCCCTCCAAAAACGGCGGCTGACACGCAGCCGCCGTTTTTTACTGTGAAAGGAACATTGGCATGAAACACAAAAAGCACCTGGCAGAAACCGCGATCCACGGCGTGTTTCTCCTTCTGGGGCTCATCACGGTGGGCTGCGTGCTGCTCATCACCGTATATCTGATTTTGTCCGGCCTGCCCGCCATCCGCGAAATCGGACTGTGGAACTTTTTAGGAGGGCGCACCTGGGCCTCCACCGAAGCTGAGCCCTCCTTCGGCATCCTGCCCTTTATTCTCACCAGCGTCTACGGCACCGCCGGCGCCATTGTGCTGGGCGTGCCCATCGGTTTTTTCACCGCGGTCTATCTGGCTAAGCTGGCCCCGCCCGCCGCCAAAAATATCGTCTCCTCTGCCGTCAACCTGCTGGCCGGGATCCCCTCCGTGGTCTATGGTCTGGTGGGCATGATGGTGCTGGTCCCGGCGATCCGCATTTTTTTCCGCCTTCCTGACGGCGCCAGTCTGCTGGCCGCCATCATCGTTCTGGGAATCATGATCCTTCCGTCCATTATCAGTGTATCCATGACGGCGCTGGACGCCGTGCCCAAGGAATACGAGGAGGCCTCTCTGGCGCTGGGCGCCACCCCCATCGAGACCTACTACAAAGTTTCCGTTCCCGCCGCCAAAAGCGGCATCGCCGCAGCAGTGGTCCTGGGCGTGGGACGTGCGATCGGTGAGGCCATGGCGGTGATGATGGTGGCGGGCAACGCCCCCCATATGCCCTCGCTGTTCCAGAGCGTCCGCTTTCTCACCACCGCCGTGGCCAGTGAGATGTCCTACTCCAGCGGCTTGCAGCAGCAGGCACTCTTCTCCATCGCACTGGTCCTGTTTCTCTTTATCATGCTCATCAACGCAACGCTCAACTTTTTCCTGAAGCGCGGAAAGGAGGGATAAGCATGGCCGCAACGACGATTTCCCGAAAACGAAAAGGGCGCATTGCTGCGCTGCGGGTGCTCATGGCCGTCTCGTCCGCCATGACCTGCGCTCTGGTACTGTTTCTGGTGGTCTACGTACTGAGCAAGGGACTGCCCCACATCACGTGGGAGCTGATCTCCACCGCGCCCAGCTATCTGACCGACCGTATTGGCATCCTGCCGGACATCCTAAACACCATCTACCTCATTCTTGCCACGCTGCTTCTGGTGATCCCACTGGGCGCCGGCGCCGCCATTTATCTGACCGAATACGCCCAGAACAAGCGTCTGGTCTCCGTCATCGAATACGCCGCGGAAACCCTCTCCGGCATTCCATCCATCATCTACGGACTGGTGGGAATGTTGTTTTTCTGCCAGTTCCTCAATATGCAGACGTCTCTTTTGGCCGGGGCTCTGACACTGGTCATTATGAACCTGCCCACCGTTATGCGCACCACACAGGAGAGTCTGAAAACCGTGCCCCAAAGCTATCGGGAAGGGGCCTTCGGCCTTGGCGCCGGGAAGTGGCGGGTGATTCGAACCGTGGTGCTGCCAAGCTGCATCGACGGCATCGTCACCGGCTGCATCCTCTCCGTAGGGCGGATCTTGGGCGAGTCGGCAGCGCTGCTCTTTACCGCAGGCTTCGCCCACTCCCTCAACGGTTTTTTTGATGCACTGGGCAACGCCGGCGCCTCTTTGACCGTGGCCCTCTATTTTTACGCAAAGGAACAGGGCGAATTCGGCGTAGCCTTTGCCATTGCCGCCATTTTGATGGTTCTCACCCTGCTGATCCAGCTGCTGGCCGCTCTGGTGGGCCGCTATTTCAAGAAAAGGAGAAGTCTATGAGTGACATTTTTTCCGTTCAGGATCTGAATCTGTGGTACGGCAGCGTTCAGGCGCTGCACCACATCCGCATGGACATTCCCGAAAAGAGCATTACTGCGCTTATCGGGCCGTCAGGCTGCGGGAAATCCACATTCCTAAAAACGCTCAACCGTATGAATGACCTTGTAAGCGGCGTAAAGATCACCGGGCAGGTGCTCTATCGCGGCAGCGATATTTTCGCCCCGTCGGTGGATGTCAATTTGCTGCGCAAGGAGATCGGCATGGTGTTCCAAAAGCCCAATCCCTTTCCCATGAGCATCTACGACAACGTGGCCTACGGCCCGCGGACCCACGGGATCACCAGCCGTCTCCAGCTGGACGAGATCGTGGAACGCTCGCTGCGGGATGCCGCCATTTGGGATGAAGTAAAAGACCGGCTGAAGAAGAACGCTTTGGGACTTTCCGGCGGCCAGCAGCAGCGGCTGTGCATCGCCCGGGCTCTGGCTGTGGAGCCGCAGGTACTGTTGATGGACGAGCCTACCAGCGCTCTGGACCCCATCTCCACCTCCAAGATCGAAGAGCTGGCCAGTCAGCTGAAGGAAACGTACACCATCATCATCGTCACCCACAATATGCAGCAGGCCGTCCGCATCTCGGACCAAACCGCCTTTTTTCTGTTGGGGGAGCTGGTGGAGTACGGCAGCACGGAGCAGCTGTTCTCACAGCCGTCGAACCCGCACACAGAGGATTACATTACCGGGAGGTTTGGATAATGAGAAGTCATTTTGACGAGCAGCTGTCCCTGCTGCATCAGGAACTGACCACCATGGGCGGTCTGTGCGAAGAGGCCATCGCACTGGTGGCCAAGGCTCTCTGCAACGACGACAAGGAGTTGGCCCGCAAAATTTTTCCGCTGGACCAGAAGATCGATCAGCGGGAACGGGACATCGAAGCGCTGTGCCTGAAACTCCTTTTGCAGCAGCAGCCGGTGGCCCGGGACCTGCGGCAGATCTCCGCCGCCCTAAAAATGATCACGGACATGGAGCGCATCGGGGATCAGGCGGAAGACATCGCCGAAATCATTTTCTCACTGGACGGCCACACCGGTCCGGTCCATGCACAGATCTACGAGATGGCCCGGGATACCAGCAAAATGGTGACTGACAGTGTGGTCGCCTATGTCAAAAAAGATCTGGAATTGGCCAACGCGGTCATCGCCTATGATGACCGCGTGGACGAATGCTTCCTCCAGATCAAGAACCAGTTGGTGGCCCTCATCGCTCAGGACCCGGCCGAGGGCGAGCACGCCCCGGATCTTCTCATGATTGCCAAATACTTTGAGCGCATCGGAGACCACGCCACCAACATCGCCGAATGGGTCCATTTCTCCATCTCCGGACAACACGTGGACACTGCCCATTGATTACCTGCCCGCAGCGACGTATCATAGAAAGATAGAAAATTTTTGAGAAAGGTCGCGATTTCATGTGGCTGCTGGCTGCAATCCTGTCCTCGCTGTTCGCCGGTCTCACCGCCATTCTCGCCAAATGCGGGATCAAACACACCGACTCTGACGTGGCAACCGCCGTGCGCACCTCCGTAGTGCTGCTGTTTTCCTGGATCATGGTCCTGTGTGTTGGCTCCGCCTCCACCATCACCTGCATCCGTCCCACATCTCTGGTCTTTCTGATCCTCTCCGGCCTGTCCACCGGCGCCTCGTGGATCTGCTATTTCAAGGCCCTGTCCACAGGCGATGTCAACAAAGTTGTCCCTATCGATAAATCCAGCACTATTTTATCCGTGCTGCTGGCCATTGTCCTTTTGGGCGAAACCGACCATTTGGCACTGAAGCTGCTGAGCACCGCTCTGTTATCCGCCGGGATCTTCCTGATGGTGGAGCCCAAAAAGACCGGTACTCCGCAAAAGCACGGTCCGTGGTTTCTCTACGCCGTCCTCTCCGCCGTCTTTGGCGCTTTGACCTCCATCCTTGCCAAATTCGGCATCACCGGCGTGGAGTCCAATCTGGGCACCGCCATCCGCACCTTAGTGGTCCTCCTCATCGCTTGGGGGATCGTTCTGGCCAAGAAGAAGCAGGCGCAGGTAAAAGCCATTGAGCGCCGAGAGCTCCTTTTCCTTGTCCTCTCGGGGATCGCCACCGGCGCATCGTGGCTGTGCTACTACTACGCCATTCAAAACGGCGTGGTCAGTGTGGTGGTGCCTCTGGACAAGCTGAGCATCGTGGTGACGATCCTCTTCTCCTATGTGGTCTTTCACGAAAAACTCAGTCCTCGGGCACTGACAGGGCTATGCCTGATGGTGGGCGGAACACTGGCGATGACCTTGGGCGCATAATCCTTTACATAGATTTTACAAAACCATGGTCGAAAAATTGACCGGACGGCTGTACAATAAAAGCGGAAACATGAGGCCTTACCGATTTCAACGAAAAGAAGTGAGTATCAAATGATTTTTTGCGTGGAAGATGACCGCGGGATTCGGGAGCTGATGCTCTATACGCTCAACAGTGCCGGCTTTGAGGCCAAGGGTTTTCCCGACGGCAGCAGCTTTTTTGCGGCGCTGAAAACCGAGCCCCCCCAGCTGATCCTGCTGGATATTATGCTGCCCGGCGAGGACGGCATCGCTCTTTTAAAACAGCTGCGCAGCAACCCCGCCACCGAACGTCTCCCCGTCATTATGGCCACGGCCAAGGGCACGGAATACGACAAGGTGATCGGGCTGGATCTGGGCGCCGACGACTATCTGGTCAAGCCGTTCGGCATGATGGAACTGGTCTCCCGCGTCAAAGCGGTACTGCGCCGCGCCGCTCCCGGCACCGCCGCCAAAGTGCTGCAAATGGGCGAGCTGACCCTCAACACAGGCGAGCACACGGTGTCCATGGGCGATACCCGCATCCAGCTCACTCTAAAGGAGTATGAACTGCTCAAGCAGTTCATGGAGCATCGGGGGCGGGCCTTTACCCGGGAGCAGCTGCTCCAGAGTATCTGGGGCATCGACTACATCGGTGAGACCCGCACCGTGGACGTCCACATCGGCACACTGCGCACGAAACTGGGGCCGTACGGAGACTGTATCCAGACGGTCCGCGGGGTGGGCTATCGAATGGAGGCAGAATGATGACAAAACGGATCTTTCGCTCCATCTGTCTTGTGGCCATGAGCGTATTTCTGGCCTGCGTCCTTCTCTTTATGGGCGTACTTTTCGACTATTTTTCCGATGTACAGCAGTCGCAGCTGCGCATGCAGACGGCACTGGCGGCCCAAGGCGTAGGCCACGAGGGCAGTGGCTACTTTGACGGACTGGACACGCAAAATTACCGCATCACTTGGATCGACGCCGACGGCACCGTTCTCTATGACAACAGGTCCAACACCACGGAGATGGAAAACCATCTCCAGCGCGAAGAGGTCAAAGAAGCCCTCTACCTCGGTGTCGGCGAGAGCGTGCGCTACTCCAACACCCTGCTCGAGCGCTCCCTGTACTGCGCCCAGCGCCTGCCCGACGGCACGGTGCTGCGCCTGTCCGTGGGGCAAAATGCGCCCCTGACGCTGCTGTTGGGCATGATGCAGCCGCTGTGGATCATCTTCGGCATCGCTCTGGTGCTGTCTCTGGTACTGGCTTCCCGGCTATCCAAGAAAATCGTACAGCCTCTTAACGAGCTGGATCTGGATGACCCGCTCAGCAACGACGGCTATGACGAGCTTTCACCGCTGCTGCGGCGTCTCAGCGTTCAACAGCAGCAGATCCGGCAGCAGCGCAGTGCCCTGCTGCAAAAGCAGCAGGAATTTGAAGCCGTGACCACCGGCATGACGGAGGGCATCGTTCTTCTGAACCGACAGCATACGATCCTCAGCATCAACCCCGCCGCCCAGCGGCTCCTGGGCGCCGACGGCTCCTGCGTGGGGGAGGGGCTTCTCTCCGTCAACCGCAGTCCCGAGCTGCAGGAACTTCTGGAAAAGGCCGATTGCGGTGCACACGTGGAAAAAATACTGGCCTTGGGCGAGAGCAATTACCAACTGGACGTCAGTCCCATCCACACGGACGGCGTCGTCTCCGGTATGGTACTCCTTCTGCTGGATGTGACCGAAAAACAGAAGATCGAGCAGCTGCGGCGGGAATTCACCGCCAACGTTTCCCACGAACTGAAAACACCGCTGCAGACAATTTCCGGCTGCGCCGAGCTCCTGTCTCACGGTATGGTGAAGCCGGAGGATGTGGGCAAGTTTTCCACGCAGATCTACAATGACGCCCGGCGTATGATCCATCTGGTGGAGGACATCCTCAAGCTGTCCCATCTGGATGAGGGCGCCGAGGACATGAAGCGGGAGGCCGTGGACCTGTATGCTCTGGCTCAGGAGACGGTGGCCGGCTTACGTCCGCTGGCACAGGCCGCCGGTGTACGTGTCACGCTGGACGGCGAAAGTGCCGTCATCTGCGGTGTCCCGCAGCTGCTGCAAGCCATTCTCTACAACCTCTGCGACAACGCCATCAAGTATAATCGCCAAGGCGGCCACGTGGCTGTATCCGTACAGCCGGAGGCACATGCGGTTCGTCTCGTGGTCAGCGATACCGGCATCGGCATCCCCCCGGAGCATCAGGAACGGATCTTCGAGCGCTTCTACCGGGTGGACAAGAGTCACTCCAAGGAGATCGGCGGCACCGGGCTGGGGCTTTCCATCGTCAAACACGCAGCGCGGCTTCACTCCGCTGAGGTTTCGTTAGCCAGTGACCCCGGCAAGGGAACCACCATCACTGTTTCCTTCCCCCGCGACACCTCCCAGCGATAACCACGCTTTCTCTCAGGTGGGTCTCCCACCCTCTCTCTACACACGTCAAAGGCCCCCGACCATAGTCGGGGGCCTTTGACGTGACGCGTTTTCCGCGCGTTTGGTTGTCCGTTGGTCCTTTTCCGCTGTGAAAGCGCTCACCCGTCCGCGGGAAGCGGACCGTGGATCAGTAGGGCCACGAATCACCGACGATCCGCTTTCGTCCGTGGGATGGGATGGAGCCGCAGCGGCCGGGCGTATGGTGTGGGCTGATGAGCACGGGTCAAAAGCGGCGGTCATATCCACCCAGGCTGCACGCCTGCTCCGGCGGACATTGACGCAGAGAGCGGGGGCCGCTTGACCTCTTTCGGCAGGCCGTAGGTCCGTACGCGCGGACTATGGCGTTTTTCTCCACTGCCACAAGGCAGTCAAGCCATCCACTGCCTTCCTCCACGCCGCAAAAAACAGGGCTGAGAACACTCAGCCCTGTTTTTACGTTATTTTGCGTTACTACGATCCGATGGAATCGTGATCGCTTGGCTTAGAACCACATGGCCCACGCCAGGAAGCCCAGGCAGGCCACCACGCCGGTGAACAGCAGGACGATCACCAGATAGCCCATGATGTTCTTGGCGGACAGCTTAGCCACGCCCAGAGCAGGCAGAGCCCAGAAGGGCTGGATCATATTGGTCCACTGGTCACCCCAGGCAATTGCCATAGCGGCACGGCCGGAATCGATGCCCATAGCCTGCGCCGTCGGCATCACGATGGGGCCCTGCACCGCCCACTGGCCGCCGCCGGAGGGAACGAAGAAGTTCACGATACCGGCAGAGAGGAAGGTGAGCAGGGGGAAGGTCACCGGGGTGGAGATATTCACGAAGAAGTCGGAAATAATGGAGGCCAGAGACACGCCGTCAGCATTGCCAGCGGTCATCATACCCATGATACCGGCATAGAAGGGGAACTGCAGCAGGATGCCTGCTGCACCGGCAGCAGCCTCACCGATGGCGTCCACATAGCGGCGCAGATTGCCGTGGAGCAGGATACCGAGGAACATGAAGATGAAGTTCACGATGTTCAGATCCAGCGCACCGGCGATGTTCTTGCCGGCCTTGACCACGGTATAGAAGTAGTACACAATGTAGGCAAAGCCTGCAATCACAACCAGAGCCCACAGGATCTTGGAGTTCTCCAGCTTCTCAGCGGGCGTATTGATCTCGTAGACCTTCTCCTCCTCATCCTGCAGCAGGGTGGGATCGATGGTGATGGTGTGCTCCTTATCGGGATGCATGGCATAGTTTACCAGCGGCATCAGGATCAGGATCACGCCGATCATGATGAGGTTCATGGGGTGGAAGATGGTATCGGTGGTCGCCGCCTGGAAGGTAGCCTCCTGAGCGGTTCCCTTGAAGATGGTATAGCCGCCGTTGAGCTGCAGGGGGATGGAACCGGACAGACCGGCGTGCCAGATCACGAAGCCGGAGTAGGCCGAAGCGATCAGCAGGGGATAGTCAACGGTGGGAACACGCTTGGCCACTTCCTTTGCCAGCAGAGCACCGGCGATCAGGCCGAAGCCCCAGTTCAGCCAGCAGCAGATCACGGACACGAAGGTAGTGATCACAATGGCCTGCATATTGTTGTGCGCCAGACCGGCCACGCCACGCAGCGCCTTCTTGCAGGGCTTGGAAGATGCCATGGCGTTACCCAGCACCAGCACCAGAGCCATCTGCATGGAGAACGACAGCAGGCCCCAGAAGCCCTTTGAATTACCCCACGCATTCAGCATAGCGATGGGGCCCTGATGGGTTCCCAGCATGGCAGCAATGTACACGACAAAGCTCAGAATGACTGCGAACAGGAAGGGATCAGGCAGCCATCTGTTGACTACGCGAACGCAGCCGTTAGTGAATTTCTTAAACACAAACACACACTCCTCTTTCTTTTACTTTCTTCTCTTACAGCGCCGCAGCCTTGGCCGCCGCAGTGCCGCTGCGGGGATTTTCACCCCATTTCTTCAAGCTTTCGCTCAAAGAACTCTTTACCACATCCTACATTCTACAATATCCTCTCCACAAAAACAAATCGCAATTGTGACAAAGATTTAACAAAATCCTGTGCACATTTGATAAATTATTAACAGCAAGCCCCCATATATCGGCTTTTTTCTCCCTTTTTGCAAAAAAACAGACCCTCTTGCGAGGGCCTGTTAAATTATTAACGTTTTCTTGTATCCCGCTGTCACGCACGCGTATTTAATAGAGCGGGGCGCCCGGGTCCTGAGCATCGGGGCCTCTGCTGGGCTCCTGCGGGATATAGCCGATCCCAGAAGCGCGCTTGTACGCCTCGAAATAGCCGATATATGTCTGTTCCATATAGGGGGTGACCCAGATGCTGAGGATGCCCATGGTCAAGCCGCACAGGAGCAGCCAGCCCACAAAGCTCAGGTCCAGCACAAACAGATCCAGCTTATGCCCCGAAGTCTGCAGCCGGGACATCCGCATGGCGTTGATCACGCCCATCTCCGGGACCTCGCAGAGATTATACACAGTGAAGCGGTACATATAGCTCAGAATAATGCCGGGGATCACCAACAGTCCCGTGCCCAGTGTCACCAGAGACGATACCAAGAGCCCCGCAACCACCAGTTTCCCCACCATGGAAAAGCCGTCAAAGAGAGTGCTGCAGCTCATCTCATAGCCCCGCCGCACACCCAGATGGTAGATCACGATCCCGCCGCCCAGAACCGTGGTCAGCAGCCACACCATCACCGTCACGAACATCACCACCAGCCGCGGGAATTCGGGCGCGACAAAAATAGAGGGGACCCGGACACCCGGCATGATATGCTGGATATAGTTCACCACATCGTTGCTCACATAGAGCTGTATCGCCGTGAGCAAATTGACCAGCAACAGATAGATCAGTGTCACCAGATAGGCCGACGAGCGTGCCGAACGAACCACCTCTTTGGCTTCCAGTTTTACTTGTACACGATTGAGCATACTGACTCCTTTCCCGTTCCCCATTATATGGACGGTGTATCCTCTTTTGTTGATTGTGATGTAGTGTATCATAGGCACCGCCAAAACACAAGCACCGCGCCCCTGTTCTTGCCAAATAGTGCAATTCCCGGAAATTCTTGCAAAAGTTTCCGTTCAACCTGTTGCTATCGGCCGAAAAACGACAAGAGATTGTGAATTTCATAGCAAAACACTGGACAATTCAAATCTATTGATGTAGAATGAATTGCAGTATGGGGTGGCGTAGGGCCGCCCATAAGTAAGATGAGGTGAAGACAATGGCACAAGCTTTCTTTGGCGGCGTTCATCCCGATGACATGAAGGCCGCAACCAATGAAAAGGCCATCGAGCAGCTGGCAGCACCGGCGCAGGTGGTCATTCCCATGTCTATGCACATCGGTGCACCTTGCAAGCCCCTGGTGGCAGTGGGCGATCAGGTGACGATTGGACAAAAAATCGGTGAGCCCGGCGGATTCGTGTCCGCCCCCATCCATGCCAGCGTGTCCGGTACGGTGAAAGCCGTGGAACCCCGGCCCTTCAGCATGGGCGGCACCATGATGTCCGTGGTGATCGAGAACGATTTCCAGAACACTGTGTGCGCAGACATCCATCCCGTAGAGGATCCCGACAACATGACACCCGAGCAGCTGGTCGAGATCGTCAAAAATGCCGGTATTGTGGGCCAGGGCGGCGCAACCTTCCCCACCCATGTGAAGATCAGCTCCAGTCTGGGCAAGGTCGACTATGTGATCATCAACGCAGCGGAGTGCGAACCCTACATCACCGGCGACCACCGCACCTGTCTGGAGCGTCCCGAGATGGTCATCAAGGGCGCTGCGCTGCTGGCCAAGTGCTTCGGCGTGGACAAGGTGTACATCGGCATTGAGGCCAACAAGCAGAATGCAGCCGATACTCTGAACAAGACCATCGAGGAGCTCAAGGCCCCCGTGGTGGTGGAAGTACTGCACACCCGCTATCCTCAGGGCGCCGAAAAGCAGCTGGCACAGGCCGTCTCCGGCCGTCAGGTGCCCTCCGGCAAGCTGCCCGCAGATGCCGGCTGCTGCATTTTCAACCTGAACACCACCGTGGCCATCTACCGCGCCGTGTACGAGGGGATGCCCGTGGTGAACAAGATCGTCACCGTATCCGGTTCCGGCGTCATCGAGCCCAAGAATATCGAGTGCCCCATCGGCACCCCCATTTCCTGCCTGTTCGATGCCTGCGGCGGTCTGAAGGACGAGACCTACAAGCTGATCATGGGCGGGCCCATGATGGGTCTTGCACAGTACAGCGTAGACGTTTCCGTGGGTAAGGGCACCGGCGCCATGCTGGCCTTTGCCGATGACGAGGAGAAGTACGTCGCCGAGCCCCAGTGCATCCGCTGCGGCAAGTGTGTGGGCGTATGTCCCATCCGTCTGGAGCCCGTCTTCATGTACAAGTATCTGATGAAGGGCAACTGGGAGGCGTTCCGCGATCAGCTCCACGGTATGGACTGCATCGAGTGCGGCGCCTGCACCTATACCTGCCCGGCCCGTCTGCCTCTGACCCACGCTTTCCGTCTGGGCAAGCAGCAGGTCAACAACGCAAGAATGGCGGCCAAGGCCAAGGCAGATGCCGAGGCAAAAGCTGCCGCTGAAAAGAAGGAGGCGTAACTCATGACCGATTACAAGAATTTGAAATTGATCGCGTCCTCCTCTCCCCATATCCGTTCCAACGAGGATACCCGCAGCATCATGCTGGACGTGATCATCGCAATGATCCCCGCTCTGTGCATGAGCGTGTATGTATTTGGCTTTCAGGCCCTGATCCTGACGGTCATCGCCGTGGCTTCCTGCCTGTTCTGGGAGTGGGGCTATCGCAAGGCAATGAAGAAGAACAGCTCCATCGGCGACCTGTCCGCCGTGGTGACCGGTATGCTGCTGGCTCTCAGCTGCCCCGTGACCCTGCCCTGGTGGATGATGGTAGTCGGCTCCTTCTTCGCCATCGTCGTGGTCAAGCAGCTCTATGGCGGTATCGGCTGCAACTTCCTCAACCCCGCTCTGGCCGCCCGTGCCGCACTGATGGCCTGCTATGCCAGCGCCATGACGCAGTGGGCCTCCCCCGACAAGTGGATGCCCATCTTCGGCTCCGTGGCCGATGTTGAGACCGCAGCAACCCCCATGGCGATCATGAAGGAAGGCACCTTTGAGCAGCTGCCCACCATCGCCGATATGTTCCTGGGTAAGATCGGCGGCTCCATGGGCGAGGTTTCCGCGCTCATGCTGCTGGCCGGCGGCATCTATCTGATGCTCCGTAAGGTCATCTCCTGGCATACGCCCGTGGCCTTCATCGGCACCGTGGCCGTGATCTCCCTGATCTCCGCTCCTGCCGGCATCAGCGCCGTGGACTACATGGCCTACAGCGTGTTCGGCGGCGGTCTGATGATGGGTGCCATCTTCATGGCTACCGACTACGCCACCTCTCCTGTTACCAAGGCCGGACAGCTGATCTTTGGCGTCGGCTGCGGTCTTCTGACGGTCTTTATCCGCCGTTTCGGCTCCTATCCCGAGGGCGTGTGCTTCTCCATTCTGGTGATGAACTGCACCACTTGGCTCATTGACAAGTATGTCCGTCCCACCATCTACGGCGCACCCAAGAAGGAAAAGAAGGCAAAGGAGGCGGCTGCAAAATGAAAATCTCCGGTAAGTTTATTGTAAAAGTGGCCGGCACTCTGACCGTGATCGCTCTGGTGGTCGCCGCTCTGCTGGGTGCCGTCAACGAAGTGACCAAGGGCCCTATCGCCGCCATCAACAAGGCAAAGACAGAGGAAGCTCTGGTGAAGGTCGTCACCGACGCCGAGAGCGAGTTTGTCCCGGTGGAGCTGACCGATGCCGCCAAAGCTGCTGCAACGGCGCAGGGCGGTACGGTTACCGAGCTCTATCAGGTCAAGTCCAACGGTGAGGACGCCGGCTATGCCGTCAAGGTCGTGGCCAGCGGCTCTCAGGGCAGCATTGAAATGATCGTGGGTACCGACCTCAACAAGGCCATCACCGGCATCAGCGTGGTCAAGCACGCCGAGACCTCCGGGATCGGCACCAAGGTCTGCAACGACAATGCGCCCGCCATCAACGGCACGCCTGTGCTCGATCAGTTTATCGGCTTGTCCGGTTCCGGCAGTCTGGTTGTCAAGGGCAACATCAGCCCTGTCTCCGGCGCCACCGTTTCTTCCACCGGCGTGACCAAGGGTGCCAATGCCGCTCTGGCCGTTGTGGAAGCATTGGGCTAAGAAAGGAGGAGTACAAAAATGAATGCTAAGAAACAACTGATGGACGGTCTGATCAATCAGAACCCCGTTTTGGTACAGCTTTTGGGTATGTGCTCCACCATGGCCATCACCACTTCGATCATGAACGGTCTTGGCATGGGTGTGTCTGTTATGATCATCCTGACCCTGTCCAATATTTTTATCTCTCTGCTGCGTAAGATCATCCCCAGCGAGGTACGTATTGCCTGCTACATCGTCGTGATCGCCGGCTTCGTTACCTGCGTCGACCTGCTGCTGCAGGCTTTCGTTCCCTCGATTGCCGCCTCTCTGGGTGTGTTTATCCCCCTGATCGTGGTAAACTGCATCATCCTTGGCCGTGCAGAGGCTTTTGCCTCCAAGAATACCGTGGGCGCTGCCGCTCTGGACGGTCTCTTCCAGGGTCTGGGCTACACCATTGTTTTGGTGATCCTGTGCTTCTTCCGTGAGCTGCTGGGCAGCGGCACGCTGGCTGGTTTTCAGGTCATGCCCGAGTCCTACACCCCCGCTCTGATGCTGGTGCTGCCCGTGGGCGGCTTCCTGTCTCTGGGCTGCCTGATCGCTGCGATGCAGTGGGCCATGGCCAAGAGCGCTAAGAAAAAGGAGGCCAAGTAAGTTATGAGTGTTACTTCTCTGCTCGCCATCTCTCTTGGCGCAATTCTGACCAACAACTTCATTTTTGCTCAGTTCCTGGGCATCTGCCCCTTCCTGGGCGTTTCTAAGAAGATCGATACCGCCGTGGGTATGGGCGCTGCCGTGACCTTCGTTATGGGTCTGGCTTCCGCCTTCGCCTATCTGGTCAACATCGTTCTGAGAGCTCTGGGGCTGGAGTTCATGCAGACCGTGGCTTTCATTCTGGTGATTGCCGGTCTGGTGCAGTTTGTGGAAATGTTCCTCAAAAAGTTCATCCCCACCCTGTACACCGCTCTGGGCGTGTACCTGCCTCTGATCACCACCAACTGCGCCGTGCTGGGTGTTGCCCTGCTGAACGTGCAGAACAACTACAACTTCATCGAGTCTGTGGTGTATGGTATTACCGGCGGTCTGGGCTTCCTGCTGGCCATCTTCCTGTTTGCGGCTGTCCGTGAGCAGCTGGAGTTCGCCGAGACCCCCAAGGCCTTCGAGGGGTTCCCCATCGCGCTGATCACTGCCGGTCTGATGGCTCTGGCCTTCATGGGCTTCAGTGGTCTGAAGGTCTGGTAAGGAGGTAAAAGACAATGGATTTTATGACGATTCTCTATGCAGTTCTGGTGCTGGGCGCTCTGGCCGTGATTTTCGGCCTGATCCTGGCTGTGGCTGCTAAGGCCTTCGAGGTGAAGGTCGATCCTCGTCTGCCTCAGATTCAGGATTGCCTGGCCGGCGCAAACTGCGGCGGCTGCGGGTATCCCGGCTGCGGCGGCTGCGCTGAGGCCATTCTGGCCGGTAAGGCTCCTGTCACCGCCTGCGCCCCTGCCGGCGCAGAGGGTGCTGCCAAGATCGCTGCGATCATGGGCATGGAGGCTCCCTCCGGTGAGAAGATGGTGGCCCACGTTCTTTGTAACGGCGGCGTGAACGCCAAGAAGAACTTTGAATATCGCGGCGTACAGGACTGCCTGGCCGCCACCAAGGTGTGCGGCGGCAGTGTTCTGGACTGCAAGTATGGCTGCCTGGGCTTCGGCTCCTGCGTGGCTGCATGTCAGTTTGACGCTCTCCATATCGGCGAAAACGGCGCTGCCGTTGTCGATAAGGAAAAGTGCACCAACTGCGGTGCCTGCCGTGAGGCCTGCCCCCGCCACCTGATCGTGGAGGTCCCCTACAAGCAGAAGGTGTTCGTGAACTGCTCCAATCTGGACAAGGGTCCTGCGGCCACCAAGGTCTGCACCAACTCCTGCATTGGCTGCGGCCTATGCGAGCGCACCTGTAAGTTCGATGCGATCCACGTGGTCAACGGTGTGGCCGTCATCGACTACTCCAAGTGCAAGAACTGCACCATGTGCGCCAAGGCCTGCCCCAAGGGCGCCATTGAACCCATCCCCACCGCTGAGGAGAAGGAGAAGTTCAAGGCTGCACAGAAGGCTGCCGCTGAGAAGAAGGCCGCTGCTGCCAAAGCAGCTGCTGAGAAGAAGGCTGCCGAAGACGCTAAGAGCGCCGAATAAGCAAGAACTTTGAAAAAGAACCGCCGTCAGGCGGTTCTTTTTTTCCACAGTCTGTGCAAAACTCTTCGGAACCGGACGGAACGCATCCGCAGTGCGTCCCGTCTGGTTCTTTCTCTGCATCCCCTCTCTTTTCTCCGGAGCCTCTTGCAAATTTGCGGCAAAAGCGTATAATAAAGGCCATCAGGCAGAGTAGGTCTCTGTGTGTTGCAAAGTGCCGACGGGACGGGGAGTTGTCCGCCGGACGAAACGGAGAGATCCGTGCAGTACAGAGACCGCATCCCGCTGCCGCATATCGGACTCGTGGGCATCTTCCCCCTCCTCTGTGCGGCTGACCCGTTTGGGCTGCCAAATCACACAGGAGGTCTTTTTATGCCCTTATACAAAACCCCATTTTCCCGCGCCTACTGGCGCACCGCCGCACAGGAACTGAAAAATCCGCGGATGCTGGTTTTCGCTGCATTGATGATCGCTCTGCGGGTGGCCCTCAAACCTGTAGGCTTCTATTTAGGTCCCGGAATGCGGATCAACACCGCCTTTGTCATCAATGCGCTGGGGGCCATGACCTTCGGTCCCGTGGTGGCCATGCTGGCCGCTGCGGTCTCCGATACCATTGGCTGCTTTCTCTTTCCCACCGGCCCCTACTTCTTTCCCTTTATCTTTGTGGAGATCACCGGGTCCCTGATCTTTGCCCTGTTTCTCTATCGCACCAAAGTCACCCCCACCCGCGTGATCCTGTCCCGATTCTGCATCGATTTCTTTGTCAATATCCTGCTCAATGCACCGATCATGGCCCTCTACTACCACCTGCTCTTGGGGAAGAGCTACGCCATGTTCCAAATGCCCCACATCATCAAGAACCTCTGTATGTTCCCGGTGGAGAGCTTTTTCCTCACCCTGTTTCTGGCGCTGATGCTGCCCATTCTCTACCGCTCCCATCTGATCGCCGATAACGGCGAAGCGCTCCGCTTCAACCGCAGGCACGCCGCCGTGATCGTGGCTCTCTTTCTGGCGGCTGCCGCTTGTGTGGTGGGCTATTTCTTCTATGACTACAACACCGCCAACCACGCCCCCCGCATGGAGCATCGCTCTGACGTCATGGCCGCCTACAACGAAGGCCTCACCGACGCCGCCCGGCAGCAGGGCGTATTGACGGACGATCAGGTTCTGATTATGAATAAGGTATACAAGCACTTCCACGGTGATACCACCATTCTCTTCAATGTCTACGACACCACACCGGAGACGGATCTGTCTCGGATCCGTCAGGGAGTACAGGCCAAAATGGTCAAGGACGATCCCACCCTCACCAAAATTGCCACCGGACAGGCCATTCTGCGTGAGGATGATCCCCATCGTGTGAGTGATCTTACCATCACCCCCCTCAGCGGAAAATAAGCCTGCTGTGTGCCGCTATCCTACGGGATAGCGGCTTTTTTTCGTCTTTTCCTTTGTTCATAAATCGTTTACTGTTGTCCTATTGACATTATGACACCGGGGTGGTACACTGAGTTAGCACTCAAGGATAAGGAGTGCTAACTGGAGAGCTGCTATGGAATTAACAGATCGAAAAAAGCAAATACTGAAAATCGTGGTGGACGGCTATATCGCCACGGCGGAGCCCATCGGCTCAAAATCCATTGTGGAGAAGATGCCGGGAAAAATCAGCTCGGCCACCGTGCGCAACGAGCTGGCCGATCTGGTGGCCATGGGCTATCTCGAACAGCCCCACACCTCGGCCGGACGGATTCCGTCCCCCAAGGGCTATCGGCTGTACGTCAACGAGTTGATGGAACGCCGCACCCTGTCGGAACAGGAGGCCGCCGACATCAGCACTTCGCTGACGGAGAAGATGGCCGGTGTGGATCAGGTCGCCTCTCAGGCCGGACAGATGGTCTCCCAGCTGATGGGCTACCCGGCCTATACCATGACCAGCGGGCAGCAGAACGCCTCGGTACAGCGCTTTGAACTGATCGCCGTGGACGAGCGGAGCGTGATCGCCGTGGTCATGCTGTCGGACAGCCGGGTAAAAAGCCAGCTGCTGCACACGCAGCTGCCCATCGACACTGCGGCGCTGTCGGATATGAGCCACCTGCTGAACACCCACTTTACCGGCAAGGCCCCGGAGGAGATCAGCCAGCGGCTGATGAATCTCTCCGATCAGGTCAGCGGTGAATGGTTCCTGCTTTTAAATCAGGTGTGTACCTACGCCTGTGACTTGGTCCAGCAGGCCATGCACCAGACAGTGGCCACCACCGGTGCCACCCAGTTCCTGAAATTCCCGGAATATCGGGATCCGGACAAGGCGCAGGATCTGATGAGCTTCATGGTGGACAGCAAGGAGAATCTGCCGGTCCCCACCGGGGACAGTCCCATGCAGATCCTCATCGGTCCGGAAAATGTGAATGACGCACTGAAAGACAGCAGCGTTGTGATCGCCAGTTACGATATCGGAGATCATATGAGAGGACTGGTGGGCGTGGTTGGTCCTACACGTATGGATTATGCCACCGTGGCCGCCCGGCTGAGTTACTTCGCCGAGAGCCTGAGCCGTATGTTTGGCACCGCCCATCAGTTACCCGCCAAGGAGGATACAGAGAATGAGTGAGATGGAAAAAAAGGATCTGCCGCAGGAGGATGCGGTGAACACCGCCGCCGAGAGCGAAACGCCCCCTGCGCAGGAAGCTGCCGCCGCAGAGGCTTCAGATGAAAAGGCAGCCGCCAAAGAGGCGAAGGCAGAGGATACCTTTACCGTGACCCGTGAACAGATGGAGCAGATGGAGCAGCTGGCCAAAACCGTCAGCGAGAGTGGCGACAAGTACCTCCGTCTGGCTGCGGAATACGACAACTATCGCAAGCGTACCGCCAAGGAAAAGGAATCCACCTATGATAACGCCAAGGCCGATACCATTAAACCGTTCCTGGATGTGTACGACAACCTGCTGCGAGGTCTGGAGCAGTTCGATCCCGCCGATCCCCATCGGCAGGGGATGGAGCTCATCTGCAAGCAGCTGGTGGATGTTCTGGCCAAGCTGGGCGTGGAAGAGATCCCTGCGGAAAACCAGCCGTTCGATCCCGAGCGGCACAACGCCGTAATGCACGTGGATGATGAAAACGCAGGAGAGAATACCGTGGTGGAGGTCTTTCAAAAGGGCTTCATCATGGGCGAGAAGGTCCTTCGTTTCTCCATGGTCAAGGTGGCCAACTGATAAAGTCGATCCCGGGGCTTCGCCCCGCTTCAAACCAATTAATAAAAAACTTTTTCTATTATAGGAGGCAAACATTATGTCTAAAGTCATCGGAATTGATCTGGGTACTACCAACTCCTGCGTGGCCGTTATGGAAGGCGGCGACGCTGTCGTTATTGCCAACGCCGAGGGTAACCGCACCACGCCCTCCGTCGTGGCCTTCTCCAAGACCGGCGAGCGCATGGTCGGTCAGGTGGCCAAGCGTCAGGCCATCACCAACCCCGACCGCACCATCGCATCCATCAAGCGTGAGATGGGTTCTGACCACCGTGTCAACATCGACGGCAAGGCCTATACCCCTCAGGAGATCAGCGCCATGGTGCTGCAGAAGCTGAAGGCTGACGCCGAGGCTTATCTGGGCACGCCGGTCACCGAGGCCGTCATCACCGTGCCCGCTTACTTCACCGACGCACAGCGTCAGGCCACCAAGGACGCCGGCAAGATCGCCGGTCTGGAGGTCAAGCGTATCATCAACGAGCCCACCGCTGCCGCTCTGGCCTACGGTGTGGACAAGGAGCAGACCCAGCGCATCATGGTCTACGACCTGGGCGGCGGCACCTTCGACGTCTCCATTCTGGAGATCGACGACGGCGTGATCGAGGTTCTGGCTACCGCCGGTAACAACCGTCTGGGCGGCGACGACTTCGACCAGTGCATCATCAAGTATCTGGTCAGCGAGTTCAAGCGCACCGACGGCATCGATCTGAGCGGTGACAAGGTTGCCATGCAGCGCCTGAAGGAGGCTGCCGAGAAGGCTAAGATCGAGCTGAGCGGCGTGACCACCACCAACATCAACCTGCCCTATATCACCGCAGACGCCACCGGCCCCAAGCATCTGGATGTCACCCTGACCCGCGCCAAGTTCAACGAGCTGACCGGCCATCTGGTGGACGCCACCATGGGCCCCGTCCGTCAGGCGATGTCCGACGCCGGCCTCAAGCCCAGCGATCTGAGCAAGGTCCTGATGGTGGGCGGCTCCAGCCGTATCCCCGCCGTTGTGGACGCTGTCAAGTCCTTCACCGGCAACGAGCCCTTCAAGGGCATCAACCCCGACGAGTGCGTGGCCATGGGCGCTGCCCTGCAGGCCGGCGTTCTGACCGGTGATGTGAAGGGTCTGCTGCTGCTGGACGTGACCCCCCTGTCTCTGGGCATCGAGACCATGGGCGGTGTGTGCACCCGTCTGATCGAGCGCAACACCACCATCCCCGTCAAGAAGAGCCAGATCTTCTCCACCGCCGCAGATAACCAGACCTCCGTTGAGGTCAACGTGCTGCAGGGTGAGCGTGAAATGGCTGCCGCCAACAAGAGCCTGGGCCGCTTCCATCTGGACGGCATCGCTCCTGCCCGCCGCGGTGTTCCTCAGATCGAGGTGACCTTCGACATCGACGCCAACGGCATCGTCAACGTGTCCGCCAAGGATCTGGGCACCGGCACGGAGCAGCACATCACCATCACCTCCTCCACCAACATGAGCAAGGAGGACATTGAGAAGGCTGTCAAGGAAGCCGAGCAGTATGCTGCCGAGGACGCCAAGATCAAGGAAAAGGTCGAGGTCCGCAATCAGGCCGATCAGATGGTCTATCAGGGTGAAAAGACGCTGAGCGAGCTGGGCGACAAGATCCCTGCCGATGAAAAGGCTCCCATTCAGGCAGCCATCGACAAGCTGAAGGAAACTCTGAAGGGTGAGGATACCGACGCCATCAAGTCCGCCACTGAGGAGTTGAGCCAGCTGTTTGCCAAGATGAGCGAAAAGCTCTATCAGCAGCAGGCACCGCAGGGTGATCCCACTCAGGCCGGCAGTGCCGGTGCCCAGGACGGCCAGTACTACGACGCTGACTACAAGGTCGTAGATGAAGACGAAAACAAGTAAGCAAACAGAATCACAAAAGGGGCAGGCGTACCTGTCCCTCTTTGTGATGTTTAGGAGATAGCGAATATGGCTGAGCAAAAACGCGATTATTACGAGGTCTTGGGCGTCAGCAAGGACGCATCCGAGGCCGAGATCAAGCGGGCCTATAAAAAGCTGGCCCGCCACTACCACCCCGATATGAACCCCGGCGACAAAGAGGCCGAGGAAAAATTCAAGGAGATCAATGAGGCCAACGAGGTCCTGTCCGATCCGGACAAGAAGGCCCGCTATGACCAGTTCGGCTTTGCCGGCGTCGACCCCAATTATGCCGGCGGTGGCGGCGGCTTTGGCGGCGGTTTCGATTTTGGCGATCTGGGGGATCTTTTCGGCAGCTTCTTTACCGGCGGCTTCGGCGGCGGTGGTCAGCAGCGCCGCAACGGTCCCCAGCGGGGTGAGAGCATCCGCATGAGCGTGTCCCTCTCCTTCACCGAGGCCGCCTTTGGCTGCGAGAAGGACGTCACTCTGGAGCGCTCGGAGGAGTGTTCCACCTGCGGCGGCAACGGCTGCGCCAAGGGCACGACCCCGGAGATCTGCCCGGAGTGCCACGGTACCGGCTCGGTGCAGGTGCGCCGCCAGACGCCCATGGGCGTCTTCGCCAGCACCTCCCCTTGTTCCAAGTGCCACGGTACCGGCAAGATCATTCACCAACCCTGCGAGGACTGCCACGGCTCCGGCCGTGTCCGGAAACGCCGCACCGTGAAGGTCTCCATTCCCGCCGGCATCGACAACGGACAGACCATCTCCCTGCGCGGACAGGGCCACGCCGGTAAGAACGGCGGCCCCAGCGGAGATCTGCTGATCACCGTGATGGTAAAGCCCCACGAGCTATTCCACCGGGAGGGTACCTCCGTCTACTGCGAAGCGCCCATCACCTTTACACAGGCCGTACTGGGCGGTGAGCTGGAGATCCCCACCATTGACGGCAAAGTAAAATACGACATACCCGAAGGCACCCAGACCGGCACCGTGTTCCGGCTGCGGGGCAAGGGGATCCCCGTTCTCAATGGACGCGGGCGTGGGGATCAGTTCGTCACCGTGACCATTGAGACCCCCCGCAACCTCAACCACCAGCAGAAGGAGGCGCTGAAAAAGTTCAGCGACTCGCTGGGGGAGAACAACTACGAAAAGCGCAAGAGTTTTTTTAAGAAATCCAAGCGTGGATAATGCCGCTACGAGGTGATCGACCATGTATCTTGCCGACTACCATCTGCACTCTACCTGCTCACCGGACGGCACCTGCACCATGGCGCAAATGGCCCGGGCCGCACAGGCGTGCGGGCTGCAGGAGATCTGCATCACCGATCATCTGGACACGATCTACTGGGAATCCTTTGCACCCCGCACCACCTTTGACTGGGCGGAATCCCTCCGCCAGCTGCAGGAGGCCCGCTCTCTCTGTGAAGATCGGCTCATCATCCGCCGCGGTGCGGAGCTGGGGGAGGCCATTCTCTCCTTTGATCGGGCAGAAATGCTCCTAAAAAATGCACCGCCCCTTGATTTTATCATCGGTTCGGTGCATACTGCAGGTGAGGCCTTTGCATATATGGACCTCTACAATCTGGGGATACAGGAGCAGGGCGACTACGACGCTATTTTGCGGGACTATCTGGTCCAGACACGCAAGCTCATTACATGGGGCAAATTCCATGTGCTGGGGCATTTTACGCTGCCGCTGCGCTACATCGATCAGCATACCGGGCGGCGTCTGAGTTTCCTCCCCTATATGGACGAGGTGGAGGACCTGCTGCAGCTGCTCATTGCCCGTGGGATCGGTCTGGAGCTGAACACCAACCGCGGCGATTTCCCGATGCCGGAGGAGGCCATCCTGCGGCGCTATCGGGCCTTGGGCGGCGAGTGCATCACTCTGGGCAGCGACGCCCATGCAGCGCAGCACGTCGGCAGAGGTATTGCCGCCTGTCAGGCACTTCTGCGCCGCTGCGGCTTTTCGTACTTCACCACCTATGAGCAGGGAAGACCCTGTTTCCATCCCCTGCCATGAACCGAAAAAACGAGAGGAGAACAACCATGAAAATTGCGATCGGATGCGATCACGGCGGCTACCTTCTGAAACAGGATATCCTGATCTGGCTGGAGGAGCATGACATCGATTTTGAGGACTTCGGCTGTTACAGCCGTGAGAGTGTCGACTACCCCATCTACGGCGAGAAGGTGGCCCGGGCTGTGGCCGCCGGCGAGGCCGACTACGGCATTGTGATCTGCACCACCGGCATCGGCATTTCCATCGCCGCCAACAAGGTCAAGGGGATTCGCTGCGCCCACTGCGCCGATCCTCTCAGCGCCGAGATGACCCGCCGTCACAACGACGCCAATGTTCTGGCCTTAGGCGCCGGTCTGATCGGCACCAATCTGGCCCTGCGGATGGTGGAAATCTTCCTGAACACCGAATTTGAGGGCGGACGTCACCAGCGCCGCGTAGATCTGCTGGACAACATTCAGCCCTGACAAACTGCCTCTGGAAAGGAGTGTCTATGGCAACGAAAGGATACAACAGCTATAGTGGACGCAAAAACGGCAAGAAAATTGCCCTTGTGGTGGTTTTGCTGCTCATTCTTCTGGGCGCCGTGGCCTATCTGTTGGCGCAGCAGTATGTTGTCTATGATGATGACGGCAGCATTCGCTTGGAGCTGCCTTTCTTGCGCAAAAAAGAGACGCCTGCGCCGCTCCCTTCCTCGGATGAGGTCAACATCCATCGGGACGAGGAGGACCCCGATGCCAAACCCTCCCAAACGCCGGCCCCGTTGGCCGAGCTCCATGCCTACGAGCTTCCCGATCGGGCGCTCAGCGGCGATCCCGGCCCGTTTCTGGCCAACCAGAGCGCCGTGGTCGTCCACTGTAAGCGCTTTGACGGCTCCCTTGCTTATGCCAGCAGCATTCCCTCGCTGCCTGACAGCGTGCAGCGGGGCGGGGCCGAGACGCTTTCACACCTGAAAACCATTACGGACAGCGACTGCTACACCGTGGCTCGGGTGACTTCCCTCTGTGACAATGCCTTCCCTCTGGGGCGGCCGGAGAGTGCCATTCGCTACCCCGACGGGCAGCTTTGGTACGATAATTACAGCCGCACTTGGCTGGACCCGTCGCAGGAGAGCACCGCAGAGTATCTCTGCGCTCTGGCCCGGGAGTGCGAAGCACTGGGCTTTGACGAGATCCTTCTGGAGCACTTCCGCTATCCCATCGAGGGAAAGCTGGGACTATCTTCTCTTCCGGATACACTGGACCGTGGCGCAGTCCTCGGCCAGCTGATCGAGAAGATCCATAAGGCGGCCCCCTCGCTGCGTGTCAGCATCCTCCTCCCGGCCAGCCTTGGCGACGACGGCTCTTTTGCCGCCAGCGGACTGCCGGTGCAGATCCTGTCCCAGAGCTTTGATCGGATCTATGTGCCCCGGGAAAGTGCCGCACACAACTGGCTCACCCGCGTTTTGCCTGCGGAGTATGACCGCACCACACGGCTGGTGCTCACCGATTTTTCCGCACCGACGCAGGGCGGCAGCTATCTGGTGTGCCAATAAGGCCCCGGCGTATGTCCCTCTTTTCTGGCTGGAGTGGAATAAAGACGGCGGCTGTGTTCCCATTTACCGCCTCTGAACTTCATCAAAAAAAGGATGCAAGCCCTTGGCTTGCATCCTTTTTCTCATTCTCCTGCTTGGCGTGCTTATTGGTGCGGTGCGGCGGCGCCGCTGCGAAAAGCCTCCCGCTCCCGGCACAACTCCTGATAGAGCGCATCGGCGGTCCATGCGTCGTTGGTGGGCGTCCGGGCGGCCTTCAGGTCCACTGCCACCTTCTGGCGGCGCAGTCCCTGCAGAAAGAAATCCAACACGGCGCCGGGCAGGTCCATCACCAGCATCTCTTCGTGAAATGGATTTTGGGCAGGGCAGTCGCCCTCCGTTCCGGCAAACAGCGTCTCCAGTGTGCATCCCCACCGCTGGGGCGGGACCTCCACCATGCGGAGGTTCAGCTTGTGGCACACCACGCCGATGGCGTTTCTCTTGGCCGGGCTGATTCCAAACAGTAATACAGTGGGCTTCATGGCATTTGCTCCTTTTCTTCATTCTGGCGGCTTGTCCTTGTCAAACGGCCGTTCTGCCGCTATAATAGGACATTATGGAAAAACAGGGGGATCTCCTATGGCCTACTATATCGGACAATTTTGCGGTATTGCCGCCTCTGTTCTGTGCGTCCTCACGCCGCTTTTTAAGCAAAAGTGGCAGATGCTCTGCGTCAATATCGCCACCAACATTCTCATGGTCCTGAATTTTGTGCTCATCGGTGAGATCGGTTCGGCGGCCTTCCTGTGCTTTGTGGGCGCCATACAGCCTCTGGTGACGCTGCTCCGAACGCTGCGGGGCCGTGAGACACCCCCATGGGAGCTGGTGCTTTTCGGCTGTCTCTATCTGGGTCTGGGGTTCTTCGGCTATTTCACCGCCCCCACCTTTGTCTGGGCCTTCACGTGGAAAAACGCACTGGAAGTCCTGCCCATTCTGGGTGCCATGCTGAACATGGCGTTCGTCTCCATCCGGGACGAGCACCGGGCCCGGTGGTGTCTGCTGGGCGTATCCTCCCTCTGGGCCGTCTACACCGGCCTTGTGGGCGCCGCCACCTTCTTTGCCGAGGCGGCACTGCTGATCACTACGATCACGGCCATGATCCGCTACCGCAAGGACGGCAGCGCAGCGACAGAAAACAAAAACGGCTGAAAACAAAAAGGGAAGAGGATGCAGCGCATCTTCTTCCCTTTCTCTGGAGCAGGGTACGGGAGTCGAACCCGCCTCAACGGCTTGGGAAGCCGATGTAATACCGATATACCAACCCTGCTTAGAGGTACTTTGTTATTATAGCAGACTTTTTTCTTTATTGCAACCTAAAAATCATCGTCCGCAGGCATGGATTTTTCGATTCCCTCATAGAGTAGAAAAAACGACATGGAGGGACGTTCCTATGAGACGAGGGCTTTTCTTTTTACTGCTGCTTGCGCTGCTCTTGCCCTGCACGGCGCAGGCTGTGGACTTGGAGTTGGACGCACCGGCGGCACTGTTGATGGAAAAAGAGACAGGGGAGGTTCTCTTTGCCCAGAATGAACACGAACCTATGGAACCTGCCAGCGTCACCAAAGTCATGACGCTGCTGTTGACCATGGAGGCCATCGACCGGGGCGCCATTCACTATGACGACGTGGTCACCGTCAGCGCCTATGCCGCCTCCATGGGCGGCAGCAACGTCTTTTTAGCCGAGGGGGAACAGATCACGGTGGAGGACCTGCTCAAAGCCGTGTGCGTGGCCTCCGGCAACGATGCCGCCGTGGCTCTGGGCGAGCACGTCTCCGGCGTGACCGAGCTGTTTGTCACGGAGATGAACAACCGGGCCAAGGAGCTGGGGATGCAGGACACCCATTTTGTCAACTGCACCGGCCTGCCCGCCGAGGGCCACGTCACCAGCGCATGGGACATCGCCATCATGAGCCGGGAGCTGATCCTGCACCACCCGGACATCCGCCGCTTCACCACCATCTGGATGGATTCGCTGCGTGGCGGCGAGTTCCAGCTGGCCAATACCAACAAGCTGATCCGCTTTTATGACGGGGCCACCGGTCTCAAGACCGGCAGCACCAGCAGTGCCGGGTTCTGTATCAGCGCCACCGCAGAGCGGGACGGGATGGAGCTCATCGCCGTCGTCCTGAAGGGTACCACGTCGCAGCAGCGCTTTGAAGATGCCAAAACACTGCTCAACTACGGTTTTTCCACCTACGCCCTCCACCGTATCGACGCCGAGAGTCCTCTGCCGCCGCTGCCGGTAGAGTTGGGGGCCGCGGACACCGTGGCCGTCCGATTACCGGAGGAGGGCCGCACCCTCCTGCTGCCCAAGGGGGACGTGGCCAACCTCACACAGGAGGTGACGCTGCCGCCTTCCGTGGCCGCTCCGGTGAGCGCAGGGCAGACCGTAGGCGCTCTCACTGTCCGCAGCGGGGAGGAAACGCTGCTGGAGATCCCCCTGCTGGCGGCAGAGCCGGTGCCCCGGCTTCGCTGGAGCGATTTGCTGGTGCGGATGCTGCAGGACGCTTTTTTCTGCGTATAGCTGTCCTTGCGGTGGGCTCTGCGCAGTTTTTCTTGTGTTTTGCGCTCCTGCGTTGTAAAATGGAACTATCCATTCATTTGATACAACTTTAGGAGGAATGACCATGCTTCAGGTGAACCTGTCCAATATGCGATCCTTTGTTCCGGAGGGATATGATACGGCCTTGGCGCAGCAGCTGCACACCGCCCACGGCTATCTGCAGAACCATACCGGCGCCGGCAGCGACTATACCGGCTGGGTACGTCTGCCCGCTGACTATGATAAGGAGGAGTTCGCCCGGATCAAGGCGGCGGCTCAAAAGATCCAAAGCGACAGCGAGGCTCTGGTGGTCATCGGCATCGGCGGCTCTTATCTGGGCGCCCGGGGCGTCATTGAGTGCCTGTGCTCGGCCAATTATAATCTGAAAAAGAAATCCACCCCCAACATCTATTTCACCGGCAACGGTCTCTCCTCCGATCAGCTCAGCGAGATCGTGGAGCTGCTGGAGGGCAAGGATTTCTCCGTCAATGTGATCTCCAAGTCCGGCACCACCACGGAACCCGCCGTGGCTTTCCGCTTCTTCCGCCGCCTTCTGGAGGAGAAGTACGGCCCGGAGGAGGCTGCCCGCCGCATCTATGCCACCACCGACCGTACCCGCGGCGCCCTCAAGACGCAGGCCGATGAGGCCGGGTATGAGACCTTCGTGGTTCCCGACGATGTGGGCGGCCGCTACAGCGTGCTCACGGCCGTAGGCCTGCTGCCCATCGCTGTGGCCGGCGTAGATATTGATGCCCTGATGGACGGCGCACGCGCTATGATGGAGACCTGCGCCGTGCCGGAACTGGACGCCAACCCCGCATGGCAGTACGCTTGCGCCCGATATGCGCTCTACCGCGCCGGCAAGAAGATCGAGATCCTGGCTGCCTACGAGCCCAACTTCCGTTTTATGTGCGAGTGGTGGAAGCAACTCTACGGCGAGAGCGAGGGTAAGGAGCACAAGGGCTTGTTCCCCGCCAGCGCCGAGTTCACCGCCGATCTCCACTCCATGGGACAGTACATTCAGCAGGGGGAGCGCCATCTCTTCGAGACCGTGGTGCGTCTGGGCACCTCCGCCACCAGAAACGTGGTGCCTATGGAGGAGAGCAACGGCGACGGGCTGAATTTCCTGGCAGGGAAGGATCTGGACTTTATCCGCCAGCAGGCCATGGACGGCACACTGCTGGCCCATGTGGAGGGCGGCGTCCCCAATGTGATCGTGCAGTGCGACCGGTGTGATGCAGCACAGCTGGGCCAGCTCATCTACTTCTTTGAGTACTCCTGCGGCATGAGCGGCTATCTGCTGGAGATCAACCCCTTCGATCAGCCCGGCGTGGAGGCATACAAGAAAAATATGTTTGCCCTGCTGGGGAAGCCCGGCTATGAGGAACTGCGCTCCCAGCTGCTGGCAAAGCTCCGGTAACCGGACGGGTCAATCGCTTTTTTCACCAAAAAAAGCCGGCATATTTTTTCATTGCTATTTCACTAACGATGTGGTATGTTATTTACAAGTATAGGACCTCTGGTTACCATACAATTCAAAGGAGTGATTTCTCATGGTTAGACTGATTATGGGTGCTGCAGGTGCAGGTAAGACCAAGCAGCTCATCGAACTGGTACACGCCAGCGTAGAGGCCGAGAAGGGCAGTGTCGTGTGCATTGAGCCCAGTGCCGATATGACCTATGATGTCAGTTACAATGCCCGACTTGTGAATGCCAGCGAATTTGATCTGGACTCTTTCGAAAGCCTGCGCGGTTTTGTCAGCGGCCTGTATGCCGGTAACTTTGATATTTCCCACGTCTATGTGGACAATCTTTGGAAGGTCACCCGCAACAATGACCTGTCGGCCACCGAGAAGTTCTTGACTTGGCTGGATAACTTCAGCGAGAAGAACTCCGTGAAGTTTACCGTAACGGTCAGCGCCGATGAGGCGATTGCCACCGACATCATGCGCAACTACCTGTAAGCAGAACTCTTACATAGCGCCCCATCTTTTGAAAGATGGGGCGCTTTCCTGTGCCTTCGCGCCTGACGGCGCTTTTTTCTTCCCAACGGGGCGGGAATATGGTACAATGGCTTGCAGTATCGAAAAGGGAGGTGCCGCTGTGTTCAAACGCGTTTATATTGAGATCACCAATGCGTGCAATCTTGCGTGCAGCTTTTGCCCCGGGACCCGGCGTCCCCGCCGCTTTATGAGTGCGGAGGAATTCGCCCGGCTGACCCGGCGCCTTCAGGGGCACACCCGCTATCTCTATCTCCACGTACTGGGGGAGCCGCTGCTGCATCCGCAGCTCCGTGAAATTCTGGACATCGCCCGAGCCGGCGGCTTCCGTGTCTGCATCACCACCAACGGCACGCTGCTCTCCCGGCAGCTGCCCCTGCTGCAAGAGGCTCCCGCTCTCCACAAGCTCAGCGTTTCTCTCCACAGCTTTGAGGGCAACGGTGCCGCCGGCGATATGGATTCCTATATCCGCAGCTGTGCCGACGCCTGCGCACGTCTATCCCGTCAGGGCGTCATCTGTTCCCTGCGGCTGTGGAACGAAGGGGGACTTGAGGAAAAAAACGAGGAGATCTGCCGCCTTTTGGGACAGGCACTGGACGTGGATCTGTCCGCCCTGTGCCCTGACAGCAAGGGGAACCTCCGTCTGGCCGATCACCTCTATCTGGAACGGGCCGCCAAGTTCGACTGGCCGGACCTGAACGCCCCTGCCGGCGGCGTGGAGTTCTGCCACGGTCTGCGCCAGCAAATCGCCGTCCTCTGCGACGGCACCGTGGTGCCCTGCTGTCTGGATGGCGAGGGCCAAATCCCACTGGGAAACTTATTTTATGATTCGCTCCCCCATATTGTGGCCTCCCCGCGGGCGCAGGCCATGTTGGACGGCTTTTCCCGCCGCCAACCGTCGGAGGAGCTGTGCCGCCGCTGCGGCTATGCCCGGCGCTTCAGCAAGGGAGGAGGGACACCATGAGCGATCAAGCCATCACCATTTTATCAAATCTTCCCGCCCCGCTGCTAGCGTGGTATGACGCCCATCGCCGGCATCTTCCCTGGCGGGAGGAGGTCAGCCCCTATCGCACCTGGGTGTCGGAGATTATGCTCCAACAGACCCGTGTGACCACGGTGCTGCCCTATTTCGCCCGCTTCATGGAGACCTTCCCCTCGGTGCAGTCCTTGGCCGAAGGGGACACGGAGCAGCTGCTCAAACTGTGGGAGGGGCTTGGCTATTACAGCCGTGCCCGCAATCTCCAAAAGGCGGCCCGTGTCATCATGGAGCGCCACGGCGGCGTCTTTCCGCAAACCTATGATGAGGTGCTGTCGCTGCCCGGCATCGGGGACTACACCGCCGGCGCCATTCTCTCCATCGCCTTCGGGCAAAAGGTCCCGGCGGTGGACGGGAACGTGCTGCGGGTGGTCAGCCGCATCATCGGCAGCGAGGAGAATGTTTTAGAGGACAAGACCCGCAAGCAGTGCCGGCAGTATATGGATGCCGTCATGCCCGTTCAGCGCCCCGGCGCATTCAATCAGGCGCTGATGGATCTGGGCTCGGCCATCTGTCTCCCCGGCGGGGAGCCGCTGTGTCAGCAATGTCCCGCCGGAGCATTTTGCACCGCCTGTCAGCAGGGCCGGCAGCGGGAATTGCCGGTGCGTATCAACAAAACGAAGCGCCGTATCGAGGAAAAAACCGTTTTCCTTCTGCTGCAAGACGGATGCGCCGCCCTGCGGCAGCGGCCGGAACAGGGCCTTCTGGCCAATCTCTGGGAATACCCCCATGTAGACGGTCATTTGGAAGAAGCCGCCGCTGCCCGTCAACTGGCAGACTGGGGGGTTCGTCCCCATCAGTGGCGCAAGCGACTGTCTGCCCGTCATCTCTTCAGCCACATTCGCTGGGATATGACCTGCTATGTCGTGGATGTCACCGGCGAAGGGCCGGCGGAGTGGCTCTGGGCCGATGCGCAGGAACGCCAGCGGCGGGCCGTTCCCTCCGCATTCATCAAACTAACACGGGAATTGCCCGATGGAAAGGACAACGCATAATGGCACAGCTCTATTTCAAATACGGAGCCATGGGCTCCAGCAAAAGCGCCAACGCACTGATGGCACGCTTCAACTATGAAGAGCGTGGACAGAAAACCCTGTTGGTGAAGCCCCGCATCGATGTCCGGGACGGTGATCACATGGTCAGCTCCCGCATCGGTCTGCGGCACCCCTGCATCTACTTTGACGAAATGCAGACCATGTCCGATGAAACACTGCAGCAGTACGCCTGCATCATTGTGGACGAGGCCCAGTTTCTCTCCCGGGACGAGGTGTACTATCTGGTGCATCTGGTAGACGAGTGCAACATCCCCGTGATGTGCTACGGACTGCGGGCCGACTTCCGGGGCGAGCTGTTCCCCGGAAGCTACCATCTGCTGGTCCTGGCCGACAAGCTGGAGGAGGTCAAAACCGTGTGTTGGTGCGGTAAAAAGGCGGCCTTCAACGCCCGCTTTGACGCCAACGGCCGGGTGGTCAAGGAGGGCGCACAGGTGGAGCTGGGCGCCAATGACCGCTATATCGGCCTTTGCCGCAAGCACTGGATGCAGGGCGATCTGGGCCCCGACTTCGATATTCACAAGCGATGATCTGTCAGCTTTGTCCACGGCGCTGCGGCGCCCTGCGCACCGCCGCAGAGGGCGGCGGCTTCTGCGGAATGCCCGCCATGGTCCACATCGCTCGGGCAGCGCTCCACCACTGGGAGGAGCCGGTGATCAGCGGCACACGAGGCAGCGGCACCGTGTTCTTTTCCGGCTGCACCCTGCGATGTGTCTTTTGCCAGAATCACCAGATCTCTGCCGAAAACTTCGGTCAGCCGGTCAGCGTCCCCCGACTGCGCGCCATATTTCAGGAGCTGATTGCACAGGGTGCCCACAATATCAATCTGGTGACCCCCGATCACTTCACGCCCCAGATCCTGGAGGCACTGTGCCCGCCGCTCCCCGTGCCGGTGGTGTGGAATTGCGGTGGCTACGAGCGGGTGGAAACACTTCGGTCATTGGAGGGCAAGATACAGATCTACCTGCCGGATCTGAAATATGCCCTGCCGCAGCTGGGACGTACGCTCTCCGCTGCCGAGGATTATTTTCCGGTAGCCACGGCAGCCATTACGGAAATGGTCCGGCAGGTGGGACCGCCTGTAGTGGAAAACGGACTTCTCAAACGAGGCGTCATCATCCGTCACCTGATGCTGCCCGGCCAGTTGGAGAATACCAAGCAGTGCATCGATTGGGTCGCTCGCACTTTTCCGAACGGACAGGTGCTCTTCTCCCTCATGAGTCAATACACCCCCCAGCCCGGTGCGGAAGGCTTCTTGGGCCGCCGTGTCCGCACCGGGGAATACCGTGCCGCCGTGGACTATATGCGCCAGTGCGGTATTTTGGACGGCTTTGTGCAGGATTCCTCCTCGGCCAAGGAGGAATACACCCCGCCTTTTGACCTCACGGGGGTCACATAACTTCGCTTGATGGGTTGTCTTGGTACAACCCATCATTCCTTTTGGCATTTCTGTGAAAATCACTTCTTCCTTTCGTCGAGGCTTCCAAAGTTTCTCCGGTAACGTTCCCAAACTTGTACTGAGTACAAGTTTCTATTGAATTCCCCCTGCGCCTGTGCTATCTTGGAATTGGAAAAAAGCTCAACTTGTGAGCTGCAAAAAAGAAGGAAAACTTTTATAAGGAGGATTTTCATGAACTATCCTAAGACGGGCCACGAGGTCTATGTGAGTTTGAATCTGTCCAATACCATGCTCAACGGCATCGGTAAGGGCACCATTACCCGTGAAGAAGTTTCTGCCGATTATCTCAAGCGTCTGTTCGCCGAATACGGCGTGATCGTCTCGGCCAAACCGGAACAGCGGGCTCTGCTGGAGCGTGTGAACGAGGTCTGCGGCTTAGGTCTGGAAATCCCCGAATCGCTGAAGCTGTTCCAGCTGTCCGAGGAACGCCGCCGTCTGGTGGTGATCAACGTGCAGGGTCTGCGCCGCAAGGGCGGCTCGCTGCTGCCCGCCTATGACCCGGAGGAGTTCGACGAGGCCACCTTCACCTTTGTGAAGTACTATGTACAGGGTGTCCACTACGACAAGCTGGTGGAGGAAAATGAAAAGCTCCGCTATGCTCTCAATCAGGAGAAGGAGTGGCGTGAACGCACCGACGGCTGATCCCGCCAAACGATAAACAGCAAAACGAAAAAACGAGGACGAACGCCTTTTCGTTCGTCCTCGTTTTCTTGCTCACAGCTGTACTTGATAATTGCCGCTTTCTGTCCGGGCAAGGCGCTGCTGCGTCTCCTCGATCAGCACGTCCTCCAGCTGGCCGATGATCTGGTTGGACACCAAAAATCCCTGCGGCGTCAGACGCCAGCCGCCCGGGGTCCGTTGGCAGAGGCCGTGGGCCTCGTCCTGCACCAGTCGGCGCTCCAGCCCGTCGAACCGGCGGCGATAGCGGTTTTCAAAGGTGCGCCGGTCGATGCCCTCCGCCGTCCGCAGTCCCAGCATCAGATACTCCTGTGCCCGCTCCTGCGGGCTAATGGTCTCCGACTCGGAGAGGATTAACTCCCCCCGAAGATAGCGCTCCAGATCCCGCACATAGGCATAGCGCACGCCGCCGAAATCAGAATGGGCGCCGGGGCCAAATCCCGCATATTCGCCCAGCTGCCAGTATTTCAGATTATGCCGTGACGCCTTTCCCGGCTGGGCAAAGTTGGAGATCTCGTACTGCTCATAGCCCATATGGTGGAGAAATTCCACGGTATAGAGATACATATCCGCCTGCAGATCATCGTCCGGCAGCGTCAGCTCCTCCCGCTGCTGCCACAGCGGCGTGCCCTCCTCCACCTTCAGTCCGTAGCAGGAAATATGTTGAGGACGCAGCGACATGGCGTCGCCAAGGGTTTTCTCCCACTGCTCCATGGTCTGGTCCGGCAGCCCATAGATCAGGTCAAGGCTGAGATTCTCGATCTTCGCCTTGCGGATGGCCGCCACCGAGTCCATCACCTGCTGCCAGTTGTGGACACGTCCGATCCGGCGCAGCATGGTATCGTCCGAGGACTGAACGCCCAGTGAGATGCGATTCACTCCGGCACGGCGCAGGGCCCGCAGTGCAGAAACCTCCGTGGCGCTGTCGGGGTTGGCCTCCATGGTGATTTCGGCGTCCTTGGCCAGATGATAGTGCTTTTTCACCGTCTGCAGCAGCTGAATGATCCGCTTGCTCCCCAGATAGCTGGGGGTTCCGCCGCCGAAATACACCGTGTCCACCGTATGTCCGTCGGCCGTCGGGGCCACCTCTATCAGGTGGCTGCGCAGCGCCGACACGTATGCGTCCATCTTTGCCTCCTTGTGCGCCATGGAATAAAAATCACAATAGACACACTTGGCACGGCAAAAAGGGACATGGATGTACAGCCCCAGTGTGGGGCGCTCCTGTTTTTTCATTGACCCTCCGTCTCCCGTTTCGGGGGCAGCATGGTCACCGCCTCAAAGGGACAGTTGACTTTGCAGGAGCGGCAGCCGACGCAGTGCTCCTTATCCACTTCATAAAAACCGTCCGGGCGCTGGAAGATACATTCCATCAGGCAAAACATGGCACAGTAGCCACAGCCGATGCAGGAGATCTCTTCGATCTGCGCCAGAGAGCGCGCCTTGCGTCCGAAGGGATGGATCATATCCGCCATCGTTTTCCACCTGCCTTTTCATTTTCTTGAGTGTAGTATAGCCTTTTTTTCGTATTTTGACAAGGCAGATGTATGTTTTTCCCGCCGTGGGACACACTGTCCATAGAAAGGATGTGACCTGCCTTGGATATGACGCCGCAAGCCTACCAAGCGTACGTGGCACAAAAGCAGAAAAAATCCCCCATCGTCAAAAACACCCTCTTGGCTTTTTTGATCGGTGGTGCCATCTGCACACTGGGGCAAGCCGTCTCCAACGGCTACCTCGCCGCAGGACTCTCCGCACAGGATACGGCCACCGCCACCTCCTGCACGCTGATCTTCCTCTCGGCTCTGCTGACGGGGCTGAACCTCTACAACAAGATCGCCCGCTACGGCGGTGCCGGAACTCTGGTCCCCATTACCGGCTTTGCCAATGCCGTCGTTTCCCCCGCCATCGACTTCCGCTCGGAGGGGATCGTCACCGGCATGGCCGCCCGGATGTTCTTCATCGCCGGGCCGGTGCTGGTGTTCGGGACGGCAGCCAGTGTGATCTACGGGATCGTCCTGTGGCTTCTGTCCTAAAAAAAGACCGCCCTTGGGCGGTCTTTTCGTTTATTGATAGCGCAGCTCCACGGTCCTCTTGTCCAGTACTTTTTTGTTGCATACCCAAAAAATCGGTGTGGAAACGGCAATGGCCAGAATGTCCGAAATGGGCTCGGCGTAGAAGATCATGGAGGCGTCCAGCAGCACCGGCAGCAGGAACAGCGCCGCAAAATACACCCCTTTTCGCCAGAAGGACAGCGGCAGCGACAGCTGCACCTGTCCCATGCCGGTAAAGCCATCCACGATGGCGTACTGCGCTCCCAGCGGCACGGCGGTGATGGTGTAGATCCGGATGGCTCGGCAGGCCTGTGCGGCGATCTCCGGATCATCGGTGAAGAGGGCGACAAACACGCCCCCCGCCACACGGGCCAGTACAAACAGCAGCCCTGTGTAGGCCATACACAGCGCAATGATATGCTTTTGTGCACGCTTGACCCGCTCCACGGCACCGGCGCCGTAGTTATAGCTCAAAATGCACTGCGTTCCGCCGCTGATGCCGCCCAAAGGCATGGTCATCACTAGCATAAAACTCTGCACGATGGTGTTGACCGTAATGAGCAGGTCGCCCTGTGCGCCGCCGTAGCGCTGCAGCAGTGCGTTCATGGCGATGATCATGACGTTATCCATGGAGATGATGGCAAAGGGGGTAAAGCCCATTTTCATCACCTGCACCATCAACCGCCAGCCGTAGCCCCCAAAGGTAATGGTGATGCTGGCCTTGCGAAAGAGGAACACCAGTACAAAGGCGGCACTGGCGATCTGGCTGATCACCGTGGCGATGGCCGCACCACGGACGCCCAGATCAAAGACAAAGATAAAGACGGGATCCAGCAGGATATTCAGCACCGCCCCCAGCACGACTGAGCACATCCCCACCTTGGCATACCCCTGGGCAATGACAAACTGATACAGCCCCGTCGAGAGCAGCGCAAAAAGCGTCCCGCTGATGTAGATGGTAAAATAGGCCTCGGCATAGGGATAGGTCACGTCGCTGGCACCGAAGAGCCGCAGCATAGGCTCCCGCAGAGCCAGGGCCGCCACGGTCACCACCACCGCCAAGGTGCACAGCATCAAAAAGCAGTTGGCCAAAATCTTCTTGGCCCGCTCCCGGTTGCCCTCGCCCATGGCGATGCCCAAAAGGGGCGCCCCGCCAATACCGATCAGGCAGGAAAAGGCCCCGATCATGGTGACGATCGGTCCGCAGACGCCCACACCTGCCAAAGACAGATCGCCGTTGAGCGCAATGTTGCCCACAAAAATACGGTCTACAATACTATAGAGCACGCTGACAAACTGGGCCAGCATACTGGGAATGGCGATGCGAAAAACAAGGCGGGAAACTTCATCCCGCCCCAGATCATTTTCTTTTCTCACGGTTTCTTCCTCCGACTCTCACTCTGGCCCGTCCGGGGCCGATACACACCTTCATCTTAGCGCGGACATCCGGGAAAATCAAGTGGTAAATCCGACGAGTTGCCCGCCCCGTCTCCTGCTTAGGCAAGTGCAAAACGACAGCAGCCCATAGGGCTGCTGTCGTTTCTGGCTGCGGGTGATACTCAAAGCTCCACCACGTGACCCTCTCCCTGTGCCTCGGCTCGCCGAAGGATCACGGCGGCACTGCTCAGATCCTGCAGCGCAATACCGGTGGAGTCAAAAACGGTGATGTCCTCGTCACTGATGCGGCCGGGCAGCTCTCCGGCGATGACGGCGCCCATCTCCCCGGTCAGCGCTTCCAGCAGCCCGGCCGCATGGGCCAGCTGGCACTCTCCCACACGGAGGCACTGGCCGGCATCGTCTCCAAACACCCGGGCATGGGCCAGGATCCGGGGATCCAGTTCCTGCTTGCCGTCCATATCCGCTCCCATGCAGCTGATATGGGTGCCGGGGCGGACCCACTCCCGCCGCAGCAGCGGCTGACGGGCCGGCGTAGCAGTCAGGATCACATCCGCTTCTCCGACCGCCTGTTCCACATCCTCGGCGGCAGAAAAGGCGGCTGTCGTGTGGGCCCCCGCATCGTGGAGCAGCGCCTTCACTTTCTCCTCCCATGCTGCCAGCTTCTGTGCCGCCTTGGCCGGATGACGGGGATTCACCAGCGTCACCTGCTGCAGATGCGGCAGCGCCAGCAGCGTAGCCGCCGCCAGATAGGCGCTCAGGGCGCCGCAGCCCACCATCAGAAGGCTGCGGCTGTCGGGTCGGGCAAGATACTTGGCGCCGATAGCCCCCGCTGCGCCGGTGCGCAGATCGGTCACCGGGCCGGCATTGAGCACCGCCTTGGGTGTACCGGTGGCCAGATCACAGATCAGGCTCGTTCCGTAGAGCGCCGGCAGCTTTTGCTCCGGATTTGCCCCGAACCACGAGACCAGCTTCAATCCAAAAATTCCCTCAGCCTCCAGATGGCCGGACTTGATGTCCAGATCCGCATGGCCGGGGTCAAACTCATGAAAGACCATGGGCCACACGCCGCCCTGTCCGGTGTGCTTTTGAAGATAGGCCGTTTCCACCGCCTCCATGGCTAGCGGCAGGGGAAAGAGCTTTTGTACGGCAGCGCCGCTGATGACACGAATCGTTCCCATCCTTATTTTTCCCCCTCCCAAAGATCAAAATAGGTGCTGACAGCGGCCAGACCCTTACGCAGTGTGTCTCGGTCGCAGGCATAGCCGATGCGCATACAGAATTCCTGTTCAAAGCACTCTCCGGGCACAACAAAGGCTCCGGTAGCGTGGTACATCTTGTGGCACAGCTCCCGGGACGGAACGTCCAGATCGTAGTAGACCAGTGCCGTGGTGCCGGCCTGCGGCTTGGTGTAGTGTACACGGGGCTCTGCGGCGACCCATGCGTCCAGGATTTCCAGATTGCCCCGGATGATCTCCCGATTGCGCTTCAACAGTTGCTCCCGGTGGCGCAGGGCAACCGCAGCCAGTGCCTCATCAAAAAGGCCGCAGCTGATGAGGTTATAGTCCCGATGCAGGGCCATGGAGGCCAGTGCCGCTTTGTCATGGGTGGCCACCCAGCCCAGGCGCAGCCCGGCCAGGGAGAACACCTTGGACATACTGCCCAGAGAGATCCCCTTTTCATAGAGATCCGCCACCGACTCACTCCACTGATCATCCTGTGTCAGATGGCGGTAGACCTCGTCGCAGAGGACATAGGCGTCCACACTGCGGGCAATCTCCACGATTTCCAGCAGCTGCTCCCGGCTCATCAACGCTCCGGTGGGGTTGTTGGGGTTGTTGATGCAGATCATCTTTGTTTCCGGCCTTACCAGTGCACGAAGCTCGTCCATATCCGGCAGATAGTCGTTCTCCTGCCGCAGATGCAGCATGGACACCTCGGCGCCGTAGGACTCAGGAATCGAGTAGAGCTGCTGATAGGTAGGCATGATGCTCACGATGTGATCTCCGGGAGAGATGAGGGAATAGAACACATGGTGGCTGGCTCCGGAGGCCCCGTGGGTGGTGACGATCTCCTCCGGCCGGATCGTGTGGTACAATCCCGCCACACCTTCTTTGAAGGCCGGTGCACCGGTGATGTCGCCATAGGTCAGACGGCGAGCACAGAACTCCTGCAAAAAGCTGTCCCGATCCTCGCCCACCAGAGTAAACAGTTCGTCCACACTGACGGAATCCACGCACGTCTCGGCAATGTTGTATTGGGCGCCCACCTCGTACTCATTCATCCATTGCTCCACGGCAAAAGGTCGAATATCCATAAGAAAATTCCTCCTATACACGATCACCGGAAAGAAAAAAAGCATCCAAAGCCCTGCCTTATAACATACCATTGCGGTATGCCGTACCTACGGCAAGGTTTTGGACGCCCTTTTCGCCCCTACCCGGTGGTAGGGAAGGTGAACGATTGATTTTCTGTATAATAGCATAAATATGCAGTATTGTCAACATTTTCCGAATATTTATTATTTATCCGACAGTGGAGTGTTCCCTGCTGTCCGGGCATCCCGCTCCTGCGCATAGATCCAGACCCCCTGCTTCTGCCAAAAAAAGAGCACCCCGCAGGGTGCTCTTTTCAGTGTATCGATACCGATCAATCGCTGTCCAACTTGAGGACAGCCATAAAGGCCTCGGTGGGCACCTGTACCGTACCGAGATTGCGCATCTTCTTTTTGCCCTCTTTCTGCTTTTCCAGCAGCTTCTTCTTTCGGGAAATGTCGCCGCCGTAGCACTTGGCCAGCACATCCTTACGCATGGCCTTCACGGTCTCGCGGGCGATGATCCGTCCGCCGATAGCGGCCTGAATGGGCACCTCGAAGAGCTGGCGGGGAATGTTGTCCTTCAGCTTCTCGCACAGGCGGCGGGCACGGGGATAGGCCTTATCCCGGTGGGCGATAAAGCTCAGCGCATCCACGCCGTCTCCGTTGAGCAGCAGATCCACCTTCACAAGATCACTGGTGTGATAGCCGGAGAGCTCATAGTCCAGAGAGGCATAGCCTTTGGTGTTGGCCTTGAGCGTATCGAAAAAGTCGTAGATGATCTCGTTGAGGGGCATCTGATAGTGCAGCTCCACCAGATGGGTGTCCAGATACTGCATATCCTTAAATTCGCCGCGGCGCTCCTGACACATGGGCATGATATTGCCCACGTACTCGTTGGGACTGATAATAGAGACCTTCACATAGGGCTCCTCCGCGTGCTCGATGGAGCCGGGGTCCGGATAATTGTGGGGGTTATCCACCTTCACCATGGTGCCGTCACTCTTGTACACATGGTAGATCACAGAGGGCAGGGTGGTCACCAGATCCAGATTGAACTCTCGTTCCAGCCGCTCCTGAATGATCTCCATGTGGAGCATCCCCAAAAAGCCGCAGCGGAAGCCGAATCCCAGTGCCGCAGAGGATTCCGGCTCAAAGGTCAGCGACGCATCGTTGAGCTGCAGCTTCTCCAGTGCATCCCGCAGATCGGGGTACTTGGAGCCGTCCTCGGTATAGATACCGCAGTAGACCATGGACTGGGCGCCGCGATAGCCGGGCAGCGGCTCGGCTGCGGGAGCGGCGGCATCGGTGATGGTATCGCCCACACGGGTATCCCGCACATTCTTGATGGAGGCGGTGAAGTAGCCCACCTCGCCGGCCTGCAATACGTCCGTGGGCTCGTTGCCCAAGGGCTTGAGATAACCGCACTCCAACACCGTGTACTGGGCACCGGTGGCCATCATGCGGACCGTCTGTCCGCGCCGCAGCGTCCCCTGTTTGATGCGGAAGAGCACCACCACACCTACATAGGGGTCATACTGGCTGTCAAACACCAGTGCCTGCAGCGGTGCATTGGGGTCGCCGGTGGGGGCAGGGACATTGTGCACCACGTCCTCCAGCACGGACTCGATGTTCAGCCCCAGCTTGGCCGAGATCTCCGGTGCGTCCAGTGCCGGCAGTCCGATGATGTCCTCCACCTCCTGCTTGGCCTTCTCCGGATCAGCGGCCGGCAGGTCGATCTTGTTGAACACGGGCAGGATCTCCAGTTCGTGCTCCATAGCCAGATAGGTGTTGGCCAGCGTCTGCGCTTCCACACCCTGTGTGGCGTCCACCACCAACAGCGCCCCCTCGCAGGCCGCCAGCGACCGGGACACCTCATAGTTGAAGTCCACGTGGCCGGGCGTATCGATCAGGTTCAGGGCGTACGTCTCGCCATCCTGCGCCTGATAGTGGATCTGCACGGCACGGGACTTGATGGTGATCCCGCGCTCCCGCTCCAGATCCATGTTGTCCAGCAGCTGATTTTCCATGTTGCGCTCCGGCACGGCGTCGCACTTTTCCAGCAGCCGGTCCGCCAGGGTGGATTTGCCGTGGTCGATGTGGGCAATGATGGAGAAATTGCGGATTTTCGATTGATCATACATAGATAGGTAAACCTCCTTGGAAATGGGGGATGGTCGATCGCCCCGTATCAGTCATTTTCCAGCAGCTTCCGGCATTTGTCGTCCACATTGTGAAAGACCTGTGCCGCACTCTGGTTCAGCGCCGGATCATCCACGCCCAGACTGCCGGACTCAAACGCCGGAAACGCCGCGTCCTCGGCGCTGCAATAATCCAGTGCCCGGAGATAGCGCATCATGCTCATCTCCATCTCAGCCGTCACGAGTCCGGCGTCGAAATCGCTGCTGGCCACCGAAAAGAAATCCTCATTGCCGCCGCTGCGCCGGAAGATCTGCCGCAGCAGCTGATAGAGCCCGGCATTGAGATAGTCGCCCGCCGCCGTAATGGCGGTGCGGTCGCCCAGCTTGCCCAGCACATTGAAGAGCAGGCTGGCGGTGTTCACCACCAGTTTCTTTTGCAGCGTGGCCAAAATGCTGCCCTTGAGCGTTCCTTTCTCCAAACTGGAGTCGTAGAGCCCGTCGGCGTCGATCATGGCGCCGTCCCGGCTCAGTGTCCGCCCCAGCAGGTAGTCCGCCGACACATGGTAGTAGCTGCACGCCTTCACCACGAAGGCCAACCCCGGCTCGCGGATGCCGTTTTCATAGTGGCTCAGCAGCGCCTGGCTGATGCCCAGCTCCGATGCCGCCTTCCGCTGTGATACACCCTTCTCCTGCCGCAGCAGGCTCAGTGTGCGGGAAAAATCACTTGTCATATCCTCACCTGACTTCTTTCTCTTTTATACGGAAAGTAAATTATATACCACTTTATACAAAAAGTAAATGCTTTCTTTCACTTTCCTCCCGCCCATTGCTTGGGTCTGCGTGGGTCGATCTTGCTCCATTTATCGTCCGGAAACGCCATTTTTCCCCTCTTTTTCAAAAAATTTCACTGTCATTTGTACCAAAAAAGCCACTTTTAACTTGACGAATAAGATAAAAAAAGGTATGATAGCCCTTGTAATAAATTTGTAACTTTTAGATAGGAAACTATGATGAAACAAGATATTGAAAATAAACAGGAAACGCCAGCGGAGCGTGTCTCCCTTTGGCAGCGGTGGAAAAAGAACCTGCAGGACTGGGTTTGGTACCACCGCGAGAATCCGGACTGGTACGACGTGGACATCCAGTCGGCCGTCAAACACCATATCATCGCCCCGCTCCGCCGGGAGATGCAGCATCTCCGCCAGCTGCGCCAGACCAATAAGTACCGCTGGGAATTTCCGGAGACGGAGCACCGTCTGGGCCAGCTGATGCTGTTTGGCTGGAGCGTGTTCCCCCGCATCGGCAGCGGCCTGCGGGAGTCGGTGCTCAAGCAGCGCAAGACCTCCAGCTATCACCGCGGCCGCGTGGTGGCCTTTTTCGACCAGTGGAAGCTCCAGCCCCTCCACTTCCTTGTCACGGCTGTAAGCGTGGCCATCGTGGCTCTGCTGCTCTCGCTCTATACGCTGGGCACCACCGCAGAGTATAACGGCATCACGCTGGGCACTGTGGGCAGCCCCCGCACCGTCAATGCCGCCGTGGAGAATGTGGAATCCATCACACGCCAGACCCTCAACGACACCGACTATACCATCGATCCCTCGCTGCTGAAGACACGGACCCGTGTTGTGCCCCGCTCTCAGCTGGAGAACAGCGAGGAGCTGCAAAAGCAGCTCTCCGACCAGCTGGGCATGGTGGACTACGGCTACGGCCTCTATGTGGACGGTGAGCTGGTGGCCGCCACGCCCTTTGCCGGCGCGCTGGACGAGCTGCTGGAGCAGATGAAGGCGGGCTACCGCACCCCCAACACGGTGGAGTGCACGTTTGTGGAGGATGTGGAGATCCGGGAAGGCTATGTGGACAGCGCCTACATGATGAATCTGGGCTATATTGCCGAGATCCTCAGCGAAACCAAGTCCGCCGAGATCACCTACACCGTCAAGAGCGGTGATGTCTGGTCCGAAATTGCGGATGTGAACAATATGACCAGTGATGAGCTGTTGGCGCTGAACCCCGGCTATGAGCCCTCCGTGCTCCATGTGGGCGACGTGCTGACCATCACCAACGCCGTGCCCTATCTGACCATCGTCAACGTGGAGCGGCAAAGCTATTTGCAGGACGTCCCGTACAGCATTACCTACGAGGATGACGCCAGTATGTACGAGGGTGATTTCTCTGTTCTGAGTGCCGGCGAGTACGGCAAGGCCGACATTACCGCTAACGTCACCTACGTCAACGGCACCGAAACCAGCCGCGAGGTCGTCTCCTCCGTGACGCTGAAGGAGCCTGTGGCCGAGCGGCAGGCCCGCGGCACCAAGCCCCGTCCCACGTGGCTGCCCACCGGAAATTTCCGCTGGCCCTGCAACGGCGTCATCACCTCCTACTTTGGCTATCGTGATGTGGACGTGGCCGGCGCCTCCAGTTTCCACAACGCACTGGATATTGCCAACTATACCGGCGCCCCCATCTACGCCTCCGACGGCGGCACGGTGGTTCACTCCGGCTGGGGCGGCGGCTACGGCTACCTGGTCAAGGTGGATCACGGCAACGGCTTTGTGACCTACTATGCCCACTGCAGCGAGCTGTATGTCTCCGTGGGCGATCACGTCTACCAAGGCCAGCACATTGCCGCTATGGGCTCCACCGGCATCTCCAGTGGTTCCCACTGTCACTTCGGCATCTTGAAAAACGGCACTTGGGTCGATCCCCTGAACTATCTGTAAATATGAACCCTCGGCGTAGCCACGTGACCTGCGCCGGGGGTTTTATTTTTCTTTTGTTGCATATATCACAGACGAACCGGAAAAAACTGTTATAATAAAACTATAAGTTCGCAAAAAGCTTTATTTTTATCACATATAAGGAGGTATCTTATGGATCGCAAGGTTTTGGAGAAAATGAATTACGGTGTATTTGTACTGGGTACCCAGTCGCAGGGCAAGCGGGTCGGCTGCGTTGTCAACTCCTTTGCTCAGGTGACCAGCAATCTGCCTCAGAAATTTACGGTGACCCTCAACCGGGACAACGACACCTGCCGTGCTCTTCTGGAGAGCGGCAGCTTCTCCGTGACACTGGCCGGGAAGGACTGTCCCAAGGAGCTGGTGGATCTGTTCGGCTATAAGTCCAGCCGCGTGGTGGACAAGTTCGCCAACTACCAGACCGAGACCGACAGTCTGGGCAACCCCTACGTCACCGAGGGAATGGTGGCCCAGATCTCCTGCAAGGTACTGGACACCATGGATGTGGGCCGCTATGTGCTCTTCCTCTGCGAGGGTGTGGACGGCAAGATCCTCTCCGAGGGCCGTATGCTGACCGTGGATGAGTATCTGGGCAAGAACAAGACGGCAGTGCCTCCTACGGCCACTGTATACCGTACACTGGAAGAGGTGGGCGGCTGGGTCTGTCCCTGGTGCGGCTATGTCTACACCGGTGAAACCCTGCCTGAGGGCTATGTCTGCCCGCTGTGCCGCTGCCCCGGCGAGAAGTTCACCCGCAAACAGCCGGAGTAAGTCGCCGATCCCGTCAGGATTGCTTTCTTTCCGCAGCAAAATTTCTCTCTTCGCGCAGCAAAAAGGCCGCCCTATGGGCGGCCTTTTTCATTGCCGTGGCGGCGGTGCTCATTCAAAAAGGCTGGCCTGATAGGGCAGCCCGCTCTTGCCGATCTGTCGGCACTGGGCGGCGTGCTCCGCCTCCAGAAGATCGGTCACGGCCATCTTGCGGATGATGTTCTTCACCGTCATATCCAGTGCCGTGCCCTCTCGATAGTCAGCAGGGAAGATGTAATCGACACGCCCGCGGAACAGCAGCTCCTCCACCGCCGTGCGGCTCTCCGGCTGATAGACAGCGATGGCCTGCCCGCCATAGGAGCGCATCATCTTCATGCACGGCACATCGGACAGCCCGTCCCCCACATAGATCATGTTGGTGAAGGGCACCCGCTTGCTGTCATCGGGCATGGAGGCGTTGAGATCCTTGTCGTTGGACACGTCCAGCACGCCCTTATTGATACGGTAAACGAACTGGGTCTTGGCGGTGAAGTTGACATCCAGCTTTGGCCACACAGGCCGCCCCGTCTCATCGTAGTAGAACTCACTGGCATAGATCTTCTTGAAGTGCCGGCTGATCCCGGAGCCCTCGATGATCTCACGCAGGCCGGAGGAGAGGATATAGTGCTCCACCGTGACGCCTTGGCGCTCGCCAAAGGCCTCGATCCGGTCAAACCATTCCTCCACGCCGGGAAAGAGTTCAATGCTCTTGCCTTTGTCCACCAGTGTCTGGCGGTTGAGCGGCAGCCCCTTTTCCCGGCTCATCCGCAGCATGGTGTACATATAGGCCAGAATCCCGTCCATCTGCTCCCGGCGGCCAAAGAGGTTGGCCTCCTCCCAGAACGCCTCCGGCTCCATACCCAGGGAGGGGATGAAGGCGTAGTTCTGCATATCCTGCGTGCACAGGGTCTTATCAAAATCATACAGCAATGCAACAATGGGTCTGTCCATGGCATCATCCTCCTTTTTCAAACAAAAAAGCGGCTCATCAGAGCCGCTTTTACTTGCTGATCACTTGCCGGAATAGTTGCGGCCGAACTTCAACTCGTCAAGATTCAGGTGAAAATCGGTGGGGAAGGGGTGGTCGTCCACCACAAGGTTGGCGGCCTCTTTCGGTTCCTCTTCCGACGTTTCCTCCGCTGCCGTCGGCGCTTCCTCACATACCGGCTCCTGCACCGGTGCTTCCGCCGCAGCCGACTCCTCGACCGAGGCCTCCTCGGCTGCCGGCTGTTCAGCCGCCACCTCCTGCGCCGCAGGCTCTTCCTTGCCGGCGAGACTGCGCAGCACCGCCTGTCCCTCAATGCGGACCGTGTCCTGCGTCATGGCCGCCGCAGCGCTTTGGGCGGCGACCTCCATCTCCATTTCCGGCAGCTTCTCCAAAAAGGCGATCTGCGCCGCACAAAGCTCCCGACTGCGCTGGACAAAAGCGGCCAGCTCGTTCTGCGCCGCCGCCAGTTTCTTCTTGGCACTGTCCGTCTGCTCTTCGATGGAGCCCATCTGTCGGCTGGCGGCTTCCCGGGCCTCGGAGAGCATCTTGTCCTTCTCATTCTGGGCATCCTGCACCATCTGCGCCGCCATACGCTGAGCGGTCAGCAGCGTTGAGCGCATGGCCTCCTCTGTGGCACGGTACTCCTCCACCTTCTCCGCCAGCACTTTCAGCTTGGCCTTCAGGGTGGCGTTCTCCTTGTAGATGGCGCTGTAATCCTCGGTCAGGGCATCCAGAAACTCGTCCACCGAGGCCATGTTATAGCCGCCGAAAGACGCTTTCGGAAATGATTTCTCGGAAACTTCCTGAGGTGTGAACATCCTAATATCCCTCCGCTTCTATTTACAGATAAAGTCCGTTATTTTCCAGCTCATCGATCAGATCCCCCATCAGATCCACCGAATAGGGGGTGATGATGTAGGTGTTGGCCGCCACCTTCTTGATCTTGCCGTCACCGGCATAGGCCACACCGGACAAAAAGTCCACCAGACGGCGGGCAATATCCTTGTTTGCGGACTCCAGATTCATGACCACCGTGCGCTTTTCACGCAGATGATCGGCGATCTCCGAGGCGTTCTCAAAGCGCTCAGGCTTCACCAGAACCACTTTCAGCTGCGCCGTGGCGTGGATATTGACCACCTTGTTGCGGCGCTCTTCGCTCCGGCGCTCCTCCCGACGGTCATCGAAATACTCCGATGACTCCCGCTGCTCCTTGGCGCTGGGAAAATCCTCTTCCTCGTAATCATCCTCATCATCGTAGGGATGCATGATTTTCTTAAATTCGTCCATCAGGCTCATTGTCTGTGTCCTCCCCTTTTATTTGGCATAATCACGCTGGCCGAAAATGGCAGTGCCCACCCGGACCATGTTGCTGCCCGCGCGGATGGCGTCTTCGAAGTCGCCACTCATGCCCATCGAAATATACGTAAGCTCATTATCATATATTTCTCTGTTTATGTCAACATAAAGGGCATAAACTTTCTGAAAAAATGCCAAATTCCCGTGTTCTTCCGTCGCAACCGGGGGAATCGTCATGAGGCCCCGCACCCGCACATGGGGCAGTTCCTTTCCCAGAAGTGCCGCCTCTCTGACATCTTCGGGCGCAAAGCCGCTTTTGGCCTCCTCGCCGCCGATGTTCACCTCCAGCAGCACCTCCTGCACCATGTCCAGCTTGGCCGCCGCCTTTTCGATCTCCCGCAGGAGCTCCAGCGACCCGGCCGAATGGATCAGCGCCACCTTGCCCACCACCTGCTTGACCTTGTTGCGCTGCAGATGGCCGATGAAGTGGAGCGGCGCACCTCGATAGGCGTCTTGGGCCAGCTTGCCCGTCATCTCCTGCACCCGGTTCTCGCCCAGTGCATCAATGCCGGCGGCAATAGCTTCCTGACAGGTGGCCGCATCGTTCATTTTGCTGGCGCCCACCAGTGTAATATCCGCACCGGTGCGCCCCGTCTCACGAGCCGCAGCGTCGATCTTTCCGCGGATCTCGGTAATCTGTTCCTGAATGGACATATGTGGAATCCTCCCTTATCCTTTTCTATTGGTTATAGATCATTTTCCCGTCATAGAGCTCCTTGGAGGTGATGATCACCTCGTCGCCCACACGCAGCAGCTTGCTCTCCTCTACGGTCTTATCCGGCCGCAAAAGCGTGTAGCCGTCGCCCTGATAGACCACCTGCGCCGGCTTGAACTGTGCCGTAAAGCCCACCAGGCAGTAGATCCCGCTGCGGCCCTCATCATCCAGACGCAGGGCATTGGCCGGCACACGCAGTCCGGTATAGCTGTTCAGGATCAGTTCAGCCTGCAGCTGCCGCATCTGCGTAGTCTGGGCCATGTATTTGGTGGCGCCCAGCACCACGGCACACTGTCCGCCCTCCGGTGCGCTGACCGACTCCACCCAAGCCGGCACGTCCTGCTCCAGTCCCTTGGAAAAGCGCAGCATGACGGTGCCCGCCTCCTGCAAGCGCGCGGCGTCGGCCTCACTGAGTGTGGTGGCATAGTACCATGTATCACTGTAGATCAGTTTTCCCACATCGGCACTGACCGACTGCTTGTGGACGCTGCGCAGGGCACCGGGCGTTATGTTCTTCAAAAAATCCATGGTCAGCACCGTCTCATAGCCATCGGCCACCGAGGCATAGGTGCCCGGCCGTTTGGCCGTCACCGTGGTCACGTTGGAAAGGGAGGCCTGCAGCGAGGCGATCTCGCCGCGTACGGCATCGATCTGAGCCTGTACCTCCGTAGCAGAGGAGTAGGCATGGCTGCGCTTGAGGATGTCGGCCTTCAGGGCGGAAAGATTCTCCGAGGCGGCGCCGTAGTCGCCTTCCCCTATGTCGGCCCGCAGCGCCAGCAGAGCATCCGTAATGGAACTGTCCAGCTTCAGTGCTGCATCCGGGTTCAGGTAGGTGTCCAGAGCAAATTCCAACTGCTGCAGCTGCAATTTTTTCTCCTCCAGTGCCTTCACCGTGTCCAGTGCACCGGCGCTGTTGTAGGCCGCAGCCAGCGTCTGCCCGGCGCCGACCCGCTCTCCTTCTTTCAGGGGATGGACCAAAATGCCGCTGCCGATGTGAAAGGTCTCCTCCTCCCGCACGATCCAGCCGTCGCTGTGAATACTCTCCTCCGTCTTGGCGGCATATACCCGTGTGGTGGAGAGGGGATCATCAAAATAGCGGTAGATCTGCCCGCCGAAATAGAGCAGGATCCCGGCCAGGATCGCCACCGCCAATGTACGGAACAGGGGAGAAGATTTCATAGAATATTACCTCAACTCTCGGTGTCGGCCGGCGGCGCATCCTCCTCCCGCAGGGAGATGGCCCGGACCGGCACGATGGTGGAAATAGCGTGTTTATAGATGACCTGCTGCTTGCCGTCGCTGTCGAGCACTACGGTAAAGTTGTCAAAGCCGGCCACACTGCCCCGCAGCTGAAACCCGTTGACCAAAAAAACCGTCACGGGGACACTCTGCTTGCGGGCTTTTGTCAGAAAAATTTCCTGTAGATTTGATTTCGTCTGCATATCGTCTGCTCCTTTTTATCTTTGTACGGACGATGTGCAGCTCGTCCGCCTGGGATTATCCTAATCCCTCGGCGGCAAGAATTTCTGTCGAAATTTGGAGAGCTCCTTGGAAATCGGGTACTTTTCCCCACCGGATCCAGTGGATCTGCTCATTGCGCCGCAGCCATGTCAGCTGGCGCTTGGCATACTGGCGGGAGCGGAGCTTCACCTCGGCCACCGCCTCTTCGACGGTAGCCGTTCCCTCCTGCACGGCTAAAAACTGCTTATATCCGATGGCCTGCAGCGCCGTGGCGTCGGGGGAGAGGCCGGCATGGAGCAGCGTACGCACCTCTTCCAGAAGGCCTGCCTCCACCATAAGATCCACCCGCCGGTCGATCCGGGCGCGCAGATCCTCCCGATCCTGAAAATCAAGGCCGATGTAGAGGGCGTCATACCGGGGCGGCCGTTCCTGTGTCCGGCGATTGTGCTCGGTGATGGTGACCCCGGTCTCATACCACACCTCCAGCGCCCGAAGGATCCGCTTCTCATCCCGCAGGTGGAGTTTTCCCGCCGCCTCCGGGTCAATGGTCTGCAGCTCCCGCAGCAGTGCTGCGGCGCCCTCCGCTTCCAGCCGCTGCTGCAGCTTCCGCCGCGTCTCACCGCCGGCGCTGCCGGGGGCAAATTCATTGCCCCGAACCAGTGCCTCCAGATAAAGGCCGGTGCCGCCCACCAGTACCGGCAGCTTTCCCCGGCGCAGGATGTCCTGCACGCACCGGTCCGCCGCCTCCGTAAAGCGGGCCACCGACCAGCTCTCCGCAGGATCGGCCACGGCGATCATGTGGTGGGGGACGCCGTCCATCTCCTCGGCCGTAGGGGCGGCCGTGCCGATGGTCATGCCGCGATAGATCTGCATGGAGTCCACGCTGACCACCTCGCCGTGGAAGGCCTTCGCCAGTTCCACACCCATTTTTGTTTTTCCGGATGCGGTGGGGCCCACCACACAGACAATTTTCGGGGGCATATGCGTGTCTCCTTTCCCCGTGACTGGTTGCTTTCTCTTTTCTCCGCTGCGCCGCCGCTTTCTGTACCCACCGGCGCTTTGCCTTTGATACCCCATGGCGCAGGCGCCATCGGCAATATCCACGGCCTGTATGTTTTGCTGCCGCCAGCTCTTGCGCAGGCAGAATTTATTTTTGCAGAGAATATCCGCTGTCCTTTGCGATCCTTTGCGGCCCTCTGCGGCCCATGGCCGCAGCTCCGGTCACGCCCGCTTGAACATCTTCTCGATTTCGTATTTACTCAGCTTCACTGCCACGGGCCGGCCGTGGGGGCAGTAGGCGATCTCCCCGGCCTGTACCTTTTCCACCAGCGCCGCCAGCTCGGCCGGGGAGGTGTTCATCCCCGCCTTGATGGCGCTCTTGCAGGCCATGGTGTGCAGCAGTTCATCCCGTGCCCCTGCCGGATCAGCCCGCTGCTCCAGCAGCTTTTTGGCCAATTCCTCCAGGGTAGCCGCCGCATCTCCGCTCCGAATATCCGCCGGGATCTCCCGCACCAAGACGGTACCGTCCCCGAAATCCTCGCAGTCAAAGCCGAAATGCCGCAGTGTGTCCTCATGTTCCAGCACCGCACTGTACTCCTCCGCCGCCAGACTCACCGCCAGCGGTTCAAGAAGGCTCTGAGCCATCAGCGGCTGGGGATCGGCCTTCAGCGCATCAAAGCGGATGCGCTCATGGGCAGCGTGCTTGTCGATAAGCCATACGTTCTCCTGTTCGTCCTCGCAGATAATGTAGGTTTTCAGAACCTCACCCACCATCCGCCACGGAGCAGGACCGCTCTGCAGCACCTGCTGCTCGGGCTCCGGCAGGTCCATGGCGGTCTGCTCCGCCGCGCTTTCCTGCCGCACCGGCTCCGGCACGGACGTCACTTTTTCTGCGGCCGTCTCCTGTGCCGGTGCGGTCTGCTCCTCTCTCGCCGGCGGCGTGATCTCATAGGTCACCTGCCGCCCGTCCGGGGTGTGGCCCGGCACGGTGAAAGCCTCGCCCGTCTGCGGCGCCACATCGTGGATCTCACCGGAGAGGACCGGCCGCTGCGCCGGCTTTTCTGCCGCAGGAGAAGCTGCGTACGCCCCAGACATTCCCTGCGCCGGCACCGGCCGGACCGGGGAGGGTGGGGTAGAGAAGGACCGGGCAGGGGAGGGCTGAACCGTTCCGCCTCGCCCATAGGAGCCCACGGGCTTCTTTTCCTCCGCCGCCGTCTCCCGGTACTGCTGCACCGTCATGGTGCGATAGAAATTTTCCTTGGGCGGTTCCGGCGCAGCAGGCTTTTCCGCCGCATCCAGCGCCGAGCGCACCGTATAGTAAACGGCATCAAACACCGGTTTGTCCGACACGAATTTCACCACAGTCTTGGCCGGGTGCACGTTTACATCCACCAATTCCGGCGGCAGCGTCACATGGAGCACACAGCCGGGGAACTTGCCTTTCATCAGCCGGTTGCGGTACGCCTCCTCCAGAGCCGCCGTCAGCAGCTGCGACTTGACAAAGCGTCCGTTGACGAACATCACCTGCTTGCCCCGGGTGCCGTGGCCGTTCAGAGGGCGAGACACATAGCCCTCCACGGCGACGTCGCCGCCGCAGCCCTTGATGTCCACCAGTCCCAGTGCAAACTCACGGCCCATGGCCGCATATACGGCAGAGAGCAGCTTCCCGTCGCCGGGGGTATAGAGCACCTCGCTGCCGTCCCGCAGCAGCTTGAAGGAGATCTGCGGATGACTCAGCGCCACGTGCTGCACGATGCCGTGAACGGCTGCGCCCTCAGCGCTGTCCTTCTTCATAAACTTCATCCGCGCAGGGGTATTGTAGAAGAGGTCCCGAATGCAGATGGTGGTCCCCTCCGGGCACCCCGTCTCCGTCACCTCACCGGCCACACCGCCGTCCAGATGGAGCATAGCCCCCACATCGCTCTCCCGCTGGCGGGAGAAAATATCCACATGGGACACGGCCGAAATCGCCGCCAATGCCTCGCCTCGAAAGCCCAGTGTGCCGATGGCGGCCAGATCCTGGGCCGTCCGCAGCTTGCTGGTGGCATGGCGCAAAAAGGCGGTGGGCAGCTCCTGAGGTGCAATGCCGCAGCCGTTGTCAGTGATGCGCAGATAGGTCAGCCCGCCTCGCTCCATCTCCACCACGATGGCCGTGGCCCCGGCGTCGATGGCGTTTTCCAGCAGTTCCTTGACCACACTGGCGGGCCGTTCCACCACCTCACCGGCGGCGATCAGGTCGGCCACATGGGAGGGCAGGCATTGAATATTCGGCATAGGCATCTCCTTTCGACGGATCAATTCAGCTTTTCTTTCAGTTCATAGAGCAGGTTCAGTGCCTCCAGTGGACTGAGCGTGTCCACCTGCGCCCGGCGCAGTGCGTCGATGACCTCCGACTCGCTGACGGCGGCGAAGGAGACCTGCTCGTCCGGTGCTTCCTGCTGCGGCAGCATCGGCTGGCCGCCGGACTCCAGTTCCTTCAGGATCTTCTTGGCCCGATGCACCACCGTGTCCGGCAATCCCGCCAGACGGGCCACTTCGATGCCGTAGCTGCGATCGGCGCCGCCGGGGATGATCTTGCGCAAGAAGATGATCTCCTCGCCCCGGGTGCGTACGGCGATATTATAGTTCTTCACGCCGGGGAGGGTATCCTCCATGGCGGTCAGCTCATGGTAATGGGTGGCAAAGAGCGTCTTTGCGCCCAGCTTCTTGGGATCGGCGCAGTATTCCAGCACCGCACGGGCAATGGACATCCCGTCAAAGGTAGATGTGCCGCGGCCGATCTCATCCAGGATCAAAAGGCTGTTGGCCGTAGCGGCATGGAGGATCTCGCTGACCTCCGTCATCTCCACCATAAAGGTGGACTGACCTGCCGACAGGTCATCGGAGGCGCCGATCCGGGTAAAGATCCGATCCACCACGCCCAGATGGGCGGAGGCGGCCGGAACGAAAGAGCCGATCTGCGCCATGAGCACGATCAGGGCCACCTGCCGCATATAGGTAGATTTACCCGCCATGTTGGGGCCGGTGATGATGGCGGCACGATCCTCCGTCTTGCCCATATACGTATCATTGGGCACGAAGAGTGCGTCTGTGCGCATCTTCTCCACCACCGGATGGCGGCCTGCGTGGATCTCGATGACATTGGACTCGTCCACCACAGGGCAGCAGTAGTTGTTCTTCACCGCCACCGCCGCCAGAGAGCACAGGCAGTCCAGCTCCGCCACCGCCGCCGCGGTGCGCTGCACCCGGGCTACCTCCTGGGCCAGACGCAGGCGCAGCTCCTGGAAAATATCGTACTCCAGTGCGCTCACCCGGTCTGCCGCGGTGAGCACCTCGTGCTCCAGATCCTTCAGTTCTTGGGTGATGTAGCGCTCACTGTTGACCAGTGTCTGCTTGCGGATGTACTCCTCCGGCACCTGATCGCGGAAGGAGTTGGACACCTCGATGTAGTAGCCGAACACCTTGTTGTAGCCGATTTTCAGCGTACGGATCCCGGTCTTTTCCTTTTCTCTGGCCTCGATGGAGGCAATGATCCCTTTGCCGCCGTGGAGGATCTCCCGCAGGCGGTCCACCTCGGGGTCGAAGCCCTGGCGGATCATCTCCCCTTCCCGCACGGAGAAGGGGGGCTCGTCGCAAAGGGTCCGAGCGATCTGGTCGGTCAGGTCCTCCAGCGTATCCAGACTCTCCCGCAGGGCCAGCAGCCGCCCCTTGGCAAACGGCTGCAGCTGTGCCTTCACCGCCGGCAGCTGCTCCATGGCACGGCGCAGGGACACCAGATCCCGTCCGCCGGCGCTGCCGTAGACAATGCGGCCCATGAGCCGCTCCATGTCTCCGATGCCGCCCAGTGTCAAAATCAGCTCTTCCCGAGCCACGGTGTTTTCCACCAGTGCCGCCACGGAGCTGCTGCGTCGGTTGATCTCCGTCACGCGCAGGAGCGGCCGTTCGATCCACGAGCGAAGCATCCGCCCGCCCATAGCCGTCCGGGTCTTGTCCAGCACCCACAGCAGGCTGCCACGCTTCTCCTGATGGCGCATGGTCTCCGTCAGCTCCAGATTGCGCCGGGCCGTCAGATCCAATTCCATAAACTGGCCCTGTTCATAGTATTCCAGCGTATCGATATGGCCCAGATCCGTCTTTTGCGTCTCGTGGAGATAGCCCAGCAGTGCCCCCAGTGCCAGCGCCGCAGCCGTGTTGTTGCGGGGCAGGGAGGAGAGGATCGCCTCGCCGAACTGCTCCCGGATCAGCTTTTCCGCCGTCTCCAGACGAAAACGGCTCTCCGGCAGCTTTTCCACATGGCAGCGCAGCTTCTCCTGCAGCGTAAAGCGCACCGATGTTTCGTTCCATGCCCCCTCGTTCACCACGGCCTCCGCCGGGGCAAAGCGCCCCACCTCGTTGAGCAGGTGCTCCACCCGCTCCGGTCCGGCAAAGGCGGTGGCCAGTGTCTGACCGGTGGAAATATCGCAGGCACAGATGGCGGCAAATTCATCATCGAGATAGATCCCGGCGCAGAAATTGCTGCGCCCCTCCTCCAGACAGGCCGAGTCGATCACCGTGCCGGGGGTCACCACCCGAATAATGTCCCGCTTCACCAGTCCCTTGGCGGCGGCCGGGTCCTCCGTCTGCTCGCAGATGGCCACCTTGTAGCCCTTGGCGATCAGACGGGCGATGTAAGAATCACTGGCGTGGTAGGGGATCCCGCACATGGGGATCTTCTCCTCCTCGCTCTTATTTTTATCCTTGTCGCGGCTGGTCAAGGTCAGATCCAGCTCCCGGGACGCGGTCCGGGCATCGGCGCCGAACATTTCGTAAAAGTCACCCAGCCGGAAAAAAAGAATGGAATCCTGATTTTGTTCCTTGATCTCCAGATACTGGCGCATCATGGGGGTCAGCTCTGCCATAAAATCTCCTCCCGTCGCAATCTTCCGTTACTCTACCGCCTCGCCGAACAGCGCCCACGTGTTGCTGTCGGTGATCCGGACCATCTGATAGGTCCCCAGCAGGGACTTGTCCCCCACCAGATGGACCAGTCGTCCTCCCTCGGTGCGGGCCGAGAGGGGCCAGCGCACATCGTCGGTTTCGCCGTCCACCAGCACCCGCAGCGTACGCCCCACATAGGCGGCGTGGTGGCGGGCAGAGATCTCGTTTTGCGTTTTGCACAGCTGGTCAAACCAGACCTGTTTCTCCTCACGGGAAACGGGGTCCTCCATCTTGGCCGCCGGTGTTCCGGGGCGTGAGGAGAAGATAAAGGTAAAGAGGGCGTCAAACTCCGTCTCCTTCACCAGATCCACCGTCTCCATGGCCTCCGCCTCCGTCTCACCGGGGAAGCCGATGATCACGTCGGAGGTCAGCACCAGATCCGGCATGACCTTCCGGGCGTAGGTAATGAGCTCGGTATATTCCGCTCTCGTGTAGGGGCGGTTCATGGCCCGCAGCACCCGGTTGCAGCCGGACTGCACCGGCAGATGCAGCTGCTTGGCCACGTGGCGGCACTCCGCCATGGCGTCAAACAGCTCAGGGGTGGCGTCTTTCGGCTGGGACGACATGAAACGGATCAGATAATCCCCCTCGATCTCATCGACGGCCCGCAGGAGCCGTGCAAAGTTCCAGCCGTTGTGCAGGTCGTTGCCGTAGGAGTTCACGTTCTGTCCCAGCAGCGTGATCTCCTTGTACCCGGCCGCCACCAGCTCACGCACCTCGGCAAGGATCTTGTCGGCATCACGGCTGCGCTCACGGCCGCGGACGTAGGGGACGATGCAGTAGGCGCAGAAGTTGTTGCAGCCGTACATGATGGACACCCATGCCCGAATGTTCCCCTCGCGCACCACCGGCATTCCCTCGGCAATATGGCCGTGCTCGTCCTCTACGGAGAACACCCGTCCGTGACGGGTATAGACCTCATAGAGAAGTTCCGGGAACTTCCACATGGCCTGCGGCCCGAACACCAGATCTACATGGCGGTACGAGGTACGTACCTTTTCCGCCACCTCCGGCCGCTGCGCCATGCAGCCGCTCAGGCAGATGATCTGATCGGGGTTGGCCTTTTTGGTGTGGGTCAGGGTGCCCAGCGTGCCGAAAACACGCTTTTCAGCGTGGTCACGGATGGCACAGGTGTTGAGCACCACGATATCGGCCTTGGCCGGATCGTCGGTCAGCTGGCAGCCCATGGCCTTCAGCATGCCCATGATGTTCTGGCTGTCGGCCACATTCTGCTGGCAGCCAAAGGTATCCACCATCGCCAGAGGCGTCCGGCCCCGGCCGTCGTGAATGGCCTTGATCTTCTTTTCAAATTCCCGCTGACGGGCGGTCTGCGCCTCGTCCAGCAACACTACATTTCTATCCAAGTGAACCCTCCTATGTATGCTCTCACCTGCTGCGGAAAACCGCCTGCGGCCGGGCGATGCGGCACCGCCGCTCCCTGCCGCCTGTCAACAGGCGCTATGACCCTACTTTAAGCCTATATCATACCATAGAAAATAGAATATGGCAACATTCGGCACGCTTTGCGCCGCACATATTCCACGGAAAAGATTTCCCGTTGTTGCAAAAATCCACGCCATGGGATATGATAGAACCAGTTTTCAGGAAAGGATCTTCACTCCATGCTGTATGCTCTGCTCTTCATCGCTCTGGTACTGGGCGATCAACTGTTGAAATACTGGACGGTCACCCATCTGGCACTGGGGGAATCGGCCCCGTTCCTCCCCCACGTGATGCAGCTGACACGGCTGCACAACTACGGGGCGGCCTGGTCCAGCTTTTCCGGAAAAACCGGCCTTTTGCTGGTCATCACCGCCCTGCTCATGGCGGCTGTGGCCGTGCTGCTGTTCCGCAAGATCGTCCGCCACCCGCTGGGTGTCACGGCCTGCATCTTGGTACTGGGCGGCGGCATCGGCAACATGATCGACCGCATCGCCCACGGCTACGTGGTGGATATGTTCGATCTTTTGCTCTTTGACTACCCCATTTTCAATCTGGCGGACTGCTTTGTGGTGGTGGGGGCCCTGCTGGGCGCCGTCTACTACCTGTGGTTCTACGAAAAATATGATGCCAAAAAGAAGGAGACCCCCCATGAACCCGGTGATTCTGCAAGCCACAACTGAAGATGCAGGGCAGCGTCTGGACAGCTTTCTGGCCGCCCATGTGGACAACGTGAGCCGCAGCGCTGCGGCTCGGCTGTGTGCCTCGGGCTGCGTGGTCTGCGGCGGGACAGCACTGGAGAAAAAATACAAGCTGGCCGGCACGGAAACCATCGCCGTGACGCTGCCAGAGGCCCAGGAGACCGAACTCACCGCCCAGCAGATCCCTCTGGACGTGGTCTACGAAGATGAGGATGTAATCGTGATCAATAAGCCCACCGGCATGGTGGTCCACCCGGCGCCGGGCCACCCCGACGGAACGCTGGTCAACGCCCTGCTCTATCACTGCGGCGACTCTCTCAGCGGTATTGGCGGGGAAAAGCGCCCCGGCATCGTCCACCGGATCGACCGTGACACCAGCGGTCTCATCATCGCCGCCAAGAATGACGCTTCTCATCTGGCGCTGACGGCGCAGCTCTCCGATCACACGCTGGGCCGTACCTACGAATGTCTGGCCATTGGCAATTTCCGTCAGGAAGAGGGCACCATCAACGCCCCCATTGGCCGCCATCCCACCGACCGCAAGCGCATGGCAGTCACCGCCAAAAACGGCCGTGACGCCGTGACCCACTGGGAGGTGATCGCCCGCTATGCCGGCGTTACCCATCTGCGCTGCCGACTGGAAACGGGCCGCACCCACCAGATCCGGGTGCATCTGGCCCACATCGGCCACCCCATTTTAGGGGACACGGTGTACGGTGCGAAAAAGCCGGTGCCGGGTCTGACCGGCCAGTGTCTCCACGCCGTGGCTCTGCGGTTCATCCACCCCCGTACCGGGGACGCCGTCACGCTCTCCTGTCCGCTGCCGGAGGAATTTCAGGCCTATCTCCGCAAACTGGAGCATCAGCGATAAACGAAACGCCCCGGCGCCATCCATGGCGCCGGGGCGTAGTTTCTGACAGCCGCAGAAAACAAAAAAGAGATACGACGGATGTCGTATCTCTTTGATGGTGCGCGGTACAGGACTTGAACCTGTGACCCCATGCACGTCAAGCATGTGCTCTACCAGCTGAGCTAACCGCGCAAACAACAATAGTATATTATCGTATCCGGCGGCGTTTGTCAATACTTTTCTTGCGAAAAAGAAAAATTTTTGCTATACTTTTTGTATCATCTCTGAGGGAGTGGCGAACATGGAAAAAATCGCATTGGTCACCGGCTCTTCCCGAGGCATCGGACGGGCCGTGGCCCGGGAACTGGCCCGCAGCGGCTGGGCCGTGTGCATCAACTATCACAAGCAGCACGACTGCGCCGAGGCGCTGGCGGCGGAGCTGGCAGCACAGGGCTGCCGCGTCATGGTGCAGCAGGCAGACGTGCGCCGGCGGGCGCAGGTGGAGGCCATGGTGGCGGCCATCCGCCATCACTTTGGCGACGTGTCCCTGCTGGTCAACAACGCCGGGATCTCTCGGCAAGGTCTGTTTCAGGACGTATCGGAGGAGTCGTGGCGCGAGATGTTCGCCGTCAATGTGGATGGGGCGTTCCACGCCTGTCAGGCCGTACTGCCCGCCATGCTCCACCGGCACGAGGGCAGTATCATCAACATCTCCTCCATCTGGGGGCTCCGGGGTGCCAGCTGTGAGGTGCCCTACGCCTGTACCAAGGCTGCCGTCATCGGTCTGACCCGGTCTTTGGCTATGGAGCTGGCCCCGTCCGGCATCCGTGTCAACTGCGTGGCGCCCGGCGTCATCCAGACGGATATGCTGCAGGAGGTCGGGGAGGACGTGATCCCGCAGCTGCGGGAGGCGACCCCCTTAGGCCGTCTCGGCACACCGGAGGACATCGCCCACGCGGTGGCCTTCTTCGCCGATGACAAGTCCTCCTTCGTGACCGGACAGGTGCTGACCGCCGACGGCGGCTTCATCCTCTGATTGATCCGTATCCGCCTATGGAAAGCCCCTTGGCTTGTGCATACCGCACAGGCCAAGGGGCTTTTGTTTGTGTATACTCACGCCATCTACCCTCCGTGTCGGCATCTCCGAAGGGAACTGTCCCTCGTCTTACATGGGCAGCGGCTGGGTCCGCAGCATCACCCGTCCAAAACAGGTGAGTGTCCGGCCGCCGGACGGTGCCAGCAAAACATCGGCATCTGACCGCTGTCGGTTGAGAGAAAAGAGGTAGACGATCCCCAGTGCATCTCGGTAATACTGCTTGCAGAGCATCTCGCCGTCGACGCAGAAAATGCCCACATCGCCGTTTTGCAGCGGATCGTGGTTGACATAAACAAACGATCCGTCGGCGATCAGCGGCTCCATGGAGTCACCTTGGATCCGCACTGCCAGTTCGGCCCCCGGCGGCACTTCGCCGCTCACGGCGATCAGCTCATAGTCGTCCCCAAAGGCCGGGGCCGCATAGCCGGCGGCCGCCGGGCAGCGGTAGAGGGGGATCATGCGCTGCTCCGGCTCCGCCTGCCGCTCACTTTGCAGTTCTGCCTGCCAAGCACTCAATCCGTCCAGCAGCTGCTGCACCGTTTGGCGTCCCGATATCCCCAGATTCCGGTATTTCTCCAGCAGGGCCTGTTCCTCCCGGGAACAGCTGTTGCCGTCAAAGCGAAAACTGTCGCGATAGAGGTAGTTGGCGTCCACGCTCAGCGCATCGAACAGCCGCAGCAAAACCTCTTCCCGCGGCGCACTGACGCCTGTCTCATAGTTGCCGATCGCCGAGCGGGACACCCCCAGCCGCTCCGCCAACTCCGGGCGGGTCATCCCCAATTCCTCTCTCCGTTGGCGCAGCCGTTCTCCAAAGGCCATCGTTTCTCCCTCCTTCGACATTTTTCGTCATTTCCGCTTCTATGGTAACTTAGTTTCTTGGTTTTGTCAATTCATTTTAACAAGAAACTTGTTATTTTATGCTTGACTTACCAGTTTTCTTGTGATATTCTGAAATTGCTCTCAAGTTCCTTGGCAGCCTCACCAGAAAACAGGCATCGCAAAAGCTACCGTTTCCCCTCAAAAAGGGACAACCGTCTCCCGGCTTTGTGGATTTGTGGAACCGTCCCCCGGTCCACGCCTGTCACCGGTCCCGCCGTTTCGGCTGCCAACACGGCACCTGTATCCGGAGCCGTCCGCCGTCGGATCTGCCTGCGCTGTGCCGTAGAACAGGGGAGTACACGACCAATCAGATCACCGCACTGCACTCCGCCGGTCCTTTTGTACCGGCGGGGCAACAACACACCCAAATACCGTTCCCATTCCGCGGCCATGGCGAACCTGTCAGCCGTCTCCGGCGTCCACCGGATCGATGCATCCGCCATCCACGGAGCGCTCCTCGGTTACGGACCTGCTTCCGCCGCACCTGAGCAGGAAACGTCCGCCCCTTATGCGCGGCCCCTTCTTCCGCTTCCCCTCTGCGAGCGAGGGCTTTCGTGCTCTGTGCTCCTCGTTCGTGCTTTTTCCGCCATACCGGAGACCAAAGGACCCACGGACACCTCTTCTGGTTTTCCGCTGCCACTCCGTGCTCTTGGCCCAGTCCGAACGCAGGGTGCCGCCGGCAGCAGGCCCGCTCCCAAAGGGGACAGCCACGGCTTTGTTCGCAAAATAAAAACTCCGCCCTGCCTGCATGGAATCATACAGGTAAGGCGAAGCAAAAAAACTCCCGGATGCAAAGCATCCGGGAGTCTGGTGGGGGATGGTGGATTCGAACCACCGAAGGCGGTGCCAGCAGATTTACAGTCTGTCCCCTTTGGCCACTCGGGAAATCCCCCATATAAAATTGGAGCTGGTGGACGGACTCGAACCCCCGACCTGCTGATTACAAATCAGCTGCTCTACCAGCTGAGCTACACCAGCGAACAACCAGCGAAGTTTATATTAGCAGAACTCTGTGTGTTTGTCAACAATATTTTCACATTATTTGAAAAAATCTTTTTTTGAGAAAGAGGGAGATCTTTATGACACTTGCGCAGCTTTCGCCGCTGTATCGAGACAGCGCCGCAGCGATCGCCCAGCGCATCAAGCAGCTGCAGGGGCAGCTGTTGGAGGAGATGGATGAGGACCGGCAGTTCCACCTGCGTCAGCGGATCCGGGAGCTGCAGCCGCTGCTGCGCCAAGCCCGAGAGCTGGCCGATCTGACCGCACACTACTACGAAAGGAGCCGGGCACGCAATGGCAAATACATCCTTTGATCTGATGGATCTGGCCGGACTGCAGCTGTGGCAGCGGGAGCAGGGGGAGGACAACCACCTCCGTCTGGAGCGGCTTTTAGGCAATCTGCCCCGTGCCATGGAGCAGGAGCTGACGGCACGGCAGCGGCAGATGCTGACCATGCATTTTTTTGACGGAAAATCCGTGACCGCCATTGCACAGGAACTGCATCTGGCCAAGTCCACCGTGTCCCGGACCATCTCACGTTCGGTGGACAAGCTGTTCCGCACCCTGCGTTACAGCTTATAGCCCTTGACTTTCTCCTTTTATCGCTTATACTGTCCCTTATAGCCATATCGTTTGTTTCTGCGTATAAGCGAGGAGAAAGATTATGTTAGAAAGAGCCTTACATCATCCCTTTGCCCGGATCATCACCGGCGTGGCCGGGATCTTCCTGATGTCCTTGGGTACGAACCTGTTCATTGTCCCGGTGCATCTCTACTCCGGCGGTCTGATGGGCCTATGTCAGGTGATCCGCACCCTGTTGGTGGACTATCTCCATCTGCGCCTCCCCTTTGATATTGCCGGCCTGCTCAGCCTGCTGCTGAACCTGCCTCTGTTCTGGCTGGCGTGGCGCAATTTCGGCCGTCCCTTTGTCATCCGTACCATCATCTGCACGGTAGCAAACTCTTTCTTCCTGAGTATCATTCCCATTCCTTCCGCCCCGGTCATCAGCGACATCCTGACCAACTGTCTGGTCGGTGGTCTGCTGATTGGCTTTGCCAGCGGTATCGTGCTGACCAGCGGCTGCTCCAGCGGCGGTGCCGACATCATCGGCCTGTACCTGTCCAAAAAGAAAGCCACCTTCAGTGTCGGCCGCTTCAGTATGCTCTTCAATGCGGTGGTCTATACCATCTGTCTCTTCCTCTTCAGCATCCCCACGGCCATCTATTCCGTCATCTGCAACGTGTTCTGCAGCCTGATGGTGGATCGCTCCCACCAGCAGAACGTGGTGATGGAAGTGCTGATCTTCACTAAGGATAAGCGCCCGGAGCTGCCCCGCTATATCATCGAAAAGCTGCAGCGTGGCGTCACCTTCTGGGAGGGCCACGGCGGCTACACCGGAGATGATCTTCGGGTCCTGTGCGTATGCCTGTCGAAATTCGAGATCGAAGAACTGCAGCACGCCGTGTTGGAAATCGACCCCCACGCTTTCTTCATCGTGAAGAAAGCCGTGCGCATCGGCGGCAACTTCTCCCGCCATCTGGGCTGAGCCCCTGCCGTTCAAAGCCCCTCCGGCAGCACCACTGCAATACTCCCCCTTGTGCGGTTCACGGAAACTGCACAAGGGGGATTTTTTTATGAAACGGAAACCAAAAAACAACCAAATCGAAACCGCCGACTACTGCCCGTCCACTGCATCTCCGATTTCGGCGGCCGGTGGACGCAGCAGTGCCGAATACCGCACCACTGTCCGCACCTGTGGAAAACGCCGTTTTGCGACAAGTGCCGGCAACGCTGCGCCGCCTATGGGCAGGGTTGCGGACAGCAGCCCTGCGGACCGCAAAACCGATCCGGCGCACCCGCCTCTGAAGGTATGAGCGGCACCCGCGGCAATCGTGAGGATCGCACAAGGGCCGCTCCCGCCCAGAGCAGTGGAGGGCGTCTCTTTTTTGCATAAAAAAACCGCCCATTTCGAAAAATGAGCAGTAAAAAACCCCTCCGCTATTGCAGAAGGGCTTATGGAGCGGGCGACGAGGCTCGAACTCGCTACCTCAACCTTGGCAAGGTTGCGCTCTACCAGATGAGCTACGCCCGCAGAACAGTATTGATTATAGCAGGCACTTCGCCAACTGTCAACCCTGTTCTCTCTATTTTTTCTTATTTTTTCAAAATAATTTCGATGATGCCCGCATTTCCTCCATCGGGGTAGAAGTAAATCGGCCATTTTTCCCCGGAGCCGGGCTTTTTTTCCTGCCGCACCCGCTCTACGATGTCCTCCACTTCCTTTTGCTGCTGATCAAAATAGGAGACTTGCACCACCAATTCCTCCGCCCCGTTGCTCACCGCCGCCGTCAGGAGATCATACAGTGCGGCGATACTGGTGGCGTGGATCATGGATGAGACCTGCTCGGCGCTGCGGCGATAGCCCACGGTCAGCCGGATCTCCGTATAATTGCGGGGCGTATCATCCACCGTATAGCTGAGGTAGTCCACGGCATAGGCCCCCAGAGGCGTCTCCTCTTTCACCTCCCGGCAGGCATTTTCCGCCGTTTCCGCCGCATCCAGCGGCTCCTCACCGGTATAGAGCCAGATGGTGCCCTCCTTGGCCCCTGCGCCAATGAGCACCAGCAAGTCATTGACCACGTCCTGATAGTTCTCCGCCCGCAGCACACTGCGGTTATTCCCCTCGTAGTAGGTAAACGAATGGGGCTGGAGCACGCTGTATTCCCGGTTAAGGATGGGGCTGCAGCCGCTGAGCAGCAGCGCCGCCGCCAACAACAACGGCCATAGGATCTTCTTCACGGCGCACCTCCTCCGTTTACAGGCTGTTCTCCTTGTGCTCGGCAAACCCCTCACCCAGGATCTCATAGGAGTCCATGACGATCACAAACGCCGTGGGATCGATCTGCCGCACGGCACGCTTGACCTCCACCATCTCACTGCGGCTGACGGCGCAGAGGATCACCTGCTTGGCCTCGCCGCTGTAGGCTCCCCGGCCCTGCAGCAGCGTCACGCCACGGTCCAGCTCCAGCAGACGTGCCGTGATCTCCTCCTGCTTCTCCGAGATGATCTGCACCACTTTGGCCGCATTGGCCCCGTAAATCACCTTATCCATGGCAAGGGACGCCACGTAGAGCGCAATGACACCATAGAGGGCCCGGGTCATATCCCGGAAGATAAAGGCATAGACCACCGTGACGGTCAGATCCACCGACAGCAGCAGCGTCCCCATGGAGGCTCCTTCAAACTTCAGCTTCAGCAGCCGTGCTGCCATCTCCGAACCACCGGTATTGGCGCCCTGACGCAGCATAACACCGCCGGACACGCCCAGAAACAAGCCGCCATAGATACAAGCAAGAATGGGGTCCATGGCATGAAACTCGTGGACGGCCAGGAACACATCGATAAAAATCGAGGAGATCCCCATGGCAAACAGAGAACTGATCAGCGTTTCTTTTCCCAGTTTCTTCCACCCCAAAAAGAAAAGGGGGACGTTCAGGACGATCGTCAGAACACCCACCGGCGCCCACGGCAGGAAGTAGTTGAAAATCTGGGCAATACCGGTAAAGCCGCCAACACTGATGTGGTTGGCATCAAAGCACCAGGCAAAGCCCCAGGCATAGGCCGCACAGGCCACCGTAATGATCCCGTAGCGGACAGCGATCTCACGAAATTTACTCATTAAAATAGCGTCTCCTTTCTTTTTTCCACCGCAGGCAGCGGCGGTCTTGTCGATTGTTGATAACCTCTTTCATGGCAGGCGGCGGCACCGATGGCCGCTCACCGGCCTGCACTTCCGGTGGGCACTCTCTTTGGAGAGGACTGGGCCGAAACGGCGCCGTCCTCCGCAGAAAAAGAACCGTAAACAGAATTCCCCATCAGAGCAGTCCGATCTGCTTTTCGTCGCTGTCTTCCTCTCTGACAATGGCACCGGCCGCCGGCAGGGAACGGATACGGTAGCGGGCCGGATTGGTAATCCCGCAGGCATCCAGCCGTGCCGTGCGCTCCAAGCGATACTTAGGCTTGAGCGTCATCACCGCCACACCCTGCGTGGAGCGGGTGGCCTTGGGGGCCAGCAGGGAGGTATGAAGGATCATGGCCCGAGGCTCCGTGGAGTAGAGGACCAGTTCCTCTTCCTCCCGCAGCACCCGCAGATCCACCAGCGGACTCTTGTTGCTGTAGGCGCCGGTCAGCTTGCGCCGGTTGGAGGTGGTGGCATACGCCTTCATCTCCACCCGCGCCACCTTGCCGTTTTCAAAGAAGAACAGCAGATGACCGCTGTAGTCGCCGGGCAGCACCATAGCCACCACGTTTTCCTCCGGGTCCATCTCCAGCTTCGCCGGGAGATAGTCGCCCAACAGGGAAGCCTTACTGTCACCGAACTGATCGCAACGGGTCTTATACACTTGGCATTGGTCGGTAAAGAACATCACCTCGGCATTGCTGACGGTCTCCACCGTCTCCCGCAGGCTGTCGCCCTCCTTGAACTTCTGCTCGCCGCTCATGCGCAGCGACTGGGGCGTGATCTTCTTGAAATACCCCTCCTTGGAGAGGAACAGATGGACGGGGTAGGTGTCCGCATCCTCCTCTTCCTTCCACTCCTCCACCTGATCGCTGTAGATCATGGTGGTTTTGCGGGGCTGGGCATACTTCTTTTTTACCGCCGTCAGCTCATCGATGATGATTTTGCGGATACGGCCGGGCTTGGCCAGCGTATCCTCCAGATCGGCGATCTCCGCCTCCAGCGCCGTCGTCTCCGCCACACGCTTGAGGATATATTCCTTGTTGATATTCCGCAGCTTGATCTCCGCCACGTACTCCGCCTGCACCTGATCGATGCCGAAGCCGATCATCAGGTTGGGCACCACTTCCACTTCTTCTTCCGTGTTGCGGATGATCTCGATGGCCCGGTCGATGTCCAGCAAGATCCGCTGCAGACCCTGCAGCAAATGGAGCTTCTCCTTCTTCTTATTGAGGACAAAATAGACACGGCGGCGCACCGACTCCGTACGCCATGCGGTCCACTCCTCCAAAATCTCGCCCACACCCATGACCCGGGGCATTCCGGCCACCAGAATATTGAAGTTGCAGCTGATGGTGTCCTGCAGCGGCGTCATCTTGAAGAGCTTTTGCATCAGCTTATCGGCATCCACGCCGCGCTTGAGGTCGATGGCCAGCTTCAAGCCGGTCAGGTCGCTCTCATCACGCATATCGTTGATCTCCCGCACTTTGCCGGACTTCACCAGCTCGGCCACTTTATCCAAGATGGCCTCCACCGAGGTGGAATAGGGGATCTCGTAGACCTCGATGACGTTCTCCTTTTTATCATAGCGCCACTTGGAGCGCACCTTCAGCCCGCCACGGCCGGTGGCATAGATCTTGCGCAGCTCGTCGGGGTCGCAGATGATCTCACCGCCGGTGGAAAAATCAGGGCAGAGCAGGGTGGAGGCAAGATCGTGGTCGGGATTCTTCAGATAGGCCACGGTGGTGTCGCACACCTCGCCCAGATTGAACCCACAGATCTGGGAGGCCATACCCACGGCGATTCCCTGATTGGCACTGACCAGCACATTGGGGAAGGTGGTGGGCAGCAGTGCCGGCTCCTTGGTGGTATTGTCATAGTTATCCACAAAGTCCACCGCATCACAGTCCAGATCCCGGAACAGCTCAGCGCAGATGGGGGCCAGCTTCGCCTCCGTATAGCGGCTGGCGGCGTAGGCCATATCCCGGGAGTAGACTTTACCAAAGTTACCCTTGCTGTCCACAAAGGGGTGGAGCAGGGATTCGTTGCCCTTGGAAAGACGCACCATCGTCTCATAGATGGCGGCATCGCCGTGGGGATTGAGACGCATGGTCTGGCCCACAATGTTGGCGGACTTGGTCCGCCCGCCGCTCAGCAGCCCCATTTTATACATGGTATAGAGGAGCTTGCGATGAGAGGGCTTGAACCCGTCGATCTCCGGAATGGCACGGGAGACGATGACGCTCATAGCATAGGGCATATAGTTGCTGTCCAGCGTCTCGGTAATTCCCTGGCGCAGCACCGTGCCCCGCAGACCCATCACGTTGGGGTTGGCGGCGTGCTTCACCGGCACGTCGGTTTTCTTTTTGGCCATTGGTCAGCACACCTCCTTACGATACATCGATCATGTCCATATACTTATAGCCGTTTTCGGCGATATACTCCTTCCGCCCGGCCAGATTATCACCCAGCAGCAGATCGAAGACCCGGGCCGTCTCCTCCACGTCCTCCGGCAAAACCTCCACCAGACGGCGTGTCTCCGGATTCATGGTGGTCAGCCACATCATCTCCGGGTCGTTTTCACCCAGACCTTTGGAGCGCTGGATGGAGATCTTCTTCCCCTCCAGTTCCTTGAGGATGTCGGACTTCTCCTTTTCCGAGTAGGCAAACCACGTCTTGTCCTTGCAGGTGATCTCAAAAAGCGGCGTCTCCGCAATATACACGTAGCCCTCCCGGATCAGGGTGGGGCAGAGGCGGTAGATCATGGTGAGGATCAGCGTGCGGATCTGGAAGCCGTCCACATCACCATCGGTGCAGATGATGACTTTGTTCCACCGGAGATTATTCAGGTCGAACTGGTTGAGCTCCTTGACGGCACGGCCGGATACCTCCACGCCGCAGCCCAGCACCTTCATCAGGTCGGTGATGATGTCGCTTTTGAAGATCCGGGGCAGGTCCGCCTTCAGGCAGTTGAGGATCTTGCCTCGCACGGGCATGATGCCCTGAAACTCCGCATCGCGGGACTGCTTGCAGGCGCCCAGAGCGGAATCACCCTCCACGATATAGATCTCCCGGCGGCCCGCATCCTTGGTACGGCAGTCCACAAACTTCTGCACCCGGTTGGCGATGTCGATCTTCTCCGTCAGCTTCTTTTTCTGATTGACGCGGGTCTTTTCCGCCGTCTCGCGGCTGCGCTTATTGATAAGCACCTGTGCGGCGATCTTCTCGGCATCGTCGTGATTCTCAATGAAATAGATCTCCAGACGGCTGCGCAGGAATTCCGCCATGGTCTCCTGCACAAACTTATTGGTGATGGCCTTCTTGGTCTGGTTTTCATAGCTGGTCTGCGTGGAGAAGTTATTGCTCACCAACAGCAGACAGTCCTGCACATCGGGGAACGTGATCTTTCCCTCTCCCTTGAGGTACTTGTTGTTCTCCCGCAGGTACTTGTCGATGGCCCCCACAAAGGCCAGACGCGTGGCCTTCTCCGGGCTGCCGCCGTGCTCGAGAAAACTGGAGTTGTGATAGTGCTCGCACAGGTGGATGTGGTTGGAAAAACAGAAGGCCACATTCAGCTTGACCTTGTATTCCGGTTTGTCCTCCCGGTCACGGCCACGGCGCTCGGCATCCCAGCAGACCGGCAGCGTCAGGGGATTTTCCCCGGCCAGTTCCCCAATATAGTCGGCGATGCCGTTTTGATAGAGGAAGTCCTCCGTGGCAAATTTATTGGCGGACACCTCGTTGCGGAAACGGAAGGTGATGCCGGCGTTCACCACCGCCTGCCGCTTCATCACGTCCTGATAGAATTCCGCAGGGATGGCAATATCGGTAAACACGTCCAGATCCGGCAGCCACCGGATGCAGGTGCCGGTACGCTTGCCCCGGCCGGTCTGATCCTTCACGGAGAGGCCGCCGATATTCTCGCCCCGCTCAAAATGCAGTGCATACTCCTTGCCCTCGCGCCAGACGGTCACGTCCATATGGCGTGAGGCGTACTGCGTGGCGCAGGAGCCCAGTCCGTTGAGGCCCAGCGAAAACTCGTAGTTCTCACTGGACTCATTATTATACTTGCCGCCGGCGTACAGCTCGCAGAACACCAGCTCCCAGTTATAGCGGCCCTCCCGCTCGTTCCAATCCACCGGACATCCGCGGCCGCCGTCCTCCACCTGAATGGAGTGGTCCAAAAAACGGGTCACCGTGATGACGCTGCCGTGCCCCTCCCGGGCCTCGTCGATGGAGTTGGACAGGATCTCGAACACCGCGTGCTCGCAGCCCTCCAAACCGTCCGAACCGAAGATGACGCCGGGGCGCTTTCGCACGCGCTCGGCACCTTTGAGCGAGGAAATGCTCTCGTTATCATAGGTTTTCTTTTTTGCCATAGTATCCTCCAACCGGTATTTTCACCGGAAATATGTCCATAACTATTATAGTTTATCTTATTTTCTCCATTCTTGCAAGGGGGGCCGCTCTCTCCCCGCAGCCGGAAAACCCATTTTTGACCAAATCGTTGCAAATTATGCTGTTCACTTTTGTCTATCCACAATGATGTTACCGCTGATTTTTCAGGTAATTTCAGGGTTATGCACAGTTTCCACAGAGTTATCCACACCTTTATGTTAACAATGTTTTCTCGTGAAAACTGTCAGATTCCCACTTTTTCCCCGTCGCATTTTCCCGAAGCCGGAGGAGTTCCGGCAGATCCTCGCCCCGGCGACGCATCCGCTCTTTCTGCCCGCCCGCTTTTCCACAAAGGGGTTGACAGACAGCTCTCCCCGCGCTATAATTAAAATACCCCCATGGGGTATACGAAAGAAGGGAGCCATCTCCATGAGTGCCTGTTGTTGTGAAAAGAAAACCGTCCGCAGCGAGGAACAGCGCCGCAAGCTCATCAACCGTCTCGCCCGTCTCGAGGGCCAGATCCGGGGGATCAAGGGCATGGTGGAAAATGACGCCTACTGCACTGACATCCTGACCCAGAGTGCCGCGGCCGGCGCCGCCCTCAACGCCTTTAACCGTGAGCTGTTAAACAGTCACGTGCGGGGCTGCGTGGCTCACGACATCCGAGAGGGAAACGACGAGGTCATTGATGACCTGATGAACACCCTTTATAAACTAATGAAATGATCTGAGAAAGGAGCGTATATGACACAATATAATGTCACCGGCATGAGCTGCGCCGCCTGCTCTGCCAGCGTTGAAAAAGCGGTCAAGGCCGTCCCCGGAGTGGAGAGCTGCTCCGTCAGCCTGCTGACCAATTCCATGGGCGTGGAGGGCAGCGCCTCCACCGCCGACATCGTAGCCGCCGTGGAGAAGGCGGGGTACGGCGCATCCGAAAAGGGCGCCGAAACCACCCAGAGCGCTCCGGATATGGAGGCCCTGCAGGATCACGAGACGCCGGTGCTCAAGCGGCGTCTGATCGCCTCCATCGGTTTTTTAGCGGTGCTGATGTACTTCTCCATGGGCCATATGCTGCATTTGCCGCAGCCGGCCGTACTGGAGCACAATCCGGTGGCACTGGGGCTGATCCAGCTGCTGCTCAGTGCCATCGTCATGGTCATCAACCAGAAGTTCTTCATCAGCGGCTTCCGTGGACTGCTCCACCGTTCCCCCAACATGGACACACTGGTGGCGTTGGGCTCCGGTGCCGCCTTCCTCTACAGCACCGCCGCCCTCTTCTACATGACGCACCTTCAGTCCATGGGACAGATGGAGGCCGCCCACGGACTGGTTCACGAATTCTACTTTGAGTCCGCCGCCATGATTTTGGCCCTCATCACCGTGGGCAAAATGCTGGAGGCCCGCTCCAAGGGCCGCACCACCGATGCGCTCAAGAGCCTGATGCGCCTCTCCCCCCAGACCGCCACCGTGGTCCGGGACGGGAAGGAGACGGAGGTCCCCGTGGCGCAGGTACGCCCCGGTGATCTCTTCGTGGTACGCCCCGGCGAACACGTGCCCGTAGACGGCACCGTGGTGGAAGGGGAGTCGGCGGTCGACGAGAGCGCCCTGACCGGCGAGAGCATCCCCGTAGATAAGGCCGTCGGCGACGGCGTTTCGGCCGCCACCATCAACCGCTCCGGCTTCCTCCGCTGCCAGGCGACCCGTGTGGGACAGGACACCACCCTCTCCCAGATCATCCGCATGGTCAGCGACGCCGCAGCCACCAAGGCCCCCATCGCCAAGATTGCCGACAAGGTATCCGGCATCTTCGTTCCCGCCGTCATCACCATTGCCGTCATCACGACGGCGGCATGGCTGATTGCCGGTCAGTCGGTCGGCTTTGCTCTGGCCCGTGGGATCTCCGTGCTGGTCATCAGCTGCCCCTGCGCCTTGGGGCTTGCCACGCCGGTGGCCATCATGGTGGGCAGCGGCAAGGGCGCCAAAAACGGGATTCTCTTCAAAACCGCCGTCTCTCTGGAGGAGGCCGGCAAGGTGGACACCGTGGTGCTGGACAAGACCGGCACCATCACCCAAGGTCAGCCCACGGTCACCGATCTGGTGCCCGCCGAGGGCATCGGGGAGGAGCAGCTTCTCACTCTGGCACTGGCGCTGGAGCACCGCAGCGAACACCCGCTGGCCCGGGCCATTCTGGATAGAGCCGCTGCCGACGGCTTGCAGCCCCAAGAGGTAGAGCAGTTCCGTATCCTGCCCGGCAACGGCGTATCCGCCGTATGGGAGGGCGAGACACTACTGGGCGGCAGCATGGACTTCATGGCCGGGAAGGCGGACGTCTCCCCGGAAATGCAGCAGCGGGCCGCCGCACTGGCCGAGGACGGCAAGACGCCTCTGCTCTTTGCCAAGGGCCGGCAGCTGCTGGGCATCATCGCCGTGGCTGACGTGATCCGGGAGGACAGCCCCGAGGCCATCCGCCAGCTGCAGAACATGGGCATCCGGGTGGTCATGCTGACGGGGGACAATCCCCGCACCGCCAACGCCATCGGCCGGCAGGCCGGTGTGGACGAGGTGATCGCCGGAGTGCTGCCCGACGGCAAGGAGGCCACCGTGCGCCGCCTGCAAAAAGAGGGCAAGGTGGCCATGGTCGGTGACGGCATCAACGACGCCCCCGCCCTGACCCGTGCCGACATCGGCATTGCCATCGGCGCCGGCGCCGACGTGGCCGTGGACGCCGCCGACATCGTTCTCATGAAGAGCCGCCTGCAGGACGTGCCCGCCGCCATCCGCCTGAGCCGTGCAACGCTGCGTATCGTCCACGAGAACCTCTTCTGGGCCTTCATCTACAACACCATCGGCATCCCGCTGGCCGCCGGCGTATTCATCTCCGCCTTCGGCTGGCAGCTGCAGCCCATGTTCGGCGCCGCCGCCATGAGCCTGTCCAGCTTCTGCGTGGTGTCCAACGCCCTGCGGCTCAATCTGATCGACGTTTATCATTCCCAACGGGATCATAAAAGAAAACACAAACCAAAAAAACAGGAGGAACAAGTTATGGAAAAGACCCTGCATATCGAAGGCATGATGTGCCCCCACTGCGAAGCCCGTGTACAGAAGGCCCTGGAGGCCATCAGTGAGGTGGCCTCGGTGGAGGTCAGCCACACCGCCGGCACCGCCGTGGTGTCCCTGAAGGCCCCCGTAGCCGACGAGACGCTGAAGGCCGCCGTCGAGGCACAGGAATACCCCGTCACGTCCATCGAGTAAGACACCGGACAGAAAAGGCGGCTGCTGCGGCAGCCGCCTTTTTTTCACCGAAAATCCTTGCACCCGCTCTCCCTTTTGTGTATCATCAGGGGAGAGGTGATTACTATGGACCAACGGCGTGACAACAAGGGGCTGACCGAGGCCGAGGCCATTGCGCAGGCCCGTTCCCGCAAATACCCCAAGCCCGCCATGACGGCGGACATCGTGATCTTCCGCCAAGGGGCGGACGGTGTACAGCTGCTGCTGATCCGACGGGGCGGCCATCCCTATCTGGGCCGGTGGGCCATTCCCGGCGGCTTCGCCAACGAAAACGAACCCATTGAAGCCACGGCCCACCGGGAGCTGGAGGAGGAGACCGGCGTCCGGGGGCTGCCGCTGCAGCTGGTGGACGTATTCAGCGCACCGGGTCGTGATCCCCGTGGCTGGACGGTATCCGTGGCCTTTTGCGCCGTGGCGGACGCATCGACCGCGGCACAGGCCGGCGACGATGCCGCCGATGCCGTCTGGTTCACGCTGCGCCGGGACGGTGGAGAAGTGCTGATGCAGGCAGGCAGCGAAACGCTGCGGCCGGAGGATGTGGCCTTCGACCACGGCGAGATCCTGAAAAAAGCGCTGCTGCGCGCCGACATACGGCTGTAAGCCGCGGTGCCGGACCCCTCCCGCCCCACGCAGCCACATACCATTTCCCAGACCATTGAAAACGCAAAGGAGAATCTCTATGGCCGTCAAGACATCCCCCAAACGCCACCATTGGTATTTCTACGCAGGCACTGCGGCCGCCGCTCTGGTGGGCATCCTTGTCCTGCTCTTTTCCATCTTTGTGGGTTGGCTCACCGCCACCGAGTACGACCCTCAGCCCATAGAGCCCGCCGCCATGAGCCAGACCGGCTCCGGCGCCGTTGATCGCAGTCAGGTGCTGCGCCTGCTGACCTTCAACACCGGCTATGCCGCCCTGGGGGAGGAGGCTGATTTCCCCATGGACGGCGGCAAAGGCGTGAACCCCAACACCCCGGCACTGGTGGACAAAAACATGGTCGGCATTGAGGAGATCCTGCGCACCAGCCAGGCCGACATTGTTCTTTTACAGGAGGTGGATCTGCCCTCCCAGCGCTCATACAATACGGATCAGTGGACCGCCTATGGCCAATCCCTTCCCGGATATGCCGCCTGCTTTGCCCCCAACTATCGCTGCAACTACGTGCCCTATCCCATCGATGCCCCCCTGGGCGCCGTAGACTCGGGCATCGCCACCTACAGCCGCTTTTCCATGGACTCCGCCGTGCGCGAGAGCCTGCCCGTGCCCTTTTCCTGGCCGCTGCGGGTGGCCAATCTCAAGCGCTGCCTGCTGGTCTCCCGCCTTCCTCTGGCCGACAGCGGCAAGGAGCTGGTGATCGTCAACCTCCATCTGGAAGCCTACGATGACGGCGCCGGCAAGATCGCCCAGACCCGGCAGCTGCTGCGTCTGCTGCAGGAGGAATATGAAAAGGGCAACTACGTCATCGCCGGCGGCGACTTCAATCAGGTATTCCCCGACGCCAAGCACGAGGTGAAGCCCACCAGTCAGTGGGTCCCCGGCCGCCTGCCGGAGATGCCGAAGGGCTGGGACTACCTCTATGACGACTCCACGCCCACCTGCCGGCTGCTGAATCAGCCCTACGATCCCGCCGACCCGCTGACACAGTACTACACCATCGACGGCTTCATCGTCTCTCCCAACGTGGAGCCCGTCACGGTGCAGACGCTGTCGGAGGCGTTTGTCTACAGCGATCATAATCCGGTGCTGCTGGAGGTCAGACTCCACTGAGCGCCGCTCCATTTCACACGTTCTACCGGCAGAGCCGCCCCTTCCCACAAGGGGCGGCTTCTTTTATGTCTTTTTTATTAACATAATAAGAATTTTTTATTTTGTATCTTGACAAGTTTTTCATGTCCGCTATATAATTAACGCTGTTAACTAATTGGTTGCGCAAGATCCGAGCAGAGGAGGGCAGGCCATGGAAAAAAAGGAGTGGCTGCAAATGCTGGCATATCTGGAAGAACTGCATCACTTTTCCCGTGCTCTTTTGCCGCCGGGACAAAAGCGTCCGCTGACGGCCGCCGAGCTGGATCTGCTGTCCATCCTATACCTCCACCCGGAGGACAACACGCCGCTGGCGCTCAGCCGCCGCACGGCCATGAAGAAAGAGTCCGTCAGCCGCTGTCTCAAACAGCTGCTGGAAAAGGACTGCATCCGGCGCACAAAAAATCCCCAGGACGAGCGCAGCTATCAGCTGTCCATGACAAAAACAGGGGAGGAGGCCATGCAGGCAAGCTACGGCCTGATCCTGCAGCCGCTCTACGATCTGCGCCGCGAAATGGGTGAGGAATTCATCCGACTTTTTGAACTCATAGAACAGGGCAACCGACAGATGGCCGCTTATTCCCCATCCCACGGCAGCCACAGTACGGAAGGAGCAAATGAATGAGTTTTTATACCATGCTGCAACAGGACCCGGCCGTTTTAAAGGCCGCTATCGCCGCTGCCGACACCACACGGGAGAAGCGGACCCTATGTCTGGCCATGCTGGTCCGTCCCCTTCTGATCGTCGCCTTTGCCATGGCCATGATCGCCCCGCTGTCCCAGATTTTCGGCAGCGAGAACAGCCCCTTTCTGGTGGGTCTATTCTGCATTTTACTGGCCGTGCGGTTTGTGGACTTCGGCTACTGCATCCGGGACTCCCTCATAAATCTGGCCGTCGTTTTTGCCCTGCTGCTCTTTGCCCCCGTGGGGGCCGCCCTGCTGCCCCCGGTGCCGGGGATGCTGCTCAACTTTGCGGCCATGCTGGTGATCTTCGTGATGACCACCGTTCAGCCAAAAATGGGCAATGGCGGTCTATACAGCTTCGCCTACGTCTTTCTGGCCGGCAGCCCTGTCACCGGTGCGCTGCTGTGGAAACGCGCCCTTCTTGTGGCACTGGGCTTTCTGGTGTGCGGTATCATCTTTTTCTGCAAGCATCGCACCAAGCACCACGACACTTCCTTTCTCCAGATCCTCCGGTCCTTCCGGCTGTCGGATGCCCGCAGCTGCTGGCAGATCCGGCTGGCGCTGGGCACCAGTCTGGTGCTGATGGTGGGGCAGCTGCTGCCCATGGAACACTGGATCTGGGCCGGATTTGCCGGTGCCTCTCTGCTCTCCCCCTACACCTCCGGCAACGTCGGAGAGCGCTTTACGCAGCGCATTGTGGGCACTGCGGCCGGCTGTACGGTCTTTTTCCTCGCCTCACTGGTGATCCCGCTGCCGGTACTGGCACTGCTGGGCCCGGTGTGCGGCATCGTACTGGGCTTCTGCGTGGACTATCGGTACAAAACCGCCGTCAATTGCTGCAGCGCACTGACCATGGCCGTGGGCGTCTACGGACTCCCCGGAGCAATGTTCCTGCGTGTGTGCAACAACCTTCTGGGCGTGGCTCTGGCCGCCGGGTTTGCCCTCTTATACGAGTGGGCCCTGAATCGCTGCACCGTTCCGGAACGTCCGGAAGCACAAAACTCCTGAATCAAATACCCCCGCTATTTCCTCGGAAATAGCGGGGGTATTTTTCTCATGCACTTGTGTCACTCTTTTTGCGCCGCAATCTTCTCGGCCAGTTCTGTCAGATACATCCAACGCTCCGTCTTTTCCTCCAGCTGCCGCTCGATCTCCGTCTGCTGCGTCTGCAGCTCCTGCAGGCGCACATAGTCGCTGCCGCACCGGCTTTGCTCCGCAGCACACGACGCCAGCTGCTCCTCTAATGATGCCAGCTCTGCATCGATGGTCTCGAACTCCCGCTGTTCCTTATAGGAAAACCGCAGTTTCTGCGGCCGGGGGCGCTCCGGCGCCGCTTTCGGCTTTTCCACACGGGGCGCCGCCGTCTCCTCCCTGCGCTTGGCGGCCCAGTCCGACCAGTTGCCCGTATAGCGCAGCACCTGCCCCTCGCCGGTCACCTCAAAGATGGCATCGGCCACCTTATCCAAGAAGAACCGATCGTGGGACACCGTGAGGATGGGGCCGGGGAAGCCCTGCAAATAGTCCTCCAATATGGACAGCGTCATCACGTCCAGATCGTTGGTCGGCTCATCCAACAGCAGCACGTTGGGGGCCTCCATCAGCACCGACAGCAAATACAGGCGCCGCCGCTCGCCGCCGGACAGCCGCCCGATGGGCACGGATTGCAGCTGCGTAGGGAAGAGAAAGCGCTCCATCATCTGCTTGGCTGAGAACGTCCCCTCGTCGGTGCGCACCTCGTCGGCAATATCGTGAATGAAATCGTAGACCCGCTGCTGAAGATCCAACTCCCGCCCCTCCTGCGTGAAATAGCCGATCTTCACCGTGCTGCCCTGCTCCACCGTTCCCTCGGTGGGGGACAGGCGCCCGGCAATCAGATTCAGCAGGGTGGACTTGCCCGCACCGTTGCGGCCCACAATGCCGATGCGATCCGTCCGCTGCAGCTGATAGGTGAAATCCCGAAGCACCGTGTGCCGGTCAAACTGCTTGCTCACGTGGTCCAGCGCAATGATCTTCTTGCCCAGACGACTGGACGCCGCCGCCATCTGCACCGTGTCGTCCTGCTCCGGCGCATCCTGATGCAGCAGCGCCTCGTAGCGCTCGATGCGATCTCTGGACTTGGTAGACCGGGCTTTGCAGCCCCGCATGATCCACTCCCGCTCCACCCGGAGGATGGACTGGCGCTTGCGCTCGCTGGCCTCCGCCATCTCCTGCCGCTGCTCCTTCAGCTCCAGATACCGGGAGTAGTTGGCCTCGTAGTGGTAGAGCTTCCCCCGAGAGAGCTCCGTGATATGGTTGACCACCCGCTCCAAAAAGTAGCGGTCGTGGGTCACCATGACCAAGCCGCCCCGGAAGCGCCGCAGCCACTCCTCCAGCCACGCCGTCATGGCCGCATCCAGATGGTTGGTGGGCTCGTCCAGAATCAGCACATCCGCCGGCTGCAGCAGTGCCGCCGCCAGGGCCACGCGCTTGCGCTGTCCGCCGGAGAGGGTCCCCACGGTTTGGGATACATCCGTGATGCCCAGCTGATAGAGCATGGTCTTGGCTTCATATTCATTGATCTGCCGAAATTCCGGAGACATATGCAAAAACACCTGCTCGATGACAGTGGCCTCCTCCTGCATCTCCGGATTCTGGGGCAGGTAGCTCACCTGCACATTGGGGTTCCGGGAGATTTTCCCGCCATCTGCCTCCACGGCACCGGCCAGTACCCGGAGAAAGGTGGACTTGCCCGTGCCGTTGATGCCGATGATACCGGTTTTATCCCCCTCGTTCAAGTAGAAGTTGACATCGTCCAGCAGCTGCCGCATACCGAAATTGATGGAAATATGTTCTGCCGATAAGAGCATAAGCGCCTCCTGCTTATCTTGATACTCGTTTCATTTTACCACATTTTCCACCGTTTGACCACGGTATTTCCATCAAGTATCCAGCACCAGGCAGTAGAGGGTATCCGTATCGGCATCGTAGACGGCCGCGGTAAAGTTATAGGAGTGCCGCCCCATGGCCGCCGCTGCATCCCACGGGGCCCGGCTCTGGCCGTGGCGGTCATAGAAGAAGTACCAACCCCGCTCCACCTCCGGAAGACACGGGGGCTGACCGTCCAAGAGAGAACAGGCAAGATGGTTCACCGCCGCAGTCATAGGAAGCGGCTGCCATGCACTGCTCTCCCCGATGGTCTTGCGAACACGATCATCAGGGAAGGTGATGGCCCAGTAGGCTGCGCCATCGCCATGAAAGCCGCCATGGCTGTCTTGGTACGCCGCCACTGTGCCGCCGCTCACATCCAGCCGCAGCAGTTCAGAGAGGGACTGTACATGGTTTTTACCACGACAGCCGGCGAGGCACAGCAGCAAAAGGGCTGCCAACAGCGCCGCAAGTCCTTTTCTCCCCGCTCGTGCCATTTTATTCCACCTCCCGATACTCCAAAAGATCCCCCGGCTGGCAATCCAGCGCCTGACACAGCTTCACCAGTGTGGACATTTTCAGCGCCTTAGCCTTACCGTTTTTCAAAACGGAAATGTTGGCAATGGTGATGCCCACCCGTTCGGCCAGCTCCGTCACGCTCATCTTCCGCTTGGCCAGCATAACGTCAATATTGAAAATGATTTCGCCTTCCATGGTGCCCTCCTATATGGTCCAATCGCTCTGATCCTGCAATTCTGCTGCCTTCATCACCAAGTGCGCCAGTGCCGCCGCAGCCACGGCCATAGCCACACCCAGAAACACCACCAACAGCGACAGCAGCACCACGGAGGGGTGATTCATGTTCAGGAACAAAAACACCACATTTCCCGCCAGAAAAAAGCCGGAATCTACGCAGGCCAAGCCGGCAATGGTCCGCAGGAGTTTTGCGTTGGCACGAGTGAAGGCCCGGTCCGTCCCGATGTTGCCGGCAATGGTCCATGCACACACCAGTGCCGCCCCGACGGGAAGTCCCGTAGCCCAGAGGAAAACGAGCCACGGCCAATAGCAAGCGGCAAACGCACCCTCCCCGATCTTCGCCAGTTCCTGCCCCGCCGTGGGAAGCACCAGGGCATACACCACTGCGGCGCACAGCGCCGCCCCCACGATCATAACACGCAGCCATCTGGCCCAAGTTGTCTGTTTCATAGAGCATCGACCTCCTGATTTGATGCCCTTAGTATATTCCCAGTATTCTCGATTGTCAATAAGTATTTATCGTAATACGATAAATACTTGCTGTATTGTGTACATATAGCACCGCGGAACTGTTTCGGAGGGTCAATTGCAAATTTAAGTTCCAGTTTGTAAAAGTAAAAGTTGGTTCTGAGAAAAGCTTGCAAAAGTAAATTCCGCTTAATCAGGATTTTCTGGTTTTGCTGGAATTTGCAAATGCAAACTGGAAGTTACAAAACCAAATAAGTTGCCCACCAGCAGAACCTATGGTAAAATGGATATCAGTCAAACACCGATTTATAAAAACGGGCATAACAACCAGAGGTGAAAGGACACTTGCTTTTTTCGCAAGACTTACTTCCACCCCTGAGGACAGCAATATTGCTTCCGAATGGCGGTTGTTCGGTTTATTTTTTCAGCAACCTCGGTGTGAGATTGATGTCATTAGCGGGAACCTTGTGGATGTTCAACCCATCCAAAGTATTCTCGCCATAGAAGAAGCTGAACAGCTGGTGTGCAGACCGGTTGTTCAGCTTTTTTCTTGTGTACGAATTGATGTGACTCATCATAAGAGAGATATCGTCCTGTGTCAGGTCATTGAACGAGGTGCCCTTGGGCAGGATTCGGCGAATAAACTCGTGGGTCACCTCAGCACCGCCCTTCTGGTCTGGCCGTTGAGGATCGCAGTAGAACACTCGGGTCCGCACTTCACCCCATTCATCGCATTCCAAAGATACAGGATCTGTGAATTCACTGCCACGGTCAGTCAGAATAATGGGGAACAGTCTGCAAAAAGTTTCTCTGCCCAGAGTTTTATAAAGTCCTTGGAAAATCTCTGTCACAGAGCGAGCCGTATTGGCATCCCTGATATAAGCAAGCATAAGGTTACAATTTCGGAAGAACAGCGTCAGCAGTACCTTGCCGCCTTTTCTCCCTTCTACAGAATCCATTTCTACTATGGGAATATCCGGGTTGGCAGCAGTGTACTCCAGAAAATCGTTATAAGTTCTTCCTAAATGGCACTGCTTGTCTACCCGCAGCGGCTTTTTCTTTTTCCGTGCCTTGTAGCGCACTTTCCTAGGTAGATCCAGATTACCAACGGACAGCAGGCCGGCATCAATGTAGTTGTAGATGGTTCGTTCATCCAACATGATGAGGTCTGTATTGTTCACACAGATCTGGTGAATGGAGTGTCCCTGCTTAACCAGCGGAGCAATGACATCATCAATTCGCTTCAGCTCTGCAGGTGCTGTTGCAAAGCCCTGACGGCTTTCACTACGCACGGTCTCATATTCTGTCTGAGCAAACTTTGCCTCGTACAAATGGCGTCTGAGCTTGCATCCGTTTCTCTCTTTGCACCCGTTGCAGACATAGGGCGGTTTCCGGAGTTTCAAGCAGTGCTTTTCTTCAAAATCCGAGCAATGGGTAAAACAGCCGGTACACTGCTTACAGGATTTTCCCCACTTGAATTTGCAGGGATTACACAGATCTGCATAATGCTTGCATTCTCGGCGGTGAATGCAGGGGTTGAAGGTATCCTTTTCTACGACTTTATAGTGGCCACGGACCTCCTTGGAAATGGTAGAGGGATCCTTTCCCAGCTCTTGAGCAATCTGTTTGAATGAAAAACCGTCCCGAAGTGAAGATTCAATGACAATGCGGTCACTCAGGGTCAAATGTGTATTCTTTGCCATAGTAATCCTCCTGACAACTACCGCCATCCGGGAGGGCAATTTGAGACAAGCAAAAGAGCAGCACCGGACGATGCTGCTCCCTTGCAGACAATAGTTTACTTTGTAAATCTGTGTCAGTCAATCCAGGCGGAGGTCCTTGCATAATTAACTTCTATGGTCAAATTTGCATGATTAACTTCCACTGCGGTATGGCTGACACTGGAAGTTAATTTTTCAATTGAGGGAACTGTTTCGGACAAGGCCGCAAAGAACAGAGCGCACAGAGAAAGCATGGCGGGATGCCATTGGGCAGGGCAAGGACGCAGTATGCTTCTCTCGCGGCAGGGAAACGAAAACCGGTCCCGACCCACAGGTCGGGACCGGTTTCTATCGATCCGATGATTGCGGCGCCTATGTCCGATAGATGGCCTCGCAGGCCTGTACCAACGCCGCGGCGTCGGCATAGCCCAGCTTCCGGGCCAAATGCGTCACACGGGCATTGCCCACCAGCTCTTGGGCACTCATAGGCGAAAGCCGTGTTGCCACGTCGGCTGGCAGGGTCACGTTTCCGTAGGCGGCGCCGGCCATCCCCACCGCATCGTGGACTTTCTCACGGGCCGCAGGGCAGCCTGCCTCCGCCGCCGTTAGATTCTGCAGGATGCCCGCAACGGCCTGATCCAAAAGACTGCCGGTATATTCGCAGCAATCCTCGGCCGCCAGCGCACGCATGGCCTGCGCCAGAGACGCAGCACCGGCGGCGTGCACCTGCCGGGCGGTCATGGAGACGGTAAAGAAGGCGTCGGTACTGGAAATCACCGGCAGCAGGCACTGGCTCTTCAGCTGCACCAAGGTTCCCGCATCGTCCCGCAGCACGGCAAACGGAGAGTTCTGCGCCCCACTGCCAAAGGACGTGGCCACCAGCGCCAACAGGGTCTTTCCCCCTGTATGCACGAGTGTCGGATCTTTCACGGCGGCTGCCAGATCCAGCTCCGGATCCTCATACAGCGCCCACAGCGCCTTGGCTGCGCTCATGGCCGCACCGCCGCCCACGCCCACAATGACATCGGGGTGGAAGGCGGTCACGGCGGGCAGCGCTGCACGCAGTGCGGCAAAGGCGGGCACATCGTCCACCGTAAAGAACTCGGCGGTGCGTAGGCCCTGTTTCTCCAGCCAGCGGATCACCGGCGTGATGATCCCTTCGGCATAGAGATGATGATCGCTGACCACAAAGGCACGCTTTGCGTGATAGACCTCGCTGAGTTCCCGCAGCGCCACCGTGTACGAGCCGGTTTTAAAATAGACCTTTTTCGGAAGATTTAACTGATACATCGCTCAACCCCATTTCTTTTCCTGCCGGGAGGACCAAACCAGGCGGCCCTCCCAGCATACGTGTCAAAAGCGTACGGGTGAATGGCAGGATATGTAGGCTTAGTTGAAGCCGCCCACCTTGTCCAGACCGATGTCGGCCGGCAGACCTGCGGGATAAGCGGCGTGGGTCTCCAGAGGCAGCGTGATCTCTACCTCCAGCGCATCGCCGTACTTCTCGGCATACTTCTCGTTGCCGTAGAAGGCACGCAGGTAGCAGGCCTTCAGCTCGCCCATGGTGGGATAGACGGGGTTGCAGCCGGTGCAGGCATCATGGAAGGCCCACTCGGACATCTGGTCCACAGCGGCCAGGAACTCGGCTTCCCACACCTCAAAGCTCTTCTCCGGATGGGCCATGCACAGCCAGTCGGCGATGGTCTCGGGGATATCGATCTCCTTCTTCAGCTCCTCGGAGGCCTTGATGAAGTTCTCAAAGGTCTCCTCATCGCTGGCACCCTTGACGCCGATCAGCTCGCCCAGCTCCACATACCGCTCAAAGGCCTGCGGATACTTATACTGGGAGAACGTGCCCATGTGATAGGGGTGACGCTGGGCATTGAAGCGGCAGACGTAGGGGAACAGCAGTGCGTTGGCCGTGCCGTGGGGGATATGGAACCAGCCGCCCAGCTTGTGGGACAGGGAGTGGTTGATCCCCAGCATGGCGTTGGCAAAGGCAATGCCGGCCAGTGCCGAAGCGTCGGCCATCTTCTCACGGGCCTCGGGATCGGGCTTTGCGCCCTTGAAGGCGGACTTATAGGCGCGGGGCAGATAGTTGAACACCAGCTCGGTGGCCTCCTTGCAGAAGCCGTCGGTATACTCCGTGGCAAACGTGGAGACATACGCCTCCACCGCATGGGTCAGCACGTCATAGCCGGAGGCCTGCGTGGCTCTGGGCGGCAGGGACATCATGTTATCGGCGTCGATGATGGCCATTTCCGGCATCATCTCATAGCCGATCAGCGGCCACTTCATGCCCGTATTGGCATCGGAGATGATGGTGAAGGGTGTGCACTCGGAACCGGTACCGGCGGTGGTGGGGATGCAGACCAGCTTTGCCTTCTTGCCCATCTGGGGGAAGAAGCGGATTCTCTTGCGGATATCCAGGAAGATGGTGGCCATGTCCAGGAAGCCCTCTTCCGGGTTCTCATACATGATCCACATGATCTTGGCCGTGTCGATGGCGGAGCCGCCGCCTACGGCGATGATGACATCGGGCTGGAACTCGTGCATCTTGGGCAGGCCCTTCATGGCGTCCTGGATCTGGGGGTCCACCTGAATGTCGAAGAACTCCGCCGTCTCAATGCCCATCTCATGGAGCTGGTCGATGATGGCATCGCAGGCGCCCAGCTGATACAGCGTGGCATCGGTGATGATGAACGCCCGCTTGAAGTCGTAGACGTGCTTCATCTCCCGCAGGGCCACCGGCGTGCAGCCGGTCTTGTGATAGACCTTCTTGGGCAGCTGCAGCCACAGCATATTCTCCTTGCGCATGGCCACCACCTTAATATCCAGCAGCTGCTGGTACTGGGTGTTGCCCATATAGGCCGAATGGCCCACGGCACCGGGCCCCAGTGTCAGGGACGGCGCCATATCAAAGTTATAGAGATCGCCCAGACCGCCGAAGCAGGCAGGCGTATTGATGATGATGCGGCCGGCCTTCATCTTCTCGGCGAAGCGGTCGATCTTCTCCTCCTCGGTGGGGTCCACATACAGCGCCGCCGAATGGCCTGCGCCGCCCTCGTACACCAGCTTGGCGCAGATGTCATAGGCCTCGTCCAGCGTTTCGGCACGGAACATACCCAGCAGAGTGGTCAGCTTCTCGTTGGCCCACGGATTATCGTGGGAGGTGTCGTCGGTCTCATAGATCATGACCTTTGTCTCACGGGGCACCTCGATGCCCGCCATTTCCGCCAGACGAACGGCCGTCTGTCCCACGGCCGGCGGGTTGACACCGTGGTTCTTGGGGTTAAAGAACACCTTGGCCACCTTTTCGGCTTCCTCATCGTTCAGGAAGTAGCAGCGGGCCTCCTGCAGCAGCGCCTTGACCTGATCGTAGACACTGCTCACAACGGTGATGTGCTGCTCGGTGGCGCAGATCATACCATTATCAAAGGTCTTGGAGTGGATGATGGACTCTACCGCCATGCGCAGGTCGGCCGTCTCATCAATGACCACGTTGCAGTTACCGGGGCCCACGCCGATGGCCGGGGTGCCGGAGGAGTACGCAGCGTGCACCATGCCGGAGCCGCCGGTGGCCATGATCACGTCCACCTTCTTCATCAGCACATCCGAGATCTCCAGACTGGGAACGGAGATCCAGCTCAGGACATGGGGCGGCATCCCCGCCTCAATGGCGGCATCCCGCATGATCTTTGCCGCGGCAATGGAACAGTTCACAGCATGGGGGTGTGGGGAGAGAATCAGGGCGTTTCTGGTTTTCAGGGCCAGCAGGATCTTATAAATCGTGGTCGAAGTCGGGTTGGTGGTGGGCGTAATGGCCGCAATGACACCCTTGGGCGAGGCCACACGCTTCGTCCCGAAGGCGCGGTTTTCCTCAATGATGCCACAGGTCTTGGCATGACGCATATAGTTCCAGATATGCTCGGAGGCATACTGGTTCTTGGTCACCTTATCCACAACGATACCGTAACCGGTCTCGTCACAGGCCATCTTTGCCAGAGGGATCCGCATCTTGGAGACGGCCATGGCGGCCTTCTCGCAGATAGCATCTACCTGCTCCTGCGTAAAGGTGGCATACTCTTCTTGTGCAGCACGAATCACGGGCAGGGCTTCTTCAAAAGTCTCGACTGAGTTGATGATCAATGCGTTTTCCATAATCATAATCTCCTTCTTTCACGTATGACTTTGTGATGTGTACCTACAAATCCGCTGTCTTAAAAAACTCCTTTCCTTTTTCTTGAAATATAACACAGTCCACGGGAGTTTCCTCCCATTTGTGTCCTTGAACAAGGTGAGCGCAGGGCCTATCCTTCCACGGCCGGCACTTTCCGTGCCGGCACGTCAAAGGCCGCTCCCTGCTCTCTGAAACAGATGCGCTGCTCTCTAAAAAAAGTATAGCACCGCCCTTGTACACCGTCAATATATTTAAATTTTAACAATCTACCTTGTTAATTTTTGTACAAAGCATCTAAGAACTCGTCGTTTTTCACAGAATCACGTCCATATTTCTGTTCAGTCCGCCGCAATTCTCTCGTTCTTTCGTGAAGTTGACCCGAAAGCCGGACATTGTCCCGTTTTCAGAACTCCCCAGACAATGAAGATTTTTCCTTTTCAGCAACATTTCAAGGGAAAATCTACCGTATTTTTTAGGCAAACCCACCCCAATTGTCTGAATACCAAACGTTTCCTACATCGTTATCCATATCTTTTTCCCACGCCTGCGGCTACACTGAGAGCAGCTCCCGGGGGCAGCGGCATCCAAACGGCCTCGCCCCGGAGCCGACGGCCTCCGCCGGCTCCGCCCTTGGCAGCGCGGGAGCATCGAACCACGCTGACCACACTCCTATTCTCTCGTGTGTCCACCGGGGCTCCCGGCGGTCTCTGCGATCGTGTGTGTTTCTGCCGGGACCGGCGGGCATACGAGAGAAGGGCAGCCTCCTTTCCCATGAGCAGAGCAACGTCTTGTCCTCTGCTCTTTTTTCTTTGTTTGCAATCGACGGTGGAATTTGCTACTATAGATACAATCATATTCGAACTATTCCGGAAAGGATGACAAACCATGGCCAACTTCACCAAAAAAGTGATCCGTGAATCCTTTTTGAAGCTGCTGGAAGAAAAGCCCCTCAAGCAGATCTCCGTCCGTGACATTGTCAACGAGTGCGGCGTGAATCGCAACACCTTTTACTACCACTTTCAGGACATCCCCCAGCTGCTGGAATCCATCGTGCAGGAGGACGCCGACGAGCTGATCCGCCGCTATCCCACCGTCCGCTCGGCCGAGGAGTGTCTGGAAGCCATCATCGAGTTCTCTCTGGCACATCGCAAGTCAGTCCTGCATATCTACCGTTCCGTCAACCGGGACATCTTCGAGCAGTACCAGTGGCGGGTCTGCGCCCACGCCGCCACCACCTACGTCGACGGTATTCTGGTCAACCGCCATGTCTCTCCGGAGGACCGGCTGCTGCTCATCGAATATTTCAAGTGCGTCAGCTTCGGCCTTGTCAACGGCTGGCTGGAGAGCGGTATGCACGATGACATCCACGAGTTCACCCGCCGGATCTGCGTTTTGAAGCAGGGCGAGCTGGAGGAAATGATCGACCGCTGCGAACAAAAGGAAACCATCTCTTAGACATCCACGCCCCCTTGCCCAAATTGTAGGCAAGGGGGTATTACTTATCCGTATGCTTTCCGACCGTTTCCCGGTATAATGAAGAAAAGAAGGTCCTCTGCGGCCTCCCCATCATAAAAGAAAGGAGGGACGTCTATGGGAAGCACCCGACAGCTGCAAACGGCAAAATACGGGTATCTGCTCCTCTCCGTCCTCTTCTGCGTTCTGGGGATCGTGCTGTTGGCTCGGCCGATCTTCTCCGTACTGTTCCTATGTCGGACGGCGGGCATCCTGCTGCTGCTCTTCGGCATCGTGAAGATCATCGCCTATCTGTCCCAAGATCTGTACCGGCTGGCCTTCCAGTTTGATCTGGCACTGGGGCTGCTGCTGATGGCTCTGGGCGTGATCCTTCTCTTCCGCACCGAAGTGGTGGCACATCGGATCTGCATCGTCGCCGGCATCTGCGTGCTGGCCGACGCTCTGCTGAAAATCCAGACCGCTATCGACGCCAAAATTTTCGGCATCCGCCTGTGGTGGCTGATTCTGGGCGGCGCCATCGTGGCCGGGATCACCGGATTCCTCATGGTCTTTCGTCCCTACGAGAGCACCCGGGCCGTCATGATGCTGGCCGGCTTTTCTCTTCTGGCAGAGGGCGTTCTGAATCTCATCACCATCTGCACGGCTCTCTATATACCACGCCCCAGCAGCACAGAACACTGATTTCACGAGGGGAGAGCCTTCCCCACGGGCGCATCCGCCGCCCCGAACACCGAACCGCCGCCGAAGATCTGCGGCAGGATACGACGAAACAAATCGAGGAGGACGCATCACCCATGCAGCATGAAAAACGAATCACCTTTCCCAGTGCCGACGGCATCAATCAGGTCACCGGCTGGATCTATATTCCGGAGGGCACCCCACGGGGCATTGTCCAGATCTCCCACGGAATGTGTGAATACTTTCAGCGCTACCACCGCTTCATTACGGACATGGTGGCCGAGGGCTTTGTGGTCTGCGGCAACGACCACATTGGTCACGGCAGTTCCTCCCGGCCGGAAAACTACGGCTATTTCGGTGAGAAAAACGGTTGGCGCTATCTGGTGGCCGACCTCCATCAGATGACCGCCCTTGTGCGAAAGGAATACCCGCAGCTGCCGTACTTCCTGTTTGGTCACAGCATGGGCTCCTTCATTGCCCGGCTCTATCTGGCACGCTATGGCCGTGAACTGGATGGCGCCATTATCTGCGGCACCGGCGGTGCCAATCCGCTGGCCCCGCTGGGTGTTCTTGTGTGCTCCGCAACCGCATGGTTCCGTGGCGGCCGCCACCGCAGTCCCACACTGGACCGGATGCTCTTTGGCTCTTTCAACAAGAAATGCCATCCACAGCGCACCGACAAGGACTGGCTGACCCGTGACGAGGCCGTGGTGGACCGCTATTTGCAAGACCCCCTGTGCAGCTTCTCCTTTACCGTCTGCGGCTATCGGGATCTCTCCCGCCTGAGTATGCTGGCCAACCGCCGAGCGTGGTTCCGCGCCGTGCCCAAGGATCTGCCGGTGCTGCTCATCGCAGGAGACAAGGACCCCGTGGGTAACTACGGAAAAGGCGTCCGGCAGGTCTTTCACCGCCTCCGGAAGGCCGGAGTGAAGGACCTCTCTCTCCAGCTCTATCCCGATGCGCGGCACGAACTGTTCAACGAGCGCAACTACGATGTGGTCTACAAGGACGTCCGGCAGTGGGTCCTCCACCGCCTGTCCCGGTAAGCACCTCTCCTTTACCCATTCATCTCCTTTTTACCAGAAGGACCCTCCGGCCAACGCCGGAGGGTCCTTCGCCTTTGCAGCCGCTCCGCCCTTTGGCGGCCCTTTCCTGCGGCCGCCGTGTGCAGCCCTCACAACAGGAACCTCCACACGGAAAAAGCCGCGTGCTGCCCGGCCAGAGCCAAGCAGCACACGGCTTATCCAAATTATGCAGAGGGTTGCATCATGACAAACAGATCAAAGTTCGCCCATCAGCGATAGGACTTCTCCAGAATCTCGATGAAATCAGCGTCGGACAGCTTGTAGCGGTCCAGATCCACGCCCACCTGATGGACGGTCATGTGGACGATCTTCTCGAAGTCCTCGGGCTTGACGCCGTAGTCGCTCATCTTCAGATCGCGGATGTTGGCCTCGTCCAGCAGACGGACCAACCCCTTGACAAAGGCGTATCCGGGCTTTGCGGGATCGCGCTGTTCCCCCAGCATCTCGCCCAGCTCGTCAAACTCCACCGGAGCCAGCGCGCAGGCCTTCTTGTAGTACTCCTCGGCCACGGCAATCAGCGTGGCACCGTGGGGGAAGGTGGGATACATACCGCCCAGCGTCTGTGCCAGAATGTGGTGGGAGGTCACCGGTGCCAGCACCATGGAGTAGCCGCCCAGAATATCGGCGGCGTAGGCCAGACTGGTACGGGCTTCCTTATCGGTGGGATCGTTGATGACACGGATCAGGTTCTTGCCGATGGTGGTAACGCCGTCAGCAGCATAGGTATCCAACAGACGGTTCTGATGGCCGTTGCCCACATAGCACTCGGCGCAGTGGAACAGAGCGTCAAAGCCCTGAAAGGTGGTCAGAGAACGGGGCAGCGTCATCATCAGCTCAGGGTCGATGATCGACAGGGTGGGGAACATGGCGTCGGCGATGAAATCCAGCTTCTCCTGCGTGTCCTCATTGGTGATGACGCAGAACTGGTCGCTCTCGGTGCCGGTGCCGCAGGTGGTGGAGATGGTGACGATAGGAAGTGCATCGGTCAGCTCCTTGCGTCCGCCGGTGCCGGTGTAGGCGTACTCCCACAGATCGCCCTCGGTCACGGCCATGACAGCCGTCGCCTTGGCCACGTCAATGCTGGCGCCGCCGCCCAGACCGATGACGAAGTCACAGCCGTTCTCCTTCAGGACCGCCACAGCGGCCTCCACGTTGCCCTTGACGGGGTTCTGCTGCACCTGATCGAAGAGCACATACTCGGTGCCGTTCTCCTGCAGCAGGGACTCCACACGCTGGAGGATCCCCAGCGTCTTCATCAGGCCGTCAGCCGTCACGCAGATGAGGGCCTTCTTGCCGGGCAGCTTCATGTCCTTGAGATCGTTGAGACGGCCATAGCCGAAAACGATGCGGGTGGGCAGATACGTATCAATCGTAAACATTTGTCAATGCCTCGCTTTGCTAAAATTAAAATGGGGTTCCCTTGGGATCAATACAGGACGCTCAGATCGAAAAGCTGATCGACCTCTTCCTTCTCGGCCTGGGTCAGAGGGATCCGGGGACGACGGCTGCAGCCGCCGATCTGGCCCTTCTTGTCCATCACATACTTGATGGCCTGTACGGGCTTGGCCACGGACTCCAGTGCGGTCAGTGCGGGCAGCACCTCGCAGTAGATCTTGCGGGCCTTCTCGTAATCCTTCTCCGTGTAAACCGCCTCGAACAGATTCACGCACTGCTTGGGGGCGAGGTTGGCCAGCATGGAGATCCAGCCCACAGCGCCGCAGACGAAGGACTCATAGGCCATGTTGTCCCAGCCGCAGAACACGGAGACGTGATCGGTACTGTCGTTGATGACCTCGGTCAGCTTGCGGATGTTGCCGCTGGACTCCTTCACCACGCAGACCTGATCCAGCTTCATCAGGCGCTCGTAGGTCTCGCGCTCGATCTCAACGCCGGCGCTGCCGGGGTTGTTGTAGACCATGATCTTGCCGCCGTTGACGTGATCGGCGATGTACTTATAGTACTCGTAGATCTCCTCCTGACAGGGATGGCAGTAGTAGGTGGGCAGGATCATCACTGCGTCGGCGCCGCAGGCGAAGGCGTTGTTGGCCAGATCCGACGCCTCATCGGGCATCTCACGGGTGCAGCCCACGATCACGGACACGCGCTTATTGATATAGGGAACGATCTCCTGCACATAGGCCTTGTGCTCGGCCAGCGTGATGCTCTGGTACTCGCCGGTAGCGCCCCAGATGCACAGGCCGTGGACACCGGAGTCGATCAGGAAGTCGATATGCTTCTTGGCCGCCTCAAAATTGAACTCGCCATTTTCCTTGAAGGGCGTGATGGCCACGGGATAAACGCCGACAAAATTCTTGTTCATGATAGGTACTCCTTTATATGATTGATGATATACGACAGAGAAACCGAAAGAGAGGAGCAGGAAGAGCTGTTGCAATCTTGCAGCAGCTCTTCCTTTTTGTCCCTGTTTTTCGATGCATTGAACCACAAGGACGAGTTGCTAACCAACATATGCGGTTTCCAGAAAGGAATCTGAAAGACGAAATCAGTCGTTGATCTCCTTCAGCTCCGCCACGTCACCGGGGTGAGCCACGCAGCCGTGATTCTTCTCACGCAGGCACTGACCGCAGGCCTTGAAGCTGGCCACCAGAGCGAACAGGCCGGGGACGGACATCAGCAGGCCCACCAGCGTGAACAGGCCCTTGATGGAGTTGATGCCGCCGGTTGCCACACTGGTATAGGCCATGGCGCAGATGACCAGACCGATGACGATCTTGGCCTTCTTGGGAGGCTCTGCATCGACTTCCTGACCATCCACGCAGACGGAAGCCAGCGCAGAGGACATGGGGTCGGCCAGCGTGCTGAAGGAAACGGCGATGGTCACCAGGAACACCACGCACAGGATCTTGCCCAGAGGCAGCGCCTGCAGGATCTGGAAGATGGCCGTCTGCATACCGTACTCGTTCACGGCAGCCCAGATGTCCATGGTGCCGCTGGTCTGCAGGTACATGGCCTGACCGCCGAACACGCCGATCCAGACGATGCAGAACAGGGAGGGAACCAGAATGTTCAGCATACAGAACTGGCGGACGGTGCGGCCCTTGGCCATGCGGCAGAAGAACATACCGAACACGGGCATATACACGATGAAGGAGGCGAAGTACTGCACGATCCAGTCGGCAGACCAAGTATCCTCGGGAGCCATGGCGTTCATCATCGTGGTCTTGGTGCCGAAGTTATCCACCATGTTGCCCACGGCCTCGGAAGAGATCTTGCCGATGAACACGGTGTCACCGGTGATCAGGGTATAGATCAGCAGTGCCAAGAAGCAGTACACGCAGATAGCGGAGAGCTTCTTCAGGCCGTTGCCGATACCGGACAGAGAGGAGAGAATGAAGGTAATGCCGATGATCACGGCAATGATCAGCCAGATCATGTTATTCTGGGGCAGACCGAACACGGCGTTCAGGCCGCCGCCGATCTGCAGCAGACCGGCACCCATGGAGTTGGACACGCAGCCGCAGATGCAGAAAACGGTCATGATGCGGAACAGGTTGGCCAGCCACGGGATGGGACGCTTGAACAGGTACTGCACCAGAGAGTCATAGGACAGGGGCAGCTTTTTGTTGTACACCAGCAGCGCCCAGATGATGGCGGGCACGGTGTAGGTGGCATACTGAATGAACGACCAGTTCCACATGGCCTGAGACACAGCAAAAACAGCGCTGTCGCGGCTGAAGGGCTCCACACCGGCAGCAACCGGGGGAATGGCATAGTGGAAGATGGGCTCGCCCATGGCCCAGAACAGAAGGCCGGTACCGATACCGCCGCAGATGGTCATGGAGATCCACTGGAAGGTGGTGAACTCGGGCTTGGCATCACGACCGCCGATGCGGACATCGCCGTAGCGGCTGATGATAATGCACACAGCCAAGATCAGCAGTGCCAGAGACAGCAGGTTCATATACCAGCCGAAGTGGTCGGACATACTGTAGAGCAGGTTGGTCATCATGCCGCCCACCTTGTCGGGCCAGACGGCGCCGGAAACGACGAATGCACACAGCAGAAGGATGGGGGGCAGGAAAATCTTAAAGTTGATTTTCTTGTCAGAAATCTTTTGCATCATGGTTTTACCTCCTAAACACACACCAGAAACACACGCTTCTGATTACTTATAAACGATCATCTCTTCCTTATCCTCGAAGATCTCGATTTCCTTGGCGCCTTCCAGCTGCTTGAAATCCTCTTCGCTCAGATTGATGACAGGAAGAATCTGGTGATAGAAGTGCTTGCAGATCAGGGGACCGGTCAGAATGACGGGGTCGGTATGGACATTGATGATGGCCGCAGGTGCCGTACCGATGCGCAGCATCTCCATCAGAACCAGACCGGCGCCGCTGCTGCCGCGGCCGAAGGGGAAGGCAAACGCCTTATCAGTGATGTTTTCCTGATAGTTTGCATGGCGATAGTCGGAGATATCGCCGGTCTGAATGTTGACGCCGCCCACAAAGCTGAAGGAGTCGTTGGAGCCCACCAGCTTGACACGCTTGCTGGCCGCGATCACATTCTTACATTTAAGAGTTACTTGTTCCATAATTTGCCTCCTCTGATAACCTTACCCGCAACGGCTGTCTCTACGCAGTCCTGCAGATTGCCGAACACCGGGTGAATGCCCACTTTGTTGAAGCAGTAGGTACCAAACTTGCCGGAGTTGGTCATAATGGACTTGGTGCCCCACGTCTCCGTGGGATACTCCATCAGGCAGCCGTCCACATAGATCTCCACGCCCAGCTCCTTGATCCGATCCAGCAGGCCGCTGGCCTCCACCAGTGCGTAGTTGGCGCGGCTGGTAAACACCCACAGAGCGGTGTCGGGATGGATTCTGCGGCCGGCCAGAGCATTTTCCAGATCCTGGAACTCGGCAGGGGAGAAATGGGGGCAGCCCAGAGACACCAGATCGATGCAGCCCGTCTCACCGTAGTTGCACAGCTCTGCCTCAGCCTCGCGGATCTCCTTGAGACCCAGCGTCACCACCTCCTGGGGCTCCTTGCCGCCGAAGGCCTGCTCCAGCGTCTGTGCCTCGGGAGTAATGCCGATCAGGTGGAACAGAGCGATGCCGCCGGAGGATGCCGCCGTGGCGGCAAACTGCTTGAGGTTGTCCATTGTCAGGTTGCGCTTGGGCATTCCCTGCAGTGCCCAGACCCGGTCACCCACGATCTTGCCGTAGGCATAGGCCACCAGATTGAACATACTGGGATCGTCGAACATCTCCTCGGTGATCTCATCGCTGAGGACCACCAGGCCCTGTGCATAGCGGTTCTCCGTCTTATGCAGTCCGAAGTTGGGCACGCGGCCGGCGATACCGCACAGCAGCTCCAGAGGACCGGCATAGCGGTTGGTGCGGGCACCGACGATGGAATTCATAAAGGAAATAACGTTGGACTCAGCAAAGGCCACCTGTGCGCCGAACGCAGGGGAGTAGCCCGTCTGATAGGGAGCGCAGGTCCACGTAGGGATCGCACCCAGCTTGATGTGGGACGCCTCGATGCGGCGGGTCGCAGACATCACATGGGTGGGCTGCTTCTGAATATCCCAGCGGGCCATATCCAAGAAACATGCATTGGTGGACGTGGGAACCGCGAACTTTGCACCGATTTCGGCCAGATGCTCTGCAAAGGCTACCTGTGCCTCACCGAAATAGACAGTGCTGTCGTCGTGACAGGCAACGATCTCTACAAATTCCTCGGCGCCGTAATATTCACCCAGGTCGTAGAGAACTTTCATTGCCATCTGAACTGCTTCGCCGTGATCGCCATTGAGCAGTTCTTTTTCATAGGCTGTCAACTTCATGGATTTCTTCCTCTCCTTCAAATAAACCGGTGGAACGCCACGGCGGATCTGCCGTGGCAAGAACCAGTTTCTTATTCTTTTCAGAGCGAATCAGCACACCGGTCTGTGCCGATCCCATCGTCTCTGTTGTTCCGGGCGCAGTCAGCAGGTTCTTACGTCTGCTGTTCGCAGCGGCCACCATCATAACAAAACCACATTTTGCAGGGGCGTTTGTGCTGTCTTTCCCGGTTGGTTTTTCATTATACGAATTTTTTTACCTGCTCCGCAATGGCACTTATACCCAAACAAAGAGTGTCAAATTTATCACAAAGAGAAGTGGTTTTCATTTCTCGCTCCACTTTTTGAAAGTGGTACGTCTTATCAGCAACCAAATAAATCCAGCGCCACGAAAAATTTTTGCAATAAATTATATCCGATTCCACAGTGGTTCCCTAAAAAGAGAACCATTTTTATATTTTTTCATATACTTCTTGATTTCTGCTTCAACGGATTATATAATAATTTGCAACCACATTTTGCATCGGTTCCATTCCCCCGGCTGTATTTCTTTTGTATGAGATGCCCCTACATACTTTTGAAACTGGAAAGGATGTAAGATATCATTGATGAAATATCAGGATTTATGTGCCGAACTGATTCAACTGATCGTTTCGGAAAAGCATGCGCCCGCAGGCGGACGATTTTTGAGTGAGCGGGAAATCGCCGCCAAATTCAATATCAGCCGCAGCACCGCCCGGCGTGCCGTCGCCGAACTGTGCCGTCAGGGCTATCTGGTTCAGCTCCACGGCAGCGGCACCTACATCAAAGACCGTCACCAGAGCCGCCCGCTGCAGTCACTGGTTCGCTGCTCCCAGAGCTATGAAGAAATGGGGCTGCACGCTTCCCGCCGTATTCTGTGTCAACGGGTCATTCCCGCCAATTACATCATTGCTGACAATCTGAAAATCGGCATCGATGAACCGGTACTGATGCTGCACATACTGTACTATGCCAACCGCATCCCTCTAAATCAGACCATCTCCTTCCTGCCGCTTTCCCGCTTTCCGGGGGTGGATCGTCTGGATTTCTGCGCCGCGCCGCTGCTGGAGATTCTGAAGACCACCTACCACGCCCATCCCCGGCGGACCGACAACACTCTGGAGGCCATTCTGCCGCCACCGGACATTGCCGAAAATCTGAAGCTGAAGCCCAACGTTCCCCTCATCCTCTTCGAGTCGGTGACCATGGGTCTGATGGAGGACGAGCTGCTGCCTCTGGAATATTTCAAATGCTACTATAAAACAGACACGCTGCGATTTAATTTCACGCAAAACCACACGCTCTTTTAACCTTTTCCGCAGCTGCCGTGACTCATATGATTCCCTTCCGCCGGTCTCCTCCGGCGCCCCTGCCGGGGAGGGAGGGAGTCTGATGAGTCATTTTTTCTGCCCAGATCACCCCCCACAGAAAGGAAGAGAACATTACCACGCATGAAACATTTTATTTCTTATGTCACCCTGCTCTTTGCGGTTTTTGCTCTGTCGACCTCCGCGATCTTCGTCAAGCTGGCGGCGGCGCCCTCCTCAGTCACCGCCTTGTATCGGCTGTTTTTTACACTGCTGATCCTCCTGCCTGTGGCTGTGCTGAGCCGGCAGCGGCGCAGCGAATTTATGACGATCTCTCGAAAACAGCGGCTGCTTTGTCTCGCCTCCGGTCTCTTACTGGCGATTCATTACATTCTGTGGTTTGAGTCCCTGCACTACACCTCAGTGGCCAGTTCCACAGTGATCGTAACGCTGCAGCCCCTGTTTGCCATCCTGCTGGGCTTTCTCTTTTTAAAAGAGCGCCAGAGCAAGCTGGCTCTCTTCGGCTGCTTTGTGGCCATTTTCGGCTCCTGTGTCATCGGCTACGGCGATTTCCAAGCCGGCGCTCAGGCACTGGTGGGGGACATTATGGCACTACTGGCCGCCGCATTCATCAGTCTCTACTTCTTCATCGGTCAATTCATGCGCAAGGTCATGTCCGCTTCCGTCTATTCCGTACTGGGCTATTCCGGCAGCGTCGTGTTTTTGCTCCTGTATGCCCTATGGAAGCAGGACCCCCTGTTCGCCTATTCCGCCGCCACATGGAAATACTTCTTCGGTCTGGCCCTGATCGCCACCGTACTGGGGCAGTTCCTTTTTAACCTCCTGCTCAAATGGCTGCCGGCCACCACCATCTCTATGAGTATTCTGGGCGAACCGGTGGGCACCTGCCTGCTGGCCTATTTCATCTTGCAGGAAACCATCGGCCTTCAGCAAGGCGTGGGCATGGTAATCATCCTGTGCGGCCTCACCCTCTATTTTCTCGCCGCCCCCATTGAACAATGGTGGACATCACGCACCAACAACAAATAACCATCGGCCCGTCGGCAAAAGCCGACGGGCCCTATCGAGGATACTATGGAATTTTTTGGAAATCTCGTCATCGATCTCATTATGATCTGCGCCCTGGTCGGCGCACTGGCCTCCATCTTCCGGGAAGAAAGTGAACTGGGCCGGCAATTCTTACAGGGCTTTCAGTCCATCGGCTCCATCTTCCTGTCCGTCGCCGGCATCATGGCGGCAGCACCCTATCTGACCATGCTGGTCTCCCATGTCTTTGGCCCGGCCTTCCGTGCTCTGGGCGCCGATCCGGCCATGGCCGCCACCACCTTCATCGCCGTGGACATGGGCGGCTACCATCTGGCCGACGCACTGGCTCAGACCCGGGAGAGTTGGATCATGGCCATGATGACCGGCTATATGGCCGGTCCGACCATCGTTTTCTGCATCCCCATCGCTTTGAAAATCCTGAAAAACGAGGATCGGAAATATCTGGCACTGGGCGTCATGTCCGGCTTTGTGTGCATCCCTCTGGGCGTGCTTCTCAGCTCCGTGATCATCGCCTTTTCCCACCCCGTGATCCGGGAGACCGTCTCCACCCATGCCGCCGCCCTCTATCCGCTGGCGCTGGGCTTTGGGGAGATTGCACGCAACCTCGTCCCGCTGATCCTCATCTGTGCACTGTTGGCACTGGGGCTCTTCCTGATCCCGCAGCAGATGATCAGGGGCTTCAACATTTTCGGCAAGGTCCTGGACTCCGCTCTGCGGATCATCGTTGTTCTGAGCGTGGTGGAATACTTCACCGGTGCCTTTTCCACGTGGTTCGGCCACTGGGGCTTTGACCCCATCATTGCCGATGCCGCCGATGTCAATCGGGCGCTGGAGGTATCCGGCACCATCGGTATGATGCTGTGCGGTGCGTTTCCCATGGTGTATCTCATCCGCACTTATCTGGCCCGGCCGCTGCAGCGCATCGGCCGGAGTGTCGGCCTCTCTGAGGCGGCCACCACCGGTATTCTGGCCTGCTCGGCCAATGTACTGGCCCTGTTCACTCTGGTTCAGGACATGGAGCCCAAGGACAAGGTGCGCACGCTGGCCTTCTCCGTTTGCGGCGCCTTTTTGCTGGGCGACCATCTGGCCTTTACCGCCAACTATCAGCCCTCACTGATCCTGCCGGTCATGGCGGGCAAGCTGACCGCCGCCGTGGCGGCCGTCGTAATCGCCAACAAGCTGATCCTGCCCCGGATGATGGCCGACGAGGCTTGAAGCCGACATAAAAAGATCCCCCTTTACAGAAACCTTTCTAAGGTTTCCACAAAGGGGGATCTCCTCTTTTTTTACACACGGACACACGGCAAAGCGGCCCGATTCTCACGGCTGCGCAGGTGTCTCTCCGGCCAACTCCTGCAGAGAGAAAAGGGCGGCACACTCCTGACAGATGTAGCGATACTCATATTTCTTGACCCATTTTTTGCTGACATGGAGGTTGCGCATCTTTACGCCGCACTCTTTCCCGGAAACCACCCGAAAATATTTCTCCTTCCGCAGGGGACCTCCGCACTTGGGGCAGGTCTTCTTGCGAAACAGGAAGTAGAAAAATTCTTTTGGTGTGAACACATATACAAATGTTGACGGCATACCGTTTCCTCTTTTCCTTCAATTTCCGGTGCACTCTGTTGTGTACATCGTGGTCCGCCGTGCCGATATTCTGGCCGGTCACGGCGTCTTGCGGCTCTATTCTATCATCACCGGAAAATACCGTCAATCGGTATCTTGTGCACCCACACCATTTTGCAGGCAAAACGCCCCGGCTGCCGCAGCAGCCGGGGCGTTCTCGATTCTTTTATGCGATCCAGCCGCCGGAGATCTTACTTGCTCTCCTTGATAGCAGCCTGTGCTGCAGCCAGACGGGCGATCGGCACGCGGAAGGGGGAGCAGGACACGTAGTCCAGACCGACCTTGTGGCAGAACTCCACGGACGTGGGGTCACCGCCGTGCTCACCGCAGATGCCCAGGTGCAGCTCGGGACGGGTCTCACGGCCCATCTTGGCAGCCATCTCTACCAGACGGCCCACGCCGGTCTGATCCAGACGGGCAAAGGGATCGTTCTCGTAGATCTTCTTGTCATAGTACGCATCCAGGAACTTACCGGCGTCATCACGGGAGAAGCCGAAGGTCATCTGGGTCAGGTCGTTGGTACCGAAGGAGAAGAACTCTGCCTCCTTGGCGATCTCATCGGCCGTCAGAGCGGCACGGGGGATCTCGATCATGGTACCCACCAGATACTTCATCTCCATACCGGCGGCGGCCAGCTCCTCATCGGCAGTAGCCACCACGATGCTCTTGACGTACTTCAGCTCCTTGACCTCGCCCACCAGGGGGATCATGATCTCGGGCACCAGCGTCCAATCGGGATGTGCCTTCTGGACGTTGATGGCAGCGCGGATCACGGCGCGGGTCTGCATGGCAGCGATCTCGGGATAGGTGACGGCCAGACGGCAGCCACGGTGACCCATCATGGGGTTGAACTCATGCAGGGAAGCGATGATGTTCTTGATCTCCGCCACGGTCTTGCCCTGTGCCTTGGCCAGAGCCTCGATGTCGGCCTCCTCCGTGGGAACGAACTCGTGCAGAGGGGGATCCAGGAAACGGATGGTAACGGGGCAGCCTTCCATGGCCTCGTAGATGCCCTCGAAGTCACCCTGCTGCATGGGCAGGAGCTTGGCCAGAGCAGCCTCGCGCTCCTCCACGGTATCCGAGCAGATCATCTCGCGGATGGCGGCAATGCGATCACTCTCGAAGAACATATGCTCGGTACGGCACAGACCGATGCCCTGGGCACCCAGCTCACGGGCACGCTTGGCATCAGCGGGGGTGTCGGCATTGGTACGCACCTGCAGCCGGCGATACTTGTCGGCCCAAGCCATGATGCGGCCGAAGTCGCCGGTCACGGAAGCGTCCACGGTGGCGATAGCGCCGTCGTAGATGTTGCCGGTAGAGCCGTCCAGGCTCAGCCAGTCACCCTCGTGATAGGTCTTGCCGGCCAGCGTAAACTGCTTGTTATCCTCGTCCATAGCGATGGCGGAGCAGCCGGAAACGCAGCAGGTACCCATGCCACGGGCCACAACGGCAGCGTGGGAGGTCATGCCGCCGCGAACGGTCAGGATACCCTGTGCGGCCTTCATGCCCTCGATGTCCTCGGGAGAGGTCTCCAGACGGACCAGAACCACCTTCTCACCACGCTCGGCCCACTCCTTAGCGTCCTCGGCGGTAAAGACGATCTTGCCGCAGGCAGCGCCGGGGGAGGCGGGCAGTGCCTTGCCCACAGGCTCGGTCGCCTTCAGTGCGGCAGCGTCGAACTGGGGATGCAGCAGGGTATCCAGATTGCGGGGATCGATCATGGCCACGGCCTGCTGCTCGCTGATCATGCCCTCATCCACCAGATCGCAGGCGATCTTCAGAGCGGCGGCAGCGGTACGCTTGCCGTTGCGGGTCTGCAGCATATAGAGCTTGCCGTTCTCCACGGTGAACTCCATGTCCTGCATATCACGGTAGTGATCCTCCAGCAGCTGGCAGACCTTCTGGAACTGCTCGAATGCCTCGGGGAACTTCTCGGCCATCTGGGCAATGGGCATCGGCGTACGAACACCGGCCACCACGTCCTCACCCTGTGCATTGGTCAGGAACTCACCCATCAGCTTCTTCTCGCCGGTGGCGGGGTTACGGGTAAAGGCAACGCCGGTACCGCAATCGTCACCCATGTTGCCAAAGGCCATGGACTGAACGTTGACGGCCGTACCCCAGGAATAGGGGATGTCGTTGTCGCGGCGGTACACGTTGGCGCGGGGGTTATCCCAGCTGCGGAACACGGCCTTCACCGCACCGATCAGCTGCTCTTTGGGATCGGTGGGGAACTCCTCGCCGATCTTGGACTTGTACTCGGCCTTGAACTGCGTGGCCAGTTCCTTCAGATCCTCGGCCGTCAGTTCCACATCCTGGCTGACACCGCGGTCCTTCTTCATCTCGTCAATAAGCTGCTCGAAGTACTTCTTGCCCACTTCCATCACAACGTCGGAATACATCTGGATAAAGCGGCGATAGCAGTCCCACGCCCAGCGGGGATTGCCGGACTTCTTGGAGATGACCTCTACCACTTCCTCGTTCAGACCCAGATTCAGGATGGTATCCATCATGCCAGGCATGGAGGCGCGGGCGCCGGAACGAACGGACACCAGCAGGGGATTCTCCTTATCACCGAACTTCTTGCCGGTGATGTTCTCCATCTTCTCGATGTTCTCCATGATTTCAGCCATGATGTCATCGTTGATCTGACGGCCGTCCTCATAGTACTGTGTGCAGGCCTCGGTGGTAATGGTGAAGCCCTGGGGAACAGGCAGACCAATATTGGTCATCTCGGCCAGGTTCGCACCCTTACCGCCCAGCAGCTCACGCATGGTTGCGTTGCCCTCGGTAAAGAGATAGCAATACTTCTTGCTCATGTTTTTCCCTCCGTTATGATTTGAAATTGTATACTTTTTTAAGCCAGTTTATTATAAGCACAAATTTCTATAAAAGCAAGGTCTTTTTACAAAAAAACAACATTATTTAACATCGATCATCATTGAAAGCCAATATCTCTCACATACCGTGGACAATGTGCACAAAAAATGATTTATCGCCCTTGCAGGCTCTCCGTATTTTGTGATATACTTCTATAGAAATGTAAATTGGGGTCATATACCCGATGGAAAAAGCCAGAATAGAAGGGGAGTGGCAGCGTGCCGATCACGGCGGAAAACAGCACATGGGCCCAGCGCATCCGATCGCTGGCACAGCACCGCGCCCTGCCCCACGCTCTGATCCTCTCCGGCCCCGGCGACCGAACGGCCGCCGCCCACTTTGTGGCCGCCGCCATGGAGTGCTCCAGCCCGGAAGGCCGTCCCTGCGGCGTGTGCCAGCAGTGCCGCAAGGTCCGGGAGGACATCCACCCCGACGTCCTGTGGATCCGGGACACCGAGCACAAGGAGCTGCAGGTGGAAGCCATCCGCGCCCTGCGCCGGGAAATCTACATCCGCCCTAACGACGGTGAGCGGAAGGTCATTATTTTCCCCGACTGCACCCAGCTCAACGAGCGGGATCAAAATGTCCTCCTGAAAATCGTGGAGGAGGGGCCGCCCTATGCCGCCTTCCTCTTTTGCACGGAGCTGGCCGACCGCCTGCTGCCCACCATCCGCTCACGATGCGTGGAGGTGAAGCTGCCACGGCAGGGGGAGGAGGCCGAGCCGGATCTCACCTTATGCCGCCTCTTTGCCACCGGCCGTCTCCTGCCCGTGATCGAGGCGCTGGTGGCCATGGAAAACCGGAAGATGAAGCGCGAATCACTCCGCCAGCTCCTGCAGGACACTTGGCGCTGCAGCGCCGAAGCACTGCTGGTGCAGCGGGGAAAGCCTGCGGTACAGGACACACTGGGGGAGGGGGCCGCCCTTCTGGCCCGGTCCCTCTCGTCCCGGCAGCTGCAGCGTCTGACCGACTTTTTGGAACACTATACCGCTGAATGCAACTATAACGTCGGCGTGGGCCACATCTTGGGCGCCATCGCCGCAGAATGGGAGAAAACCGTATGATTGATGTGATCTCTGTCCGCTTTCGCAGCGGATCGAAAACCTATTATTTTGACCCGCAGAACACTCTGGTACGCACCGGCGACGATGTGATCGTGGAGACCAGCCAAGGGCTGGAGTTTGCCACGTGCGTCTACGGCAACCACGCCGTGGAAGACACGCAGGTCATCCAGCCGCTGCGCCCACTGGTCCGTGTGGCCACCGACAACGACCGCCGTACTGCTCAGTATAACCAAAAGCGCGAAGAAGATGCTTTTGCCATCTGCCAGAAGAAAATCGCCGACCACGGTCTGGAGATGAAACTGGTACGCGTGGAGTGCAGCTTTGACAGCAGCAAGATCCTCTTTTTCTTCACCGCCGACGGACGTGTGGATTTCCGTGAGCTGGTCAAGGATCTGGCCTCCGTGTTCCGCTCCCGCATCGAGCTGCGCCAGATCGGCGTACGTGACGAGGCCAAGATGCTGGGCGGTCTGGGCATCTGCGGACGCCCCTTCTGCTGCAGCCAGTTTATGGACGACTTCATGCCCGTATCCATCAAGATGGCCAAGACCCAGAACCTGAGCCTGAACCCCACCAAGATCTCCGGCACCTGCGGCCGTCTGATGTGCTGCCTCAAATACGAGCAGGACGCCTATGAGGACGCCATCAAGCGGATGCCGAAAAACGACTCCTTCGTCATGACCCCCGACGGCCCCGGCAACGTCAGCGGTCTCAACGTCCTCAAGGAAAACGTCAACGTCCGTCTGGACGATCACCCTGAAGCCCCCCGCTGCTACCACAACTGCGAGGTGTGCGTGCTGCGCAACGGCAAGGGTTCCCGCGACGGCATCGAGATCCCCGAGCAGCGCCCTGAGCGCTATGTGGAGGAGCGCACATCCGAGCCGGACATCCCCGACTTCTTCTCCCTCTACGGAGTATCCGACGCCGCCCCCTCGCCGGCACAGGAGAGCGGTGAAAAATCCCGCTCCGGCCGCCGCCGCGGCTCCCGCCGCAGCAGCAACGGTGCCGGCGAGCGCAGCAGCGCTCCGGCCGCCCCCAAGGGA